>NC_014376.1:4336080-4662871 GCF_000144625.1 [Clostridium] saccharolyticum WM1 | reverse complement strand
TTTCAATGATAATAGAAAAAAATTGTGGATAAGTATGTGCAGAGGATGTGTATTGCATGTGAATCATGTGTTGATAATCATCCGGAGAGAGAGTTGTCCACAAAAAAGGTTATTTTTATAAGTTTGGTTATTCACATCCCAGAAAAGTGGATTTATTTGGACTTTCAGGACAGGCCTGTGAATAAAACGACGTTTATCAAGATAATATCCATAGAGTTTTCCACAAGTTATCCCCATAATGTTGATAAGTTTATGTAAATTAACAAAATGGGCGTAAATTTCCTGACGCGGATTGACGGATCAAAGCTTTCTATAATATAATGCACATGTAACCAGATGCATTGTATCTTTATAAAAGAACAGTAGCACAGGAGGAAAAAAAATGAATATTGAAAACAAAACCCGTAGCCTGGTACTGGCAGCCGTATTTGTTGCCATTATCGTCATCCTGGCGTTTACGCCCTTAGGGTACATACCTTTGGGATTTATGAACGCCACCATCATTCACGTTCCGGTCATAATTGGAGCCATTATTCTTGGACCAAAATATGGCGGATTTTTGGGAATGGTATTCGGATTCACCAGTTTGTGGAAAAATACCAACATGCCCAATCCTACATCCTTTGTGTTTTCCCCGTTTATCAAAGTGGGAGAGTACGGAGGAAATATCGGAAGCCTGATCATTTGCATGGTACCCAGGATCCTTATCGGAATTGTGGCCTATTATGTATTTCGGGCGGTGTTAAAAGCTTTGGGTGGAAAAAGCGGTAAGAGGACCATTGCTTTGGCGGCTGCAGGGGTGGCCGGATCATTAACCAATACTCTTTTGGTAATGAATCTGATTTATTTATTTTTTGGTAAAGAATACGGTCAGGCGGCGAAAGGATTGACGGAAGGTATTTATTCCGTAATTATAGGAATTATATGCATCAACGGAATTCCTGAGGCCATTGTGGCTGGGATTCTTACGGTAGCGGTCACACAGGCTTTATTTAAGGCCATGAAAGGGTAATACTGGGCAGGGAAGCCTGTTATATCTCTGATCCGGTATCCGGAATGCTCCGCAAAAAAGCCGGGAGAGCATTGGTTTCAAAAGAAAAAATACAATTTTGTAGGTTTGTCAATCATGTGTTACACTCACCGCCAAATAATTCATGAGTACTTGCCGCGGAGTTTTCCATCCCAAAGGACGCATGGGAAAGCAGTTATAGCTCCTGCTGTTGTATAGCTTTAGTTGCTTAGCGAAATCTTGAAAGCTATAAAACGTATGGGTGGCATAGAAACGCTCATTGTCCTTGCGATGACTCCGTTCTACCTTGCCATTGTGCCGGGGAGTAAACGGCCGGATCAGCTTATGCTTTATGCCATACCGTTCCAGATGAACCTGAAATAGAGTTGGTTTCTCCCTGTGAGTGGTAAAGCGGTTCGTAAATTCCGTACCATTGTCAGTCTGAATGCATTCAATCTGAGCAGGGAAGGCCTTTACCAGATGATCCAGAAACTGGGCGGAGGAATAGGTGTTGTGTTCCTCAAAGGCTTCTACAAAACGCCACCTGGAATACTCATCAATGGCTGTATATTGAAAAAAATGCTTCCCAATAACCTGACTGTCTTTAAGCAGGCAGAGGGAACGAATTTTACATCTACTTGCAGCCGCTGGCCGGGATAATTCATTTGTTCGTACGGCTTTGGGATATACTTAGGGTTAGGAGGCTTAACAGCCATAATACCCTGCTTTTTGAGGAATCGGTATAAGCCTGGAATTGAGCGTGAATACCCCCGCTGCATAAGTTTCACCCAGAAAACAACCAGGCCAGCATGAGGATTGCGCTTACGCATATCCAGAATCAACTTGATTTCCTCAGAGGAATGCTGGTTGGGATGGTGAAGAGGTCGCCTGGATCGCTCCCTGAGGGATTCAATAGAGCCGTCAAAGCGCCGTTTCCAGCGGTAGATATACTGCCGGTTGGTCTTGTACTTGATGGCAGCTTTAGAGACACCATGTTTTTGGGCATAATTAAGGAGTGATAGACGAAACCTCATATCTTGTGTTATACTAGCCATGCGGAGATACCTCTTTCTGTTTGTGTTTTGGTTTGGCGATTAAAATATAACACAGAAATGGTATTTCCGTCTTTTTAATTATTCAGTTGTAACACATGTATTGTAATCCTACAGGTTTCAAAAGAAAAAATACAATTTTCCCTTGACGAACCATCTTTTGTTCTATATAATTGAAACGATGTTTAATTAAAATAGTCTCAATATGTTTCATCATATTGCCTATGATAAGCTATTGTAACAAGAGGAGGTGTCCGTAGATTATGAAGATGACGTTTCAGCCAAAGAAGAGACAGAGATCCAAAGTTCATGGTTTCAGAGCCAGAATGAGCACTCCAGGCGGAAGAAAAGTTTTAGCCGCAAGAAGAGCAAAAGGAAGAGCAAAATTATCAGCTTAATGGACCAGGCCGCAAGTAATTGTGGCCTTTTCTTTTCTCAAATTCCGGGAAACAGGAAAATACCTTTACACCCGGTAAGACGGTGTGGCTCTGTCCTAAAAACGTGGACAGGAGATAGGAAAAAAGTTTCATGAAACATTTTAATTCAATTAAAAAAAACAGGGATTTTCAGGAAGTTTATCAAAACGGAAGATCCCTTGCCAACAAGCTTCTTGTGATGTACATCAAAAAAACGGACCGGCCGGAAACCAGAATCGGGATATCCGTCAGCAGGAAGGTAGGCAACAGCGTTGTAAGACATCGCATAACCAGATTAATCAGAGAAAGCTTCAGGCTTCATGAGGACATGGTGGAGACGGGATTAGACATCGTAGTCGTTGTAAGAGCAGCGGCAAAGGAAGAAAATTACAAAACAATCGAAAGTGCATATCTGCACTTGTGCGGACTTCATAACATTTTAAAAAAAGAATCGAAGTGATCTTATGGTAAAGAAAGTCATGATATTGTTGATCAGAGGATATCAGAAATATCTTTCTCCTCTGAAAATAAGAACTCACTGCATTTACACGCCTACGTGTTCTCAATACGCCATTGAGGCACTTACAAAGTACGGTGTGTTGAAAGGTACATTTTTGGCTTGCAAAAGGATACTTCGGTGTAATCCATTTGCAAAAGGCGGTTATGATCCAGTTCCGTAACAGATGAGGAGGTAGTTCATTGGAATTCTTAGTACTGACTAAGGTAGGAGGCATCCTGGGGCCGTTTGCAACCGTTCTGGGTGTTATTATGGATTGGCTGTTTAAGCTGACCAGCACGTTCGGCATTCAGAATATTGGTTTATGTATTATTTTATTTACTCTTGTAACAAAGCTTCTTATGTTTCCGCTGACGTTAAAGCAGCAGAAGTCATCAAAGCTTATGAGCGTCATGCAGCCGGAAATTTCAGCGATCCAGGCGAAGTATAAAGGAAAAACTGACCAGGAATCCATGAGAAGGCAGAATGTGGAGGTTCAGGCAGTTTATGAGAAATACGGAACTTCCATGACAGGAGGCTGTGTGCAGCTTGTCATACAGATGCCGATTCTTTTTGCCCTGTATCAGGTCATTTATCATATTCCTGCCTATGTACAAAGTGTTAAGGCAGTATATGAAAATGTGGTGACTGCGATTAATTCCCTTGGGGTGGACCATGTGGGGATGCTGACACAGTTTGCCGCAGATAATAAAATCAATCTTTCAAGAATTGGAAGTCTTTCAAGCAGCAATGGGATGGTAGATTACCTTTATCAGTTAAATCCCAGCCAGTGGAGTTCTTTGCAGGTATTATTTCCTTCCATTAAGGAAACGATTGCTGTTAATGCAGCTCAGATCTCCCATATGAATTCGTTCCTGGGAATCAATCTGGCCTCTACGCCATCAAGCGTATTGTTTCCGCCGGGAGGAGGCTTCCATTTCAGCCTTGCCATTCTCATTCCAATTCTGGCCGGTCTCAGCCAGTGGTTCAGTACCAGGCTGATGACAGTGAATCAGCCGCAACATGGAAATGATGAGAATAATACTATGGCTCAATCCATGAAGAGCATGAATACGATCATGCCTCTGATGTCTGTATTTTTCTGTTTTACTTTTGCATCAGGTATTGGTATTTACTGGATTGCTTCCAGCGTGTTCCAGATCATCCAGCAGGTTGCTGTAAACCGTCATTTAAACCAGATTGATATGGATGAGATGATCAAAAAGAACGTGGAAAAAGCCAATAAAAAGCGTGCCAAGAAGGGACTTCCTCCTCAGCGAGTTGCCCAGAATGCCACAGCCAACTTAAAGAATCTTCAGGCTTCCAATGAAAAGGCGGAGGCTGAGATGAATGCCAAGGCTGAAAAGACAAAGGAACAGGTTAAGGCTTCCAACGATTATTATAACAACGGAACCTCAAATCCGGGCAGCATTGCATCAAAGGCGAGGATGGTTGAGAAGTACAACGAAAAGCACAATAATAAATAGGAGGGGTGACCTATGGATATGATTACAGTTTCAGCAAAAACCGTAGATGAAGCGATTACAAAGGCATTAATCGAATTAGGGACAACCAGTGATAAGCTGGAGTATGAGATTGTTGATAAGGGAAGTAATGGTATTCTGGGAATTATCGGTTCAAAACCGGCTATCATCCGTGCAAAGAAGAAAGAGACCTTGGAAGATAAGGCGGTGACATTTCTTTCCGATGTGTTCGGCGCTATGGATTTAGGGGTCCATATGGAAGCAGCCTATCATGAAAAGGAAAAAGAGCTATCCATTAACATGTCAGGAGATGACATGGGAATTTTAATAGGCAAGAGAGGACAGACCTTAGATTCTCTGCAGTATCTGGTCAGCCTTGTATTAAACAAGGAAAATGAAGATTATATCAGGGTAAAGCTTGATACGGAAAATTACAGGGAGCGGAGAAAAGAGACTCTGGAAACCCTGGCAAAAAACATTGCTTATAAGGTAAAGCGGACAAGACGTTCCGTTTCTCTGGAACCAATGAATCCTTATGAAAGAAGGATCATTCATTCCGCACTTCAGAATGATAAGTTTGTTGTTACTAGAAGTGACGGAGAAGAGCCATTCAGGCATGTTGTTATTTCCTTAAAAAAGGATTATTCCAAAAAGGACCGGAATCAGGATAAAGATAAATAAACAAACAATCATGAGGGGTTGGGGCTGTCGGAAGGCACCTCGCCCCTTTTCTTTAGAATGCGGCTATTTACGGATCGACGTTTGTATGATAGAAAAACGTCTTCCAATCTTTAATTTGTGAATCAACGGGAAATGCAGATATAACCGGATGATTCATTAGGAGACAAACAATGAAAATGAATACAATAGCGGCCATCGCCACGGCTATGTCCAGTTCCGGGATCGGGATCGTAAGGATCAGCGGCGAAGAGTCATTTCAAATAATAGATCGAATTTTTAAGGCAAAGGGAAATGGAGAGAAAAAGCTTTCCTTAGAGCCGTCTCACACCATTCATTACGGATGCATTTATGATGGGGATGAGATCATTGATGAGGTACTGGTTCTTATTATGAAAGGACCCCGCAGCTATACGGCAGAAGATACGGTTGAGATCGACTGCCATGGAGGAGTCCTTGTGACCAAAAGGATTCTGGAGACAGTGTTAAAATACGGAGCCAGGCCCGCAGAGCCTGGAGAATTTACCAAAAGGGCGTTTTTAAACGGCAGGGTGGATCTGTCTCAGGCAGAGGCCGTCATTGATGTCATCCATGCGAAAAACAATTATGCCTTAAAATCTTCGGTCAGTCAGCTGGAGGGAGCTGTATCCAGGAAAATAAAGGATATGAGAGAGAAAATCATCTATCAAATTGCCTTTATCGAATCTGCTCTTGATGATCCTGAGCACATTTCCCTGGATGGGTACCAGGAGCTTCTTTTGAAAACATTGGAACCTATTAAGGAGGAGCTGAACCTTCTTATTAAGTCCTCGGATAACGGAAGAGTTTTATCAGAGGGTATTGAAACTGTTATTTTAGGAAAGCCAAATGCGGGAAAATCTTCTCTTTTAAATGTTCTTGTGGGTGAGGAACGGGCGATTGTAACAGATATTGCTGGGACCACCAGAGATACTTTAAAGGAGCAGATCCGGCTGGAGGATCTAAGCCTTAATATCATAGATACGGCAGGAATCCGGGATACTCAGGATGTGGTAGAGAAAATCGGCGTTGAAAAGGCTAGAAGTGCAGCTCAGGAAGCAGATTTGATCATTTATGTGGTGGATGGTTCCTGTCCTCTTGATGAAAATGATGAGGAGATTTTAACATTCATAGAAAGCAGGAAAGCAGTGGTACTTTTAAATAAGACAGATCTTATTCCTGTGGTAACGGAGGATATGTTAAAAATGAGGACCAGACATCAGGTGATTCCTATTTCTGCAAAGGAACGGCTGGGGATCGGGAACCTGGAGAATGAGATTAAGGCCATGTTTTATCATGGTGAGATTGATTTTAATGATCAGGTTTATATCACCAATGTAAGACATAAAAATGCCCTTCTGGAAGCGCTTAAGAGTCTTTCCATGGTGGAACAAAGCGTAAGAAATGAGATGCCTGAGGATTTTTATTCCATTGATTTAATGGATGCCTATGAGCAGTTAGGAACCATCCTGGGAGAATCGGTGGAAGATGATCTGGTAAATGAAATATTCCGTAAGTTTTGTATGGGTAAATAAATATACGGGCTGAAATTCATACCTTACTGTCCGGAAAAGGGTGGACCAGGATGGATAAGGTCTAATAAGTATGCAGGAACGTTTAAAATACTGGCAGAAGATGTTCTGGATTAAGAGAACATGGGTGAAAATAGGAGAGGAGTACAAAATGCAGCATTTAGAAGAGTTTTATGATGTAGTCATAGTGGGTGCGGGCCATGCGGGCTGTGAAGCGGCTCTGGCCTGTGCAAGGCTGGGGCTTGAAACCATTATGTTTACTGTCAGCGTGGACAGCATAGCGCTGATGCCATGCAACCCCAATATAGGCGGAAGCTCCAAGGGCCATCTGGTAAGGGAACTGGATGCCTTAGGAGGGGAAATGGGAAAAAATATCGATAAAACCTTTATCCAGTCCAAAATGTTAAACCAGTCCAAAGGGCCGGCTGTTCATTCCTTAAGGGCTCAGGCGGACAAGCAGGAATATTCCAGAGCCATGAGAATGACTCTGGAGAATACAGACCATCTGACCATAAGGCAGGCAGAGGTTTCCGAAATCATAGTAGAGGATGGGACTCTTACGGGAGTTAAGACCATTTCCGGAGCAGTTTATCATTGCAAGGCGGCAGTTCTGGCAACAGGTACTTATTTAAAAGCAAGGTGCATTTACGGGGATGTAAGTGAGTATACAGGGCCTAACGGCCTTAAGGCAGCCAATCATCTCACGGATTCCTTAAAGGAACATGGGATCGAAATGCTGCGTTTTAAGACAGGAACTCCAGCCCGGGTGGACAAGAGAAGCATAGATTTTTCCAGGATGGAAGAGCAGTTTGGAGATGAGAAAGTGGTGCCCTTCTCCTTTTCCACAGACAGGAAAGCCTTGCAAAAAGATCAGGTTTCCTGCTGGCTTACTTATACCAATGAAAATACCCATCAGATCATTCGGGAAAATATAGACCGTTCACCCTTATATTCCGGAGCCATCGAAGGCACCGGGCCTAGATATTGTCCATCCATTGAAGATAAGGTCGTAAAATTTTCTGATAAGGAACGTCATCAGGTCTTTGTAGAGCCGGAGGGGCTTTTTACCAATGAAATGTATTTAGCCGGTATGTCCAGCTCCTTGCCTGAAGATGTCCAGTATGCCATGTACCGGACTGTTCCAGGGCTGGAGAATGTGAGGATTGTCAGAAATGCATATGCCATAGAATACGACTGCATCAATTCCAGACAACTGAAGTCAACCCTGGAACTTATGTCCATCAGAGGATTGTTTTGCGGCGGCCAGTTTAATGGAAGCTCGGGATATGAGGAGGCGGCGGTTCAGGGCTTTATGGCAGGAGTAAATGCTGCCATGAAATTATTGGGCAGAGAACAGGTGGTACTGGATCGTTCTCAGGCTTATATCGGCGTACTCATCGATGACCTTGTCACTAAGGAAAACCATGAGCCGTACCGTATGATGACCTCCAGAGCGGAATACAGACTTTTGCTGCGTCAGGATAATGCGGATCTCCGCTTGATGAAAATCGGTCATGATATTGGACTCATAAGCCATGAGCAATATGAAAAACTTCTGGAAAAGGAACGGTTGATTGAGGAAGAAATCCGGCGTCTGGAATCAACTAATA
Source organism: [Clostridium] saccharolyticum WM1 (assembly GCF_000144625.1). NCBI lineage: Bacteria > Bacillati > Bacillota > Clostridia > Lachnospirales > Lachnospiraceae > Lacrimispora > Lacrimispora saccharolytica. The sequence goes on along the minus strand of NC_014376.1, from coordinate 4,654,576 downwards.
TAGGAGCATCCAGAGAAGTCCAGGCGTTTTTGGAAGAAAACGGGAGCACTCCTCTTAAGACCGGAACGACCTTGGCAGAACTGGTAAGAAGACCGGAATTGGATTATATTATGTTAACTAATATTGACAATCAAAGACCTTTGCTTCCGGAAGATGTTATCGAGCAGGTCAATATTAACATTAAGTATGATGGATATATCCGCAGGCAGAAACAGCAGGTAATCCAGTACAAAAAGCTGGAGAATAAAAGGCTGGATGTGGAATTTGACTATTCTTCCGTAAAGGGCCTTAGAAGAGAAGCCATCCAGAAGCTGAATCTGTATAAGCCCATGTCCATTGGACAAGCATCCAGAATATCCGGCGTATCACCGGCAGATATATCTGTTTTACTTGTTTTTCTGGAGCAGCTTCGTTATCAGAAGAGTCTGGAAAAGAAAGAATGAGGAATCATGATGACAGGTGCATTTGAAGAAAAGTTTCAGAATGAATTGAATTTATTATCTATCGAATTAAAAAATTACCAAATAAATCAATTTTATGATTATTTCCAATTATTAATTGAATGGAATAAATTTATGAATTTAACTGCAATTACTGAAATGGATGAAGTGATCACAAAGCACTTTGTTGATAGCTTGTCCCTGGTAAAGGCAGTGAAAGAGATGAGAACAAAAAATTATAGGATCATTGATGTAGGAACAGGAGCAGGTTTTCCAGGAATCCCTTTAAAAATTGCATTTCCTGATTTAAAAATTACCTTGATGGATTCCTTAAATAAGAGAATCAATTTCTTAAATGAAGCAATTAACCGTCTGGAACTGAAAGAAATCGAAGCCATTCATGGAAGAGCAGAAGATCTTGGAAGAGATCCTCTTCACCGGGAACAGTATGATCTTTGTCTTTCCAGGGCGGTTGCAAACCTTAGTACATTATCTGAATATTGCATGCCATTTGTAAAACCAGGCGGTTATTTTATTCCATATAAATCCGGAAAGATAGAGGAAGAATTGGGAGCAGCAAAGCATGCCATCTTTTTACTGGGAGGAAATGTGGAAGAGGTAAAAACATTTTTACTTCCTGGAACAGAGGTTGAAAGATCCTTGGTAAAGATCGTTAAGAATCATGGCACTTCTAAAAAGTATCCAAGAAAAGCCGGATTGCCGTCAAAAGAACCATTAAAATAAAATGTTTCACGTGAAACATCCATCAGCTGTCAACTTAAACAAAATACAATGGATGTTTCACGTGAAACATTATTTTTACGACTATGAATATTTTTAAACAAAGAACATTTGAATGACATGATATAGTTCAGAAGGATTTTCTAATTGAGGAAGTAATTTGGAATTACTGATCAGGGAACTTTCTATGGCTGGATTGTAAATCTGATATTCACGAATCATTTCACTGATGTTTTCTATTTCACATCCCCCAATGATGTAAATGCTGTTGTTGATTTTCTTTAGAGCATTTACTATGTTACACTTGGTATAATTGCATTTTACACTGGCATATAAAGATTTAGGGGAATCTCCTAAATGGGCTGATTCATAGTATGCATCCACCAGAGAGGTTTTTACAGAATATGGATTGTAGTAATAATTAGTAGCAAATTCTTCCATAATTGCCTGTTTGCTGGTAGCAATATGGTAGAGCAGTGTTCCCAATACAGGTAAGTCCAAAATAAACTTGTAGACTTTTCCATGTTTATTTGGAATCTGGCTGCATGCAAGTAATGTGTCAGGGTTGATCAGCATCATTTGATCAAAAAGTTCCGGAGATTGATTGCAGGCCATGACAACCAGGGCGGAAGATGATCCTGATGCGATCACATTGGTTCGATGTCCTATTTCCGACTTAATAAAATCTGATATCATTTGAACATAGAGATAATTGGTATAGGTCAGATCCGGTTTTTCAGATCGTCCGCATCCCAGCAGATCCACCGTGTATACGGTATATTGTTCCTTTAAATGACTTATCATCTGATTCCATTCGTATCCGCTGGAACAGGTTGTCAAATCATGAATAAGTAAAAGTGGTTTTCCGGTACCTGCTTTTGTATAATGAATGTTACCGAAACGCCATTTATAACACAGAGATTTGGAATCTGATAATATGTTTTTCGATGTGGCGGAATATTTAATACATTTATTAATGACAGCAGTAGCAGCAGCTGTGCTGGCAGATAAAATAAGCAAGGTCAATAATTTGTTCTTTGTTTTCATACTCTACCTCCTGAAATAGGTTGATCTTTTCTTATTATAATATAATCAATATAGACTTACAACGCCTAACATATTAATTTATTCTTAAAACTTGGCCATATAAGATCGAAAGCCAGGGATGAGAACGAAAAAATGTTTCACGTGAAACATTTTTTGTAATTTATAGATTTTTTTTACAGGAAACCATAGGAAAAAAAAATAAAGTATGCTATACTCTACTTTGAACTGCAATTTCCGGATGTAGTAACAGGAGAAAACTAAAATGGGAAGAATCATTGCGATAGCAAACCAGAAAGGCGGAGTCGGTAAAACGACGACTGCAATCAATCTATCAGCTTGTCTTGCGGAATCAAGACAGCGGGTATTGGCTGTGGATTTTGATCCACAAGGAAACGAAACCAGCGGATTGGGGATCGAGAAGAGTTCCATTGAACGAACCGTATACGATCTGTTGGTAGGAGAGTGTGAAATTGAAGAATGTCTGATTACCAATGTTCAGGAAAATTTAGATTTGCTTCCATCTAATGTGGATTTGGCGGGCGCAGAGATAGAATTATTGGAAATCGAAAACAAGGAAACACTCCTCAAAACATATCTTGAAAAAATCAAGAAGCACTATGATTTTATTATCATAGATTGTCCTCCGTCATTGAATCTATTGACAATTAATGCCTTAACAGCTGCGAATACCGTATTAGTGCCAATTCAATGTGAATATTATGCGTTAGAAGGATTAAGTCAGGTATTAAAGACCGTAAATCTGGTGAAAAAGAAACTGAATCCTGCTCTTGAAATGGAGGGAGTGGTTTTCACCATGTACGATGCCAGGACAAATCTATCTCTGGAAGTTGTAGAAAGTGTAAAGAACAATTTAAACCAGAATATCTATAAAACCATTATACCCAGAAATGTCAGACTGGCAGAGGCTCCCAGCCATGGAATGCCGATTAATTTATATGATTCCAGATCAGCAGGAGCGGAAAGCTACCGGTTACTGGCGGCTGAAGTAATAAGCAGAGGAGAAGATTTATAATTATGGCAAAGAGAACGGGTTTAGGAAAAGGCCTTGGTGCAATATTCGGAGATGAAGTAATGGAATCTGTTGCAGAGGATCAGGAGCTGAAAAGCCATCCAAAGCAGGAACAAGCCGTGGTAAAAACAGTAAATGGAGAAGAGGAGCAGGAAACAGGAAAAGGACTGTTCCTTAAATTATCTTCCATTGAACCAAATCACCATCAGCCAAGAACAGAGTTTCGGGAGGAATCCCTCATGGAATTAGCAGAATCCATGAAGGAATATGGTGTTTTACAGCCTCTTTTGGTACAGAGAAAAGGAGATTTCTACGAAATTATAGCCGGAGAACGAAGATGGAGAGCAGCTAAGCTGGCAGGTCTGAAGGAAGTGCCTGTGGTGATCCGGGAATATACAAAGCAGCAGTCAATGGAAATTGCACTGATTGAAAATGTACAAAGAGAGGATCTAAATCCCATAGAAGAAGCCAAGGCATATCAGAGACTGATGCAGGAATTTGGATTAAAGCAGGAAGAAATCGCAGCAAGGGTGGCAAAAAACAGAGTAACCATCACGAACAGCATGCGTTTATTAAAGCTGGACAACAGAGTTCAGGATATGCTTATTGAAAACCAGATAACAGGTGGCCACGCAAGGGCTCTGCTGGCTGTTGATGAACCGGAGCTACAATTTCAGATCGCAGGAAAAATTGTTTCAGAAAATTTAAGCGTTCGTGAAGTGGAAAAATTAGTTAAGTCCATGTCAAAGAAAAGGGAACCAAAGGAAAAAAAGGATGAGGATGAGAGCATTTCCCTGATCTTCAGAGAATTGGAAGACCGGATGAAAACTGCTATGGGAACAAAGGTAAGCATAAACCGGAAGGATAGAAATAAAGGAAGAGTGGAAATTGAGTACTATTCTGAGGCAGAATTGGAAAGAATAGTAGAGTTGATAGAATCCATAAGATAACATCATGGAAGCGAGGACGAAAGAATGGACAACAGTATATTGAATCAGTTATCGGTTGATCCTGCTTTTTTAATCATTGGATTAGCCGTACTAACCATAATATTACTGATCGTCGTAATCATATGTCTGGTTCAGATGAGAAAGCTGTACCGCAGATACGACTATTTTATGAGGGGAAAAGATGCGGAAACCCTGGAAGAGATTATTATGGAGCAAATGGAGGATATTGCGGAATTAAAAGCAGAAGACCGGGCCAATAAGGATTCCCTTCGTAATACCAACAAAAATTACAGAAGCGCTTTCCAGAAGTTCGGACTTATAAAATATAATGCGTTCAAAGGGATGGGCGGAAATTTAAGCTTTGCTATGGCGATTCTTGATTATACAAATTCTGGTTTTGTTTTAAATTCCGTACACAGCAGGGAAGGCTGCTATGTTTATATTAAGGAAGTGGAACGAGGAGAAACAGATGTCCTGTTGGGAAGCGAGGAAAAAGATGCTTTGGAGCAGGCATTGGGATATCATTCATAAAAGGAAGGTGCAGCGTCTGCTGCACCTTCCTTTTATGAATTTAGTTTACAATAATTCTACGAAGGTGTGGCCTCCGGGGATGGAATCTGCCTCATTTCCATGTGTCGTTCCTCAGTTAGGGCAGCACCGATGGCAGTACCATATTCCGCATGGTCCGGTATGATAAAATGGACGTGGAACATGGTTTCCAAAGATTGGAATATTTCTTTGCACTGGGGGAACTTTGCAAGGTTTCCGGTCATGACAAAATTGGTGATATTGCTGTTCAGGGAAGATAAAATAGCAGATTTACCAATGACCTGAAGCACCATATTGATGATTCCCATGGCGATGTCCTCATCTGATACAAGGCTACGTACCTTGCCAAAGTTAGAGGCTGTAGCAGAAAGAGGGAGGCCGGGAAGAGGCGTTTTTGAGATATCCTGTATCTGCAAATCAATGTTACTTAAATTTCCTCGGCTTGCCAGCTCCATGATCTGAGAGATATCCTGGGTTTTCAGTAAAAGACTTGAAAGTCCAAGAATGGTTCCTCCCCCAATACCAATTCCTCCGGTATGAATGATTTTATCCCCGTTTACCTGCACCAGGGAGGTTCCGGTCCCCATGCTTACAACAATCAGGTCATTCAGACCCGTAAAGTATTGTCCCCCCAAACCGTTGCAGGTAAATTCATCTACCTTATAAGTAGGAATCCCGTACAAGGGCTGTTCTACGTAAGCGCTGCCTACCCCGGTGATCATGATTTTTTCAATTTCATTTAACTGGATGCTGTTTTCATAAATAAATTTTCCAAGAGCCCCAAAGAGAGAAGCAATGGGATTGTCAGCTTTGACAAAAGTAGGAATTTTTAATTTATTATCCTGAAATCCTACAATTTTCGTGGTACTCCCTCCAAGATCAATTCCAATGGTAATTTTCATCATTCCAAAATCCCCTTATCCTTTTATAAAAATAATCTCATCTGACCCATATAAGATGAGAATGAGGTAACATAATTTTATTTCCATCATAATCCTTTGATTCTAAGGCTTACTATATCATACATGATAAGGATTGCCAAGTTTTTAAATCCGATCAATGGACCTGTTAATACCGGAAGAAGAAAAGAATCCTTGTATTTATTTTAAAAATATGAGTTTTGAATAAAAAAAAACAGGAACCATGTATATTTTTGTGAAATATAATATTGACAAAAAAATAACAATAACATATAATGATATCACAGCAGATCGTTAAAAATATATCGATATAAAAATACCTATTTAACTTATTTAAAAATGGAGGAAAGTTATTATGGCAAAGAAAGAAGAACAGGTAAAGGTTCCCCAGATCATAGATAATGTAGATGCATTGATCGCCAAGATGGAAGCTATGAGGGAAGCCCAGAGAGTATTTGCTACCTTCACTCAGGAGCAGGTAGATAAGATTTTTTATGAAGCAGCAAGTGCTGCCAATAAACTGAGAATTCCTCTGGCAAAAATGGCTGTCCAGGAAACCGGCATGGGCGTAGTGGAGGACAAGGTTATTAAGAACAACTATGCGGCTGAATATATTTATAATACATTTAAGGATACTAAAACTTGCGGTGTGATTGAAGAAGATAAGGCATACGGTATTAAGAAGATTGCAGAGCCCATTGGTCTGGTTGCGGCGGTAATTCCAACCACCAATCCCACATCAACGGCTATTTTCAAAACTCTTATCAGCTTAAAGACCAGAAACGCCATTATGATCTCCCCCCATCCCCGTGCAAAGAATTCCACGATTGCGGCTGCAAAAGTAGTTCTCGATGCTGCAGTTAAAGCAGGTGCACCTGAGGGAATCATTGGCTGGATTGATGTACCGTCCCTGGAACTGACCAATGAGGTCATGAGAAGTGCGGATATTATCCTGGCGACCGGAGGCCCTGGAATGGTAAAGGCCGCTTATTCTTCCGGTAAACCTGCTCTTGGTGTTGGTGCAGGTAATACCCCTGTCATTATTGATGATACGGCGGATATAAAGATGGCTGTCAGCTCGATCATTCATTCCAAGACCTTTGATAATGGTATGATCTGCGCTTCTGAGCAGTCTGTGACAGTACTTGAAAGTATTTATGATGCGGTTAAAAAAGAATTCGGAGCCAGAGGTTGTTATTTCTTAAAGGGCAATGAGATTGATAAGGTTCGTAAGACCATTATCATCAATGGCGCCTTAAACGCCAAGATCGTAGGGCAGAAGGCCGCAACCATTGCAAAGCTTGCAGGGGTTGAAGTACCGGAAGACACAAAAATCCTGATCGGTGAGGTTGAGAGCGTTCATATTGAAGAAGAATTTGCACATGAAAAGCTGTCTCCGGTGCTGGCAATGTATAAGGCAAAGACATTTGATGAGGCCATTGAGAAGGCAGAACAGCTGGTTGCTGACGGCGGTTACGGACATACCTCTTCTCTCTATGTAAATGTAAATGAAAAAGAAAAAATGGAGAAGCACGCAGCGGCTATGAAAACCTGCCGTATTCTGGTGAACACTCCTTCTTCCCACGGCGGCATCGGTGATATTTATAACTTCAAGCTTCAGCCATCCCTGACCTTAGGCTGCGGTTCCTGGGGCGGAAACTCTGTTTCTGAAAACGTTGGGGTAAAGCATTTGCTGAATATTAAGACCGTTGCTGAGAGGAGAGAGAACATGCTGTGGTTCAGAAATCCGGAAAAGGTTTACTTTAAAAAAGGATGTATGCCTGTCGCACTTAGCGAATTAAAGGATGTCTATAATAAAAAGAGAGCATTCGTAGTAACTGACTCCTTCCTTTACATGAATGGCTATACAAAACCGATTACAGATAAATTAGATGAAATGGGCATCGTTTATACCGTATTTTCCGATGTTCAGCCTGATCCGACCCTGGCAAATGCCCAGGCAGGCGCGGCAGCCATGAAGGCATTCCAGCCGGATACCATTATCGCATTGGGAGGCGGTTCTGCCATGGACGCAGCCAAGATCATGTGGGTTATGTATGAACATCCGGAGGTGGATTTCCAGGATATGGCGATGCGTTTTATGGATATCCGTAAGAGAGTCTACACATTCCCAAAAATGGGAGAAAAAGCTTACTTTGTGGCCATCCCCACATCTTCCGGTACCGGCTCTGAGGTAACTTCCTTCGCGGTTATTACTGACCAGGAAACAGGAGTGAAATATCCTCTTGCAGATTATGAATTAATGCCGGATATGGCGATTGTTGATGCAGACAATATGATGAGCCAGCCCAGAGGTCTTACAAGCGCTTCCGGTATCGACGTTATGACTCATGCATTGGAGGCTTATGCATCTGTAATGGCTTCCGATTATACGGATGGCCTTGCACTGAAGGCAATGAAAAATGTATTTGACTACCTGCCCACAGCATACAAGGACGGAACCAACGTAGAAGCGAGATGTAAGATGGCAGATGCTTCCTGCATGGCAGGTATGGCATTTAACAATGCATTCTTAGGTGTATGCCATTCCATGGCTCATAAATTAGGTGCTTACCATCACCTTCCTCATGGTGTTGCAAATGCCTTGCTGATCACCTTGGTCATGGAGTTCAATGCTTGTGAAGTTCCGGCTAAAATGGGAACCTTCCCACAGTATGAGTATCCTCATACCCTTGCAAGATATGCTGAGTGTGCACGCTTCTGCGGCTTAGAAGGCAAGGATGATGCCGAACTGCTTAAGAAACTCATTGCAAAGATTGAAGAATTAAAGAAGGCAGTGGGGATCAAATCAAGCATTAAGGAATATGGCATTGATGAAAAGAACTTCCTGGATACTTTGGATGAAATGGTTGAAAATGCATTTGATGACCAGTGTACAGGAGCAAACCCAAGATATCCTCTCATGAGTGAGATCAAGGAAATGTATTTAAAAGCTTATTACGGTAAATAAGGATAAATAGGTGGCAAAAGGCCGCCCCCGAATCGCGGGGGCGGCCTTTTTTTATATCACTTTTCCGTGTTTGAAAAGAAGGATCATTTCATGGGTCAGGCTTAAATTGGTGAAATCATCAGGGATATCCTCAGGAGCCATCCAGTCGGCTGTGGATAACTCTGTTTCATCCAGCCGGACTTGTGGAGAACCATCCAGCTCGGCCCAGTATCCTACTAAAATAGAATCGCTGAAGCCCCAAGGCTGGTTTTTATAATAGCGGATGTTTTTGACCCGCAGTCCTACCTCTTCCATGACCTCCCTGTTTACTGTCTCCTCCAGAGTCTCACCGAATTCCGTATAACCGGCGATCAGGGCATACCGGGTGTATTCCCTTCCGGCATATTTGGTCAGAAGAAGCTTTCCATTGTGAATAACAGCTACAATGACAGCAGGAGAGATCCTGGGGTAAACGGTGTTTCCACAGGAAGTGCACACCATAGACCGTTCTTTTTTGCTTTTCATCATGGGAGAGCCGCAGCAGCCGCAATACCGGCTGGAGCTGTAGAATCTGTGAAGCTGCATGGCGGAAACGGCAGCAAAGGATACCCACATGGGTTTTAGATCTCTTATGATACCGGTTTGATAAAAAAACAGAGAATCTGTTTCTGTCAGGGAAATCCTGGTTTCATCTACAAGAAAAAAATCCATCTGATCAATGGAAAAAAGGTAGTCAGAGCTTGCCATGGCTTTCTCACCAAAGCCTTTTAAGGCTTCAAATTGAGGGATTTTTCTCGATTTTTTATGATCCAGAAGGAGGCGGCCATCCTGGAAGTATAGAAAATAGCTGTCTGGTTTCGGCGTTTTTATTTCAAATTCATTATGGAACACGTGTGGAAAAATATCCTGAATCATATGTGGAAAACCTTCTTTTTGATTATTTGATTACAGTCCCGCCATTCATAAGCTGTAACTTCATTGTTATTCATTTTAAATTCCAAAGGCTTTTCTGTCAAGCCATATGGAAAGGATTAAAAATAATACGGCCGGTGCTTATTAAAGCAACGGCCGGGAATGTTCTGTTATTGCCGGAAAACTGCTTTCCGGATGGGAATACCGGTGATGACTGCGATTACCGTAAGGATGATGTCCTTGGGCACGAATGCCACGATGGAATAGGAGAATACGCCGAGGACTGACATATCCCCGGATAATGCCGCCCATTGGAGTCCACCCATGGTTTCATCCAACAAGGTACCGAGAATGGGGAGCAGGAACATAAGAATTGTGTTTAAGAACTTATTGCCGGTTTTCGGCCTGATGCCACAGAGAAGGACCATAATGAGCCAACCCCATATATAACCGCCTGTAAGTCCCAGAAGGAATTGGAAGCCTCCCCGGAAGTTGGAAAAAACCGGCAGGCCCACGGCTCCTAAAAGGATATAAATAAAAGTAGCTAATAATCCAAGCCTCCAACCCAGTACAGTTCCTATCAGAGCGACTCCAAAGATCTGGATCGTAATGGGAACTCCGGTGGGCAAGGGGATGGATATTTGGGAAATCACGGCAAGGACAGCTGCAAACATTCCTGCCAGCACCAGATCCTTCGTTGAAATCCGCCGTTTGGCAGCGGATGAGGCCTTTGATTGAAAGGTATTTGCTGTATTCATAAGATCATGCTCCCTTTTAGTAAGATTCATTCTAATGGAATGGTAACACATGCAAAAATGATTGTCAACCAATAATTAATATGTAGTTAACAATTAGAAATTGGTTTCAAGACAAAATAGATAAATGTATGAAAAAATAACCAATCTGTAACCACCGGTATATATACTGAATTATAAGAAAATAAAGCTTTTTTGCTTATTAATGGATATAACCTTAAGATGGATTAAATAAAGGAGGATAAAGTATGAAAGGTGCAGTGAAGAAAGTGCATCGCTTAAGAAGGGCCATTGCCTGGTTATTGACGGCTGCAATCGTTGCAGGAAACCTATCACAGCTATCTGTAACCACCGCATATGCTTCAGAAACTGCAGGCAGCAGGAGCGAATCTTCTTCCAATGCTGGGAAGGCATCTCCGTCAGAGGCATCTCCGTCAGAGGCGTCTCCGACAGGGGCGGCGAGGATAATTGATGTTTATGTCACCCAGTCAGCCATAGAGAAGGTTCTTAAAAAGGATTCTGACAGCAGACCGGAATTAAATGAGGATCAGATTCCTTTTGAAGGGGATCAAAAGGATCTGGTCTTAGGAAAATTGTATGAGGAGCTGGAGGGAAAGACCCTGGTGATACAGAAGAAAGTGGGAAAAGCCATGTATCTGGTAGTGGTATCCGATACTTTGGCTGGAGAACCTTTTTTTGAAGCCGACCGGTCCGAGCGGATCATGCAGGAATCTGTTCTTAAAAATATCCAGGTCATAGGTGTCAATGGCTATAAGGATCGGGATTGTGAATTCCGGCTGCGGATCAAGGGCGATGATCTGATGATTACAGATGCCCATATGGAAGAATTTGCAGTTAAGGGTGAAAATTCTCAGGAAGAAAAAACGGTACCGCCATCCTCTGCCGGAAATCAATCCGGAAGTTCCGGAAGCTCCGGAACAGCCGGAAGTCAGCAATCAGCAGTTGCCACAGAAGAAGAAACCAAAATCCAGGAGACGGATGCCCAGGGGACGGATATGGAAGAAACCCAGGACCAGGATAACGGTGAGACTGATCCGAATCCTACAGAAACGGCAGATGGTATAGATAACCGTACAGGAGAAGAGACTGGGAATCAGAAGGATGAGAAATCCGGAGAAGCCGCGGAAGAATCAAAGGCCAAGGATGGGGAAGCGGAAAAAGAAGACCAGGATCATGGAGTCCGGGAGGAAAACAACGGGGATTCCGGTATTGATTCCGGAGAAGCCCTTTCTGTAAGCAGTTCCGGGAGTAACGGAATATCTGTAAGAAGACATGAGGTCCCGGTGCTTTTCAGTTCTGAGGATCCTTTGGCAACTGCTTCTGAGGCAGAGGACGGTTCCTTTGCAGAGGCCGTTTCTTTTGCAGGGGAGGAAGCAGATCTTGTTTCAATAGGAGATGCAAAGGTTCTCTCAGAGGAGGAACGGGCTGCCCTTATGGGAACGGATGTGGCTGCCCTGAGAGGAGAGGAGACAAAAACAAGTCTGTTTTCATTTCTCAGTCAGCCATCCTTTGGCATGGTGGTGCGCAGCTATGGAATGACTCTGTTAAATACAGAGGTGGACAGTGAAGGAAAGCTTTCTCCTTATGAGACAGCATTGACCTATTACGGAACTGATGCATCGGATGAGAAGGAAACGGCTGAAGTGAGTCTGTTTCAGAGCCAAACAGGTTCCATAAAGGCAGGAATTATATATAACTATACCATCACCTATACCATGCAGGCGTCTCCGCTTTACGAGTATGCTGCAGGCGGAAAGCTTTCTCTGTTTGACGAATATGAGAATGCGAAAATCCTTTTTACTGTCCCTGCCGGTATTGCCATAGAGGAGCAGCCAGGAAAGGTTAAACTGGTCTCCTCTGACGATGATGGCAAGGTTTATGAAATCAGGGTGGGAGATAAAAATAATGTGATCTGTCCGAGCAAATCAGACAGTATAACCATGAACGCCTATATTGACGGAAACGGAGAAAGAGCGGTGGGAGAGAGCTTTTCGCTGTCAAAGAACAGCATTGCTTTCTATGCCGATGTCAAAGTGGCGGATAAGACAGATAAGGATCATGTGACTTATCCGGGAAATATTAAAACAATTACATATGCACAACAACCGGAGGATACCACACTGACTCTGGTGTCTGATGATGCATGGCATATTAAAAAGCGGGTTTACCCAACGGATGATTCTTATACGGTGGTAAATGACAGTGCAGGAAATCCGGAGTTTGTGGACATTACCTATCTGATTGAAATGGGAATGTATGCAAGTTCAGGGGTCATATCCCGCCAGCCAAGCGGAACCATATACCAGACCTATGGAAGGACCGGATTTAAGGAGAATACCTTTAAAATTACAGACTCTCTTAAAATACTCACGGAAAATGCCCCTGAAGCCATGAAACCCATATCTGTAACGGCCAGATGGGAGGATGGACCCGCCATCCAGGTGACTCAAAAAGACGATCAATCCATAATTATTGATGAATTCAAGACGCAGGGTCAAAACGGGGCGGACCATATTTACGTATCGGATCAGGCGCCTACTTACAGTGCCTATCTGGTAACCGCCCGGTATCCATATGCCCCCTTTTTATTAAAATATAACGATGAACGTGCCGGGAAAAATGAAGTGTTCACGGTTCATAATAAGGCTCATCTGGAATATATAAAGCTGGGAACGAAACAGCTGGTGACAGAAGATTCTGAAGCAAATATAGCAATTCATCAGGTTAATCAGCCGGCAGTCATTAAGATCAGGAAGGAAATTGAGGAGGGCCTTGGAGTAACCCAAAAATATGGATTGACTATGGAAAAGGAATATCCTGGGATGGCCGGGTTTGAGATCTATTCCCTGGATGCAGACAACAAGCAGGTGCCCTATGACAATTATACGGTCATAGACAGTGCCGGACAAAAAATTAACTATAAAAACATTATAGTAAATCCCTCAAACAATGAGTCAGAAAGCGGATTCTATGAAACCGGGGATCATGGTTACATTCAAATTCAGGTTGATCCGGGAACCTATGTGATCAAGGAAACCATAAACCCAGTTGGGACCCAATTCAACTCCGCAAAGGTGGGAACTAATCCAGTTGCCATCGGGGATGATCTTAAGGTCACTGTAAAGGCAGGAGAGAATGCAGAAGTTACGGTAGTAAACGAAGTGATAGGAAAAGGAGCCATTGAGTTTTATAAAAAGGCCCGTACATGGAACACCGTAACCACTGCTGATGCAGATTTAAATGCACTGGAAGGTGCAGAGTTTACTCTTTATCAGAAGAAGGGTGATGGCAGTCTTACAGAGGTAAAAACTGTAACATCAGACAGCAAAGGATGTGTGCTGTTTAAGCCGCTTTCACCGGATCAATACGTTGTGAGAGAAAAAAGCGCCAATGGCTATATTCTAGACAATCATGATTATGAGGTAACCGTACGTGCGGATGTGACGTCCCCAATAAAAGCCGGGGATAACGTTCTTGTTAATAAGTTAAATGAAGCAAAAGTAAGTGTAATGAAGCTGATGCAGGATGATCAGGGCGGTTACAGGAAGGTCCCGGCAGCTTACAGAGATGATTTTAAAGAGAAATTCTGGATTGAAAAGAATGCAGGCGGTACCTGGATCAATGTGAGTGCTGTTCCTGAAGTTACTTACTCTCTGGACAGTGAAAGCCAGTTTACGGTGACACTTCCTGTTTATGACGGAAACAGCCAGAAGATCCAGTATCGGGTCGCCGAGGAAGTACCGGAAGGATATTCAGACGGAAATGGAAGCGAAGCCGGTTTTTCACAGGAAAAAAGGGGGAATAAGACTTACATTTATAAAACCTTTTCCCTGGAACCTTTAACAACCACTCAGGTTGAGTTAAAAAATAATAAGGGAGGCACCTTAAAGCTTCAAAAGGAAGCATGGTCCATCAGCAGCGGCAGTCTGAATAAAAATGCATCGAAAAGCGGGTATCAGTTTAAGCTTTATGAAAAGTCTGGGGATACCTATAACGAAGTATTGCCTGGAACCATATATACAACAGACAGCCGCGGAGAAATTGTGGCAAAAGGACTTGATGTAACAAGGGAATACTACTGGTCCGAGATCAACAGCACCGGAAGGCTGGAAGCAGAGGACTCCTCAAAGACGGTTGTTTTGGGAGATCAGGTGTTTATCGGTCCTTACAGAGTAAAGAGAGAAAGCGATGCTTGGGCAAAGGCCTATAACATTCCTCAAAAAATTCCTTACTGGCTATATAAGGTGGATATTACAGATAAAAGTAAGCCCTTATCAGCGAAGTTCCAGATAACAAAAGATAGGGGAACTACTGTAGTTTATGACAATTTAACCGTATCCAATACGGGAACCTTTGTGATTCTTGATCCCGGTACGGAATACACCATAAAAGAAACCATACCCCCATCCAAATATGAAAATGGCCCTGACATCACGGTTAAAACTCCGGATAAACCTGTGACAAAAACTCAGTTGGAAGATTGGTTTGCACCAAGCAGCACATGGAACCGTCTGACTTTTGAAAACAAGCCATATCAATCGGTTGCCATTCAAAAGACACAGTATGACGCGGACGGAAAAGCAAATACCGGCATCAATACAATCACATTTCGGGCTTATGCAAAGGAAGAAGGCCGTTTTAAAGAAAAAGGCATCTTAAAATCCAATACAGCCGCCCAGCTCGCTCCTAATACCTATTACTTTAAGGAAGATGTTCCAGGCGGAAATATTAAACCCTATTTCTTGCTTTCTGATGGGGACAGAACCCAGGGGGCCCATACTGGATACGAAGTCTCAGGAACCGATATCTATTACGGACCCATAGACATAACTGCAGCGTCATCCAGCAATGAAAAGAGCCGGGATCTCTTTCTGGCGGAATCTAAAACTCCCTTATTGAATTATAAGGATAATGGTAAAGTAACAGTAACCAAAAAGGATGCGTTGAGGGATACCACGGTAAACGGAGCAGTTTTCGGAATATTTAAAGCCAGCGAGTTTAATGTCAATGATTGGGCAGCAAGTATCGCCAAGCCCATTCAGAAGCTGACCACCAACAACAATGGCCAGGTAACCTTTAACAGCACAAACCTTAAGATTTTTGACTCCAATGGCAATAGGATTTCCTATGTCATTGCTGAAATAACACCTCCATCCAACTATCTGCCGTCTTATGAAATCCTGACCACCACATTAAAGGAAGGCAAGGTCATTACTACGGTCAATGGAGAGGAAAACGGAACCCCTCTTGTGATTAAGAATGAACCCAAACTGACCATCCGTACCCAGAAGGTTTGGAGAGATGAATGGAATGATCATTTTTATAAAGTGGATCATGTTCTTGGAAATGTAAAGCTGGCTCTCTATAAAGGAAATGCAGACGGCATAACGGCAGACTACGTAAAAACAGAAACCACCAATGCCTATGACGGAATTGCTACCTTCTATGAGATTGACCGGAGAGATACCTACTATGTGGTTGAGGTCCGGGTACCAACCAGGGAAGAAACCGGTTTTGGTTTTGACCTGAATATGAAGGATAAGACCCCTTTGGTTCAGGGGAACGAAGCACCTCCCAGTACCCTTTCCATCTCAGATTTAAGAGCCGGTAAGTACAATGCTGTGGAATATACGGGGAAGGATCTTCCTCAAAATGCGTCTTTATACCAGAATACCGGTGCTCTTTATAATTATAAGCCATGGGTTCAGTTTCATGTAATAAAAACCTGTGACGGGAAGGCATTAAATGGAGAGAGCCATCCCGAGGAAACTATCAATGGAGCAAAATTTACCCTTTACAAGATGAAGGGAGAAGAGAGGAACCTGTCAGGGATCCAGTTGTCAGACCTGGCTGATGAGGGCCGGTTTGAAAGGGTAGACGGCTATGAAAGCGGCACCCGGGTGGATCCAAAAACAGGAGGCAGGGCAAACGGGGAGTTTGATACCGCTATTCTGGAAACCGGTAAGGTATACTGGCTGGTGGAAGAAGAAGCGGCACCAGGGTATCAGCTTCCTGGCGGGCGCCAGATCGTAGCAGTATTTGTACCTGAAGAATCCGGGTACACTGGTTACGGTGATATGCTTCATCCCTATAAGAGCGGACGCAAAGAAGAGATCACGGTAGTGAAAAACCAGCATGGGGATGGCCCGGGAGGTCTTGATGCGTACTATTTCCAGATTAAATTAAACAAGTGGCTGAAGGATGCTGTAAGGCCAACGGCGGAGCCAACCCTTTTAGGGGGAGCGAAATTCCAGATTTGGCTGCTGGATCCGGACAGTGAAGAAAAACTGCTTCCGGTTGAAGTGGTGGAAACCGGTCTGGAATCTGATAACGACAACAAAACAGGATATGCCCTTTCCAAGATGATCAACATGGGTAAGCTTAAGGAGTCTCTTGCAGGCAAGGGATTTGAGGAAGCCAGCATAAACCGGATCCTTAAGCTTGAGAACGAAAATGTAACTGCTCTCTTTGGACTGGAAGAAGTATATGCGCCTTCCAAGGTTCAGATGGATCCCGCCCTTCACGTTCTGAAAGCAACGATTCCAAGAAACCAGGACTTCGTTCAAGATCAGTATTTCTGGGAACCGGGAGATCCTCAGAAGTACCGCCTGATGAATACGGTATTGGAGCAATATCCGGTCACACTTGCTAAATACGGATATATACCGGATTCCAGTACCTTTGATAAAACGGATGAGGAACTGGATGCCTTAAACATTAATAAAACTCCTTTAAGCGGCGTGAAGTTTGAAATCTACCAGAATCAGTGGGCAAATGGAACGTACAGTTATAAAAGCATCGGAACTTATACCACAGACAGCTATGGCCGGATTAAGTTGCCAATGGGCTTAAAAGCCGGGCGGTACCGGTTAAAGGAAACCCTGACAAGTGCCCAGCAGCAGAAATACATTACCATGTATAACGGGAAGGACGATCTTTGGAGATATTTTACCGTAGGAAGCTATCCATCCACTGTAAACGTATATAACCCGGAAAAGCCGGATCTGGTTATTGAGAAAACCACCTGGGCCGGAGTTCCTACCGTAAGTCTTGGGGGGATCACCTTTGCCATTCAGAAATCAGGAGGCAGCGAAATTTCGAAGGTTACTGCAAAACTGGAGGATGGCAGATACGCTGCCAGCTTTACGAATCTGGAAAGCGGAGTTTATACCGTAAAGGCGGAATCCTTAGGAAGCGAAGCAGCTAAAACAGTGACCAGCAGTTATTTTGAACCAACGGCAGTAAATGTAGGATATGAAGCCAAAGCCGTGGGAGAAAGAGTAACCCTGGTTCCTATAGGAAACGCAACAGGAAAGGTGGCAACTACCACAGTTAAAAACCCCCGTCTTGCGGATCTGGTGATTCATAAAGTGGATGCGGAAACCAAGGAAAGCGGTTCTAATATGGCAGGTGCGTCCTTTCAGGTAGAATACTTAAAGTTCCGTTCCGGCACGGATCTGATCGGAGGGGTCCTGCAGAATGTAACGGATGAAGGCTATACAAAACCGGAGCATGGCTTTACTGTCTCAGGAACACTGACGGATAACAAGGACGGCTCCTATGTGATGAAGAACTGTGAACCTGGCTGGTACCGGATCACGGAACAAAAAGCCCCGGCAGGCTATACCATTGATGCCCGGCCCATGATAGTGGCTGTGGCGGCAGATATGGCTGGAGAATACGAAGAGATCCATTCAGTGACCTTTGAAAACAGGAAGAAGGCGGAACTGACCGTAACCAAGAAGCTGTTCTTTGGCGATGGATTCATAAACGATGAAAACATTGCTGATAAGCTTCCGGCTGAAATCGTATTTGATATTTACACCTATTCCAATAATGCCTATAAGCAGGTATTAGATGAAGGCAGCAGGCCGGTACAGGTAAAAATCCGGAATTTTGAGGTTCAGGATGGGTATTATACAGCAGGCGGAACTGCTCTACTTCCTCAGATGCCGGAGGGCGGCGCCTATTATCTGAAGGAGCAGGAGAATCCGGATTGGATGCTTACGGCTTTCGGTGGGGAACAAAATGGGACCCTTCAGGAAGACGGATATATTAAGGTGGGCGGAGAGAATGACTTTAACTCACGAAACCCCGTATTCATTACGGTGAACAACCAATATGCGAAATCCAGAATCCGCCTGAACAAGATCGATGGAACGGATCATACGAAAAAGCTGACGGGAGCAGCCTTTAAGCTGTATTCCGATCCCCAATTGACCAAAGAGGTGGGAAATTTTACTGAAATCGGTCAGAGCGGTGTATATGATATCGTATTTTCCACCAAGATCAACAGTCCGGGAACCTACTATATCAAAGAAGTAAATGCTCCGGCAGGTTATATGGCAATTACAACGGCCATACCGGCGGAAGGCCTGACTGCAGAAACAGGAAAAACAACAGAAATTACCGTGGAGAATCAGGGCGGAATTGATTTACAGATTACCAAATACAGCGGAAACGGAAGTGCGGAATCTCTTAGATCAGGAATCTGCTTTGAGCTTTACAGAAGGTCACCGGGAGGTATCTGGAATTATGTAACAGAAGGTATCACCGATTCCCAGGGAAGTCTTTCCTTCCGGGGGCTGGAGCTTCCGGCAGGTGATTCCTATGGAGTTCATGAGGTGATGAAGACGGAAAACGGCTTTGATACATTCCGCATGGATTCCTTTAAAGGGGCCAAAGGGACCATTCTTCCCACAACAGCGGATGCAATCAAGAATGGAGAGACCAAATCCGGCATTGGCCTTTATGTACTGACTGGAAGCAATACTGTGACTCCGGGAGTTTATGGCTTTGAGGCCCACAACCAGGAAGCACTGCCTTTAAAACTCATTAAAAATGATGTGAACAAACAGGATAATCCAGGAAACTCCATTGCCGTTACCATGAAGATTATGAATAAGGAGACAGGAAGCCAGGTTGGTAATACGGTGACCGTACCATATGGGGAGGCCGGAACAACGGTGGCTCTGTTGCCAGGAATTTATGTCATTGAAGAGACGGCGGTGACCCGGAATAACCAGGGCTATGTTATCAATAAGGATGATTCCAGAACCGTTTACAGAAAAGAAGTGGAAGTTAAAAAGGGAGTGATTCCGGATCCCTGTGAGTTTACAAATGTAAAACAAAAGACAGGAGTGACCTTAAATAAGACTTCTGCCACAACCTCATTCAAGGACTTATGGTGGCATGAAGGTCAGACTGTGACCTATACGTTAACCCCTCAGGGGATCAACAGCATACCTCTGGATGGATTTGCAGTAACGGATACAGGATTAAGGATGCTGGATGCCGGAAAAAATCCCCTTTCAGAAGCAGAGTACACCAATGAAGCATACACCATTACCGGGGTGAAGCCAGGGAAAGCCACAGAGCAGAACCGCATACATGGTGCAAAAACCGGAACCATTATGGCAGATGTGACTTTCTACGATTTTAACGGCAGCCAGGCGGGAGAGGTGCAAAGCGTTGCAGTGTCTGGTGACGGGGAGATCGGAGCTGTAAAACCGGTGACCGGAATAATGGTGAAATCCTTCCGGATCAGCTATCGGGATGATACATTGAAAGCATCTACGGAAAACCGATATGTGCTTGGAAATGATTTTGTTCCGGGAAGCATAGATGTGACCGTAAAGCTGAACCGCCAGAATGCGAAGCTGCCCGACGGAAGCTTTAAGAAAGATATTAAGTTTATCCGCAATGAGGCCGAAGTGGTCATGGACTATAGAATGTGGGATATGAATGGAAACCTGGTTCCGGGCCAGGAAAAGAGCCAGGCAAAACAGGTATGTGATATTCCGGTGGTTCAAAGCCAGGCCCCCGCTATTTCGGTGAAAAAGGAAGTGGATCCCATAAATGGCATACAGCCACGCGATGTTCTGACATATTCCCTTTATGTAAAGAACGAAACCACAAACAATGATCCGGATATCGCAAAGCTGCAAAAGCCCATCCTCATTGATTATGTGCCTCTTGGCGTCACGGTGTCAGGGGAGTCCGACGGTGAAAGCCGCCTGTTAAAGGCAGTTACCTTAAAGGAAGCTCCCAAAGGCGTCGTCATAGAAAAAACCATAAAAAAGGTTGATCCGCAAACAGGACGGGAATCCCTGTTCATCCAGCTTAACGGAGCATTGGATCAGGGCGAATCCGTTACGGTTGAAGTCAAGGCGCAGATCGCCGGAAGCATTATTAATTACGGAAAGAACATTCTTAATGAACTTTATGTGACCAGTGATGTTTTGCAGCCTGCGTTTTCATTAAACCAGACGGGTGCTTCCTTTATGATCAAAACAGATTCGGGAAGCAAATGGCCCAGCGCAGATTTACCAAAGGATGTACAGCTGCCGGATGAAAAGTACCGTAGCTATGGATACGCTTCGGATTCTGCGCAAAATACCATGAGCACCGGATCCGGTCTGCTTCTCCATAAGGCGGTGAAAGGAAATCTGGACACCAGATTTGTTTCAGGAACAACGGTAGGAAAGGTGGCTAAGAGCGCGGAAGATACAGGCCTTACCAAACATGACGGCTCAGTTTTATACCGGCTTACGGTAAACAATGCTTCCGCCAACGATTATATCACCCAGCTGCAGTTAATGGATATCCTTCCGGCGCCAGGAGATTATAGCACTGGTAATTTTAACCGGATCAGTGATTACCGCCTGAAGTTTGAAGACATTGTATCCATTGTCATTGAGAACAGATCAGACAGCACAGTAGGCAGAAAAGTGGATAATTTCATTTATCAGGTGACCTATTCTGATGAGACGTTTCATAATAAAGCAACGGCTCAGCAGGGAAAAGAAGCTATGCTGAATGACAATCAGGATGGATTCTGGTCCGGAAGATCCAGTGATCCCACAGCTATCCGCATAAAGATCACGGACGATAAATTCTACTTAGCTCCGGGAGAAAACCTGGTGGTGACCTATAAGACCGTTGTACCTTATACCACCATGAAGGAGCTGGATGAAGTAGCTTATGGATATGCGGTCAATGATTTTGCAACCTCCTTCAGCTATAAGAAGAGCTTGACAGATACTTCTGAGATAAAGTTCACCCAGGCACAGACCAGCAATGCAGTTCAGGTAGTTCTGGTTCCGGGAAATGTAAAGGTATCAGGACGGGTATGGATTGATGATAACAACAATGGAATACAGGATGAGAGCATTGAACAGGATCATCTTTTAACGGATCTGCTTCCTGTGCTTCAGTCAGAGTATTTTAAGGCAAACCTGTTAAAGTACAGCAAGTACGGCGATGATGAGGTGTCAGGTACGGTGGGTCTAAGCGATGCCAGATTCCTGTTTGACGGACTGACCCCGGCAAAGCCCTTTGGAATCACAGGATCGGAATTTGCACCGGATCAGGAAAACGGCTGGTACACCAATCAGTCCCTGATCGTATCAAAGTTAAAAGGCGAAGATCCTGCTCACTACCGGATCATTGTAACAACAGGAACCATGCCCCAGGGCTATGAGGATCTGGTACTGAAGCTGGCGGAACCTACGATGCTTGTCTCAGGGGAGAATGCAGAAGCCGGTAGATCAAGGCTCCCTGGAACCCTGGCAGAGGGAGGAAGGAACTTCGGGGAGAGCCGTGACAGCAACTTTAAGGAGTCAAAGGGTGCATACGCATCGGAAGATTTCTTCTTATGGTCTGCAGGAGAGGATTATGACAAGACAAAAGATATTGGTTTTGTACCATTTAGAAATGTAACGATTAAGAAGATAAATGAAGCCGGAAATCCGGTGGAAGGCGCCCATTTCAGCGTATATGGTCCTTATACCAACGAAGAGATGGCAGCGTTCCGGCAAAACGGTATCAGGAGTCAGGCAGACCTTGGAAGCCCGGCTGCTCAGGGAAGAACGGCTCTGGCCGGCGATGAGGCTGTCTGGAATGCAGGAGAGCTGCTCTATTACCGGAATTATATTGTTATAGAGGATGAAGCGCCTGCGGGATATGAGATTGCCAATGCAAAGACCGGTGATATGGTTCCTATGGCTTCCTATAAGGGGAAGGGCCAAAAGGCCTGGGAGCTTCTCAGCAAGGAATTTAAGACCAATGGAAATCCCATTACAAGTGCCGTCACAGTTACAAACAGTTATGTAACAGGAAGTCTGGAATTCACAAAGCTGGACGGATTGACAAAAAAGGAGCTTGGCGGAGCAGCATTTAGGATTCAGAAAAAGGATGAAGTGGTAGAGGATGCCTGGAAGGCATTTACAGAGGCCATGAAGAAAGATCCGGTATCCATGGGAGTAACAAAGGTAATTGCAACAGATGATGAGGTAGAATTTGAAGTTGTATCCGGAAAAGCCGCCCTCACCGGAATCCCATATGGAACCTATACTCTGTCAGAGATCCGGGTTCCTGATGGATATGATATTACAAAGAAGCAGGGGGATGTGGAATTCCGGATCGAAACAAACGGGCAGAAGGCAGTGCTATCAGGCCTTGAAGGGAACCTCATTCAGAATTCCAGAACAGAATACAGCTTAAGCCTTAAGAAGACAGACAATGCCGGCAATGATAAGGTAGCAGGAATCCGTTTTGCCATAACCGGTCCGGGGAAATATGAAAGCAGTTCCTGGATCCCGTTCAGCAAAGCCAGCTTTAAGCAGAATGATCCGTCGGTAAGCGGTTATGAAGTAAAACAGACCGATGAAAACGGCCTTATTCAGTGGAACCTGCCTTATGGAGATTACAGGCTGGAGGAACTGGAGGGAGCTGGCTATGAACCGGTGGAGCCATTCTACGTAAGAATTTCCGGGAATGGAGCGGTTTCTCTTCTGAATGGAGAGGGGCGCAGTGAGCTTACCTTAAACAGCTCAGAGCAGAACCAGATAAATCTGATCATAAAGAATGTGATCAAAACAGGTTCCCTTACGGTAGAAAAGGTGGATGGAGAAACGAAAGAAGCCATCACAGGGGCGATGTTTGAGTTAAGCGGCACTTCTGTAATCAACGGGGCATTTGAAGCATACCAGAATCATGTGACAGGACTTGGCGTTTCCGGAGTATTAGCAGGAAACGAGGACGGAAGGCTGTGGATCAGATTCCAGGTGGACGGTACCGAAGCTTCCAAAACAGGTCTTTTGACACAGATCCCTTACGGAAGCTACACCTTAAAGGAGATCAAGGCACCGGATGGATATTTGTTTAGCAGCGGAAGGGAATGGACCAAAGATTTTACCATTAATAGTTCCGAAGGTGTGAGCCTGACAGGAGATCATGGAGTAGTTAATACGCCTCATGAGCTGAACATCGAAAAACGGGACCAGATAACAGATGAGGTACTGCCGGATGCGGTATTTATGCTTATGACCGCAGACGGAAAATACGTGTCCCTGGATGAAAATAACTCCTATACCGGATTAAAGCAAAGCCAGGAAGAAGGTTCCAGCTTTAGCACCGGCAGTGACGGAAGAGTATTTGTAAAGCGCCTTCCTGCAGGAAGTTATAGGTTAAAGGAAATCCAGGCACCCGCCAACTACGGCGTTGCCGCCGATACGGAAATAACGGTGCTTCAATCCGGCAATACAGAGACCGTTAAGGTATATGATGTGAGGAATAAGGCCAGAATACGTATTAACAAGGCTGCATCCCACAACCATGAGATGAGGCTTGACGGAGCTATATTTGAAATTTACTCCGACAAAGACTTAACAGCTCTTGCCGGTACCATGACAACTGGATATGACGGCATTGGGGAATCGGAAATGCTTCCTTTGGGAACCTATTATGTGAAGGAGCAGAAAGCCCCTGCCGGCTATGAATTAAGCGGCAGAGTATATGAAGTGACCCTATTAAATGAAAGAGAGTCCTATCCGGTCCTTGCGGACGGCAATGATTTTGTTACCAACGATTATGGAACCGGATATCTGGCATTTGACAAGGTTGACGGCTCAACGGGTGAGGACATTGCTTCCGCCCGGTTCTCCCTGACCAGGAAGGAAACCAGGGTCGACGGGGCCTTTGAACATTTTGCAGAGGCACTGGGGAATATGGGCCAGAGATCTCTGGAGGCAATGGGAATCAGCGATGTTGAGACAGAAAGCGGCATCATTCGCTTTACATCGGTAAACGGCCATGTTGATATGAAGGGAATCCCATACGGTACCTATACTCTTAAAGAAGAAATGGCACCAAAGGGCTATTTAAGCCTCAATGGAAAAGCGGAGTTTGAATTTACCGTGACGGAGGAACAAAGAGAAGCAGACCTTGGAAACAGCAATAAGGTAGTGAATGAGCGGGCACAGTTTGAGCTTCAGCTTAAAAAGGTGGATCATCTGGGAAACAGCGTCAGCGGCATACAATTTGAGATTTTAGGACCGGGGCGGTATGAAGAAAATGGAGTATTATCAATGTTTGGTGCAAACCGGTTTACCACTGACGCGGATTCTGATACAGGGTTGTTTACCACCGGAGATAACGGCATCATTTCCCTGGGTCTGAAACACGGAGATTACCGGATCAGGGAAATTGCCTCCCACCGGTACGATGCCATTGAACCCTTCTACATCAGAATCGACCGGGAAGGCAAGGGAAGCATCTTAAAGGATAACAGCAATGCAGCGGCCATTTCAAATGATGCCCTTGTGACCGTCACCGTGACCAATAAGGTCAGCACCGGATATCTGGAAATGGAAAAAGTAGACGGTGAAAACAATGGAAAGAGACTTGAGGGAGCAGAATTTGAGCTGACCAATCTTTCTACCCTGGTCCCGGGAGCCTGGGAAAGTTACCGCCATCAGGCGGCGGCAGAAGGTGCTTCCTGGACAGCAGATCAGGTGGTGGGAAATACCATAACCTTTGTGCTAAACGGGAAAGGGGCAATCACAAATCTGCCATACGGAACTTACCGCCTGACTGAGAAAAAGGCACCGGATGGATATCTCCTTGGAACGACACCATGGACCGCAGAATTTTCTGTCAATGACGCCAACAAGGAAATCCGGTATACCACTCCAGGGCTGTTTGAAAAAACCAAGGGTGCCATAGTGAATATGCCGTCGAAGATCCTTGTGGTAAAAACCAATGGGGTCTATGCGGATGTAAAGTTAAACGGTGCAGAGTTCATTTTAAAGGCTTCTGACGGACGTTATGTGAAACTGGATAACGGCTCCTTTGCCGGATATACGGACGACAAGGCGGCTGCAGGAACCTTTGTGACCGATAACGACGGACAGTTTGTATTAAAGAGGCTGCCAAAGGATACCTACACATTTCTAGAGACAAAGGCGCCAGCCGGGTATTATATCAACAATCATATTCCGCCGTTAACCCTGGATGGTGTCAACAGCTTTACCATTACCATTCAGGATGAAAGGATCAGAGGCGGGGGAGGCTCGTCAGGCGGACCTTCCGGAAGAGATAATCCAGGCGGTCCAGGTGCGGCGGTGACGATCCTGCCGGATCAGATCCCACTTGCCAACCTGCCGGCAGACGGATCCGTGGATCTGTTAACCATTGACGACGGAAACGTACCTCTTGCCAACCTGCCTAAAACCGGAGACCGGCAAAAAGCTGCCGGTAAGGTGATGGTGGCCCTGTCCGGATTCATGATGGCTCTTTATGCAGCATTTAGCAAAAAGAAAAAGGAAAATTAAGAAAATTAAGGAAATCTGTTTATTGACTTTATGAAATGAACTTGTTATAATTTTTTAGAAGTTATGACAAGGCAAAGGGGCCGGAACTCACAAAAAGTTCTGGCCCCTTTTTGCCCATTTTTAGGAACTTAGTTATGTATGGGAAGTATGTATAAACCAATCCAAGGAGGAAAAAATTATGTCATATGTGGATGAAGTCTATGACAGAGTAGTGAACCAGAACCCAGGGGAAGCCGAATTTCATCAGGCCGTAAAAGAGGTCCTTGATTCCTTAAGGCTTGTCATTGATGCCAATGAGGAGAAATACCGCAAGATGGGTCTTTTAGAGCGCCTTGTGGAGCCGGAGAGAATCATTTCCTTCCGTGTACCGTGGGTGGATGATAAAGGGCAGGTACAGGTGAACAAAGGATTCCGAGTGCAGTTTAACAGTGCCATCGGACCGTATAAGGGAGGTCTGCGCCTTCATCCTTCCGTAAACCAGGGAATATTAAAATTCCTGGGCTTTGAGCAGGTATTCAAAAATTCCCTCACAGGCCTTCCCATCGGAGGCGGTAAGGGAGGTTCCAACTTTGATCCCAAGGGAAAATCTGACAGAGAGGTCATGGCATTCTGCCAGAGCTTTATGACTGAGCTGTCCAAATACATTGGGGCCGACCAGGACGTTCCTGCCGGAGACATCGGGGTAGGAGCAAGGGAAATCGGGTTTTTATATGGCCAGTATAAGCGGCTGACCGGCTTATATGAGGGAGTTCTTACAGGAAAGGGCTTAACCTATGGAGGTTCCCTGGCACGTACCCAGGCTACCGGATATGGTCTTGTATATATTCTTGATGAGATGTTAAAGCATAACGGCAGGGCGCTGGCTGGTAAGAATGTGGTCATTTCCGGTTCCGGAAATGTTGCCATTTATGCCACAGAAAAGGTGCAGCAGTTAGGCGGTAAGGTCATTGCATTAAGTGATTCCAATGGTTATATTTATGATAAGGATGGAATTGATCTTTCCCTGGTTCAGGAAATCAAGGAAGTACGCCGTGGACGGATCAAAGAATATGCGGATGCTCATCCAACCGCCGTTTATACAGAAGGAAAAGGGATCTGGAGCATTCCATGTGACATTGCCCTTCCATGTGCAACACAGAACGAATTAAACCTGGATGATGCAAAAATGCTGAAAGCAAACGGCTGCTATGCTGTTGCCGAGGGCGCCAACATGCCATCTACCAGAGAAGCAACGGATTTCTTCTTAGCAAACGGAATGCTCTTTATGCCGGGTAAGGCAGCCAATGCAGGCGGGGTTGCAACTTCTGCACTGGAGATGAGCCAGAACAGCCAGAGGCTTTCCTGGACCTTTGAAGAGGTGGATAATAGGCTTCACAGGATCATGGTGGATATTTACGCAAAGACCGCTTCTGCAGCCGAGCGTTACGGCGTAAAGGGAAATTATGTGGCTGGTGCAAACATCGCCGGATTTGAAAAGGTGGTTGAAGCCATGACGGCACAGGGAATCGTATAGGTAAATCAGGGGTCTGTGCCTTTACAAAAAGGAACCGGCCCCATTATTTAATTTAAGAAAATTATACTGGCATTCTTATCATTTATGGTATATAATAATCGATAAGGCTTGAGGCGGAGTGTTCTTCGCCTTATTGTTTTCCTGAAAAACATCTAGAAAAACAGAAAGCAGGTGATGATCCTATGCATAAATTCTTAAGAACCATTGGTTTCAGCCTTTATCAAAAAGACAAGGAAATAGAAAAGTTATTGGATAAGCTCTGTGAAGATTTGTCCGGCATGAAACGGATTCAGATTGATGAGGAATCCAATCTTTGCGAGCTTCGCAGGGAAGTGGCTCCGGGTATGGGGATTGCGATTTTTGGAGAGATGGACCGGGAGGGAAACTTTCAAAGAAGCTATTATTATCCTTATATGAAGAGTAATGATATCACATCTGATGTAGCCTGTTCCATTCAGCGCCATACAGAACGTGAGACTTACGCCGGCCTAATGGATGAATTTAAGGTAGGGATCTCTCTCATCTTTTATATAGATAATTCTTTTGAATGCAGGGAACGGATCATTGACCACCATCCTGTGGAGACCAGGGATGTCTGCCTCACCGGTCTTGCAGTAAGCGGAAAGATCCTTCTTCCCATACAGAAAACAGAAATACAGAGGGAAAAGGCCAGAGTGGCGGCAAAAGACCGTAATACGCTTTTAGAGGCGGCAAAGAACGGCGATGAAGATGCTATGGAGACCCTTACCATTGAAGATATTGATTTATATTCCCAGGCTTCCAGAAGAGTGATGAAGGAGGATTTATACTCGATTATTGATTCCTGCTTTATGCCCTGCGGCGTGGAATGCGATCAGTATTCCATTATAGGAGAGATCTTAAAGATTGATGAAAAGAAAAACCAGATCACACAGGAAGAGGTTTACGATTTTACATTGGAGTGCAGTGATCTTATTTTCCATGTGGGAATTGCAAAAAAAGATCTCACGGGGACTCCGGAGATCGGGCGTAGATTTAAGGGTCAGATCTGGATGCAGGGAACTGTGAATTTTGCAGAGCAGGTGGAATAAGTATAAAATTGTCTTGACGAAACGTCGGAATATGAATATAATAGTAGACGGACCGTAAAGGAGAGCAGAAGAAAAACCCGATTCTGTTCGTTTCTTTGCAGTTTCATATAGGAGTTTCCGTAGCTCAGCAGGATAGAGCGTCCGCCTCCTAAGCGGAAGGCCAGCGGTTCAAATCCGCTCGGGAACATCATAAGAAATGGTAGTAGAAGATGTCATCGGCATAAATGCCGATGACATCGCCATTTATGTTTAAGCTACTTTACGGTGCCTTGAAAAAAAGGGCGCCACTCATAACAATCGAATATAATATAAGTAAGGCCCTGATTTCAATAATAAGAAATCAGGGCCTTTTTTGCGTTTTAGAAGAAAGGACGAAAAACAGATGAACGCACCATAAAACATTGCCATTTTAGTACCAACTACAAGTAGTGCCCTTTTTATTTGGTACATTTTTTAATAGTTTCAAAAGGACGCTACCTCTCTACAGAACAATTAAGGGGCTGTCGCAATTCACCGGCCGCATGTAAAAAATTCACCAGTTGATAGAACAATCCTTCAATGGCAGATAGGGCATAAATTGGCGGAAGCGATCGATTGTGGAAGGATCAGGAGCCTTAGCGTCGGCAAACCCGCCTTTTACTGTTTTTAGGCATAAAAATGGAGCCATTGCTCCATAACTGATACTCAGTTATTTTGCAACAGCCCCCTGTTCTTTCGATCAGATACCAAACAATTGCCCTTTGTTAAACAAAGCTGGTCAATATGGATACCGCTTGCCCTGACCATACCTCTCCAAATTTGTATCTCCAATACTATTCTTTTGTATACACCGTCATTGCTCCTTTGGCAGTAATATCCTAAAGCTTTATTTGACGTCAGAGATACTGCACATATTATTAATGCTGTATTTCTTCGTGATGTCATCGGATACCCCATTCATGTTAGTCAGGTTAAACTCCCTTTGCGTGTCATCGGATATCCCATTCATGTTGGTCAAGCTAAACTTCTTTTGCGTGTCATCGGATACCCCATTCATGTTGGTAATGCTTAAATTATTTGTCATCACAAAAACCTCCTTATTTAATTTGTGGATATATTGTTACTCCGCTTTAGGCAGAGGAAACCAATGAAACCACATAGAAAATAGTGCAGCAATTCCATATTTCCATATATGGTAAACGGCTTTATCA
This sequence comes from [Clostridium] saccharolyticum WM1, assembly GCF_000144625.1. Taxonomy (NCBI): domain Bacteria; kingdom Bacillati; phylum Bacillota; class Clostridia; order Lachnospirales; family Lachnospiraceae; genus Lacrimispora; species Lacrimispora saccharolytica. The sequence goes on along the minus strand of NC_014376.1, from coordinate 4,624,874 downwards.
ACCAGTTTGTTACCCAAGTTACAAACAGTCCTTTTGGGTTTTTGCTTACATTTTTATGCTTTGAAAATCGACCTTCATCATCATGGGGTAAATCATAAGCCAAATCAGAATTGCATCGTCTTTCATAACAGTCACCTCATTATTTATTTATTTTGCATCTGCATAGGTTAAGCTGCTTGCATTTCGTGTATTTTTCGCAGTCCGTTTGATAGCAGGGAATATTGGTTGGTTTTCTCTGCAAATAAGCATATAGCTCTGCATTTTCTTCTATAAACAGTGGGTTCATCTTGTAATATGCCCATTGCGCTGTTTTATAACTCTCCAAGACTCCTGCTTTTTTCAGAATGGTCAGATGCCTTGAGGCGTTTGACTGTGTGAGCCCCAAGCTGGCCTCAATTTACTTAAAATTGACTTCTGCTACCTCAAAGTGATATGCTATGAAAAATCAATTCATGCAAAATCAAATACCAATGTTACTACTAACATAGAGAATCGTGAACGGCCGAATAATTGATGGGTTTATCCATATAATGACCTCATTCTGATGATGAAAGGTTTTGAGTGTGTGATAGTTCAAATCCCCCTATAAAAATAGGCTCACATCTACAATTACCAGACCACTCAATAATAAAAGGAATTGTAGATATATTGGTTTCAAAGCCAGTAAATCTGTGCCTTTCGAGGGCTTCCACTGTGAAAAGTGGAAGCCTTTTTTTGCTTTATAGAAAAGTTCGATTTTAGTAGAACTCCTAAATAAAATAACCCGCACAGAGGCGGGCACAACAAATAGACGGTGGTTAAAATAGACCGATATAAGAGCCTTTTTCAAATTCATCGCCATCATAAGGAAAGAAAACTACGCACTGATTATATTTGGAATCTTTCTTTTGGTTAAGGAAGTTTTACTTCTGAAATAAGATTTACTCTTGTTCCGACGCAAATAGACAAACACAACGCTACAATCTTATTTTCGTGATAAATAAAAGTTGAAATTAATAAAAGATTGTCATCACTGGTAATTTGCAGCAGTTCTTTTATATGTTCATCAGGTAAATCCGCATCATCATAAATTCGGATAGTTTGACTAAAATATATATTTTCCGGTATATCTCTCGTATTCGGAAATTCCGGTAAAAGATTTTTCGAATCAGAGCTTTGGAATGTATACATTAGACTAATAGGCGTCTCATCTACAATCTCAGAGAATTGCCCGGTTATCATATCGTTCAGACAGATTGGTGCAAATATATTTTTTGCAATTATTAAAATTGGAGTAGGCATATAATCCACAGGCCCAAGGTAATAGTTTCGTTGTTGAAGGACTGTGTCTTTGTAAGGAAAACAATAGTGGATCAATTCCCGGTTCACTTTTGGTGGGCAGATATAATAGCCGCTTCCATGTACCCGAAGAACCATACCTTGACTAGTGAGGATTTCCAGCCCATGCCGCAATGTTACTCGAGTGACATTTAATGAAGCTGATAGTTCACGTTCAGAAGGGAGTTTGTCCCCAGGTTGAAGCTGATGTTGTTCTATATATTGTTCGAGATACTCAGCAATATCTAGGCTGAGTAAATTATACATTTTGGGCATAAGACGCCTGCTTTCATTCATTCATAGTATTTGTGAAGAAAGATGGAATTCTCCATGACGAACAACTCCATCCGTGTAATATTTAGCAAATTCAGGAACTACCATAACCTCTGTGTATTCTGCAATCTGTCCTTCCTTGGTAGAGGATGTGATTTGGATGGAAATAACAGGGCTAGCCTCCTGGCAGGAAAGTAATTTTGCGATGGTATTATGCACTTTGGTTGCAGAAAAAACATGTCGGATATCGTGAATCTTAATTTTATTAATTGTCAGCATATCATACAGTGAATACACTTGGAAATCTATCTTATCAATATCTTTGATGCTGTTAAAGGGCAAATAAGTATTTTCGATGGATATCGGTTGATCATTACCTTTCCGGAGACGAATAATCTGAAAAATATTATCTTCTTCTGGAACATGAAATATCTTTGAAAATTTATAGCCCGCATCTCGTGTTTGGGTTTTTAAAACTTTGGAAGTAGGCTCATATCCGGCTTCCTGTAAAAGTTCAGTCATACCTTTAAAGTGAATGGATGAATCATCAATGTCTGTTTTGATGATAAAAGTTCCCTTTCCATGTATACGCTTTACCAACTGCTCGTTCACAAGCTCTTTAATGGCCATTCGTATAATATTCCTATTTACAGCAAACATTTCTGCTAGTTCTCGTTCTGATGGAAGAGGATTCCTATAGTTATAGGTTTTGTTATATATTTTGTCTTTGATTTGCTTTGAAATTTGAAACGCATATTCTTCATTTGTCAATATCATCACCAACTCATACTTGTTTTTCTTATTATAGCAAATAAAAACAAAAAAATAAAGGCATAAAGTAAAATTGGTATAATAAAAACAAATAGAGGTTGACACAGAAAAAAGCAAGTGGTATATTAAAAATATAAAGTGGTTATCATCAATGCGCACAGAATAAAAAGCAGGAGGAAAGAAAGATGTATGGATTTGAAAATGAGACTTATTTAAAGGTATTACATGGAGCGGCAGACAATATTGAACAAATTAAGAGGATAGTAGCGGAGATTGAGGAAAAGGGTTATGACCATGTATTCCTTGTAGGAACCGGTGGAACTTACTCCATGGTAAGCCCTCTGGCTTATATGTTAAAAACTAATTCAACTTTGGAATGGTATTATGAAATTGCAGCTGAACTGGTAAGGGCAAAACCGAAGAAGCTTGGAAAAAAATCTATTCTGATAACAGCCTCTTTGACCGGTACAACAAAAGAAACAATAGAAGCCGCAGAATATGGGGCTAGTGTAGGAGCAACTGTTATATCTCTTGTTGGAGAAACAAACAGCCCCTTAGGAAAGGCATCTACATATGCGATTGGTAATGCAGCTTCCAATGATAACTTATGTGAAGAGATTTATCTTCAATTATTTGCTATTGGTGCACTTCTTATGAAGGGAAACGGAGAATTTCCGGAATGTGAACGCTTCCTTGATAATCTCCGCCGGATGCCAGAAGTCCTTCTGAAGGTTAGAGAAGAAAATGATGAAAAAGCCCTGGCATTTGCAGAGAAACATAAAGACACAAATTTTCATATGTGTATTGGCGCAGGCAATACATGGGGAGAAACATATTGCTTTGCCATGTGTGTACTTGAGGAAATGCAGTGGATTCCGACAAAATCGATCCATGCGGCTGAATTCTTCCATGGTACAATAGAAATGACAGAAAAAAATATGAGTTTTATGCTTTTTAAAGGAGAAGACGAGACCAGACCGCTGGTTGACAGAGTTGAAAAGTTCGTTAGAAAATATTCAGATGTTGTTCAGGTATGGGATACAAAGGATTATGCGCTGGAAGGAATTGATGAGGATATGAGAAAGCTTGTTGCCCCAATGGTAATGTCTTCCCAGCTGGAGCGTGTAAGTTCTCATTTTGAACATGTAAGAAATCATAATTTGGATATCAGAAGATATTACAGAACGGTAGAATATTAAAAGGAGGCACAAAAGTGAGAAAGATATTAGTCGCAACGCATGGGAGATTTGCAGAAGGTATTAAGGAGACACTGCAGTTTATCATGGGTGATAGTTGTAAAGTTGAGATAATTAGTGCATATGTGAGCAGTGATTTTGATATGGAAGGTGAGGCACGCAAGCGCATAGATGAGCTTGGTCAAGATGAGGAACTGATTGTTGCTGCAGACTTGTTTGGGGGAAGTGTGGCTAATATCTTTACTGAGTATGTGCAGACCGGTAAAGTTCATATTCTTACCGGTGTAAATTTACCTATGTTGATTGTACTGGCAACGTCCGCTGACTGTGAGTGCTCTACGGAAGAATTAATTCATAATGCTCAGCAGTCAGCAAAAGAAGGTATTATCTATATCAATCGGGTATTATCTGAAAGTGATGAAGCAGAAGAGGAGATTTTTTAATGGTTAAATTGATGAGAATAGATGAGCGGTTAATTCATGGACAGGTAGCATTTGCCTGGACTAATTCTTTATCAGCAGACTGCATTTTGGTTGTAAATGATGCGGTGGCAAAAGATAAATTACGTGCGACTTCTTTAAAACTTGCGGCACCGGCAGAAGTAAAATTCGTAGTCAAGTCAGTTTCAGATGCTATTACAGCACTCAATGGACATAAAACAGACAAGTACAAACTTTTTATTCTTGTTGACAATACAAAAGATGCATTGGCACTGGTATCGGCGGTGGAAGAGGTGAACCATGTAAACCTTGGAAATATGAAAGTAAAGGAAGGTACAAAGGTTCTTACAAATTCTATCGCTGTCACGGAGGATGATATAAATAATATTAAAGAAATGGTTGCGAAAGGTGCAGAAGTAGAGTGTCGTGCAGTACCGACAGATAAAAAGGTAATGGCAGAAACATTCGTATAATCTGATATTTATGATAAGAGAGGAGAATTTGATATGTTACAAGCATTATTAGTAGCAGCTGTAGCATTTCTTGCTTCAATTGATGAGCAGACGTTTGGGGCATCTATGATGTCAAGGCCGCTATTTACCGGCCCGATTATTGGTCTGATTATGGGGGATATGACGACAGGAATTATTATTGGTGCGTCTTTGGAAGCTATGTTTATGGGATCTATTATGGTAGGAAGTGCTGTTCCTCCAGAAGTTTATGCATCCAGCGTGCTGAGTATTGCAGTAGCGATACAGTCAGGAGCAGGAGTAGGAGCAGCAGTTGCATTGGCATTACCACTGTCAGTATTTCTGCAGATGTGGAGGAATTTCTGCTATGCAATTCCGGGAAGCTGGGCTGGAAAACAGATTGAAAAAGCACTGGAGCAGAGAAATCTTAAAAGAGCAAATTTATTACACCTGACAGTAGTGCCGCTGTCAATTGGAATTCCATCAGCGTTGCTTGTATTTATCGCCGTTGCCTTTGGCGCAAATACGATTAATACTGTTTTAAATGCAATTCCGTCGGTCGTTATGGATGGATTTAATGTTGCAGCAGGTGTGCTTTCTTGTGTGGGACTTGCGCTTTTAATTAAAATGATGGCAAACAAAAAAGTGATTCCATACCTGTTTCTGGGATTTATCTGTGTTACATATCTTCGAATGGATGTAATCGGAGTTGCGGTAGCAGGTCTTTGTATTGCATTTATTGCAGTAAACAGCATGAAATTTGATGTTGCAGAAGAGGAGGATTTCTAAGATGGGTAACAATGAGAATAGAGCAAAAGATGATGGAATTATGTCTGCAAAAGATTACAGAAGCATTTTCTGGCGATCTTTTACAATACAAAGCTCGTGGTCTTTTGATAAAATGATGGCATATGGGTATATGTATGCAATAGAAAGACCTCTTCGTAAAATATACCCCAATGACGATGATTTTTATGCAGCACTTAAACGTCATACGGAAACTTTTAACCTGACGCCACATGTATCACCTTTTGTGATGAGTCTTGGCGTTGCAATGGAAGAACAGAATGCAAAATCAGAAGAATTTGAAACGGATTCCATTAATAACGTAAAGGTCGGTTTGATGGGACCATTGTCAGGAATTGGTGATTCTTTCTTTTGGGGAACATTTCGTGTCATTACAGCAGGTATTGGCATTGGAATAGCACAGAGTGGCAATATTCTGGGGGCTATTATTTACTTCTTGCTTTATACTGCAATTCATTTTGTTACGAAAATACTTGCTGGAAAGTATGGATATAAACTGGGAACAAGCTTTCTGGAAAATACATCGGAAAACCATACAATGGAAAAGCTGTCATATGGTGCATCAATCTTAGGTATGACCGTAATCGGTGCAATGATTGCGACAATGGTATCATTACAAACTACCCTAAGTTTTACTTTGGCAGAGGCAGAAACAACCCTGCAATCAATCTTTGATCAGATTTTTCCGGGACTACTTCCACTTGGGGTGACGTTCCTATGTGTATGGTTATATCATAAAAATGTAAAAACAATCTATATTATATTAGGCATTTTTGTCGGATGTATTTTGGGGTGTTCAATTGGAATCTTCTAAACTTGTTATTTTTGATGTAGATGGTACCTTAAATCAGACAGAACGTTATGCCATAGATGCATATCGCAAAGCACTTACCGAAATCGGAAAAACGAACTATACAGATGCAGAATTAAGAGCAAGAATAGGGGCACCTTTTGAGGAAGATATCCTCTATTTTCTAGGGGATCAAAAAGAAACACTGGGAAATCAGTTCCTCGATAGTATTACAAAATACTGGATCGAAGGAATCAAAAGAAAAGCGACAACGTATCCGGGAGTCACGGTAATGCTGGAGACCTTGAAACAAAAAGGTTATCAGTTGGCAATTTGCTCCAATGCTTATCCACAGGAACTTGAGACAATACTAGATACTCTAAAGATTGGCGATCAGTTCTGTTATATTCAGGGGCTCACAGAGGAAGGAACAAAAAAAGACAGTTTACGGGTTCTTCTGAAAACCTGTAAACCTAAATGGGCGGTTATGGTAGGAGACCGAAACTATGACTGTGAAGCGGCAGAAGCAAATAATATTGGATTTATCGGTTGTCTATATGGATACTGTATGCCGGGAGAGTTGAATCATTGCAAATATTTGACTAGTTCAGCTTATGAAATTCCTGATTTAACAGTAAGACTTGAACAAAACGGTTAGGACATTGTATGTTGTCCTAACCGTTTTTCTTGTAGAATAGGAACGTTCGACCTTGGTTGAACTCCTAAATAAAATAGCCCGCACAGAGGCGGGCATAACAAATAGACGGTGGCTGGAACAGATCAATATAAAAACCTTCTTCAAACTCATCGACATCAAGATCATATCCTTGATAAGGAAGTAATGCATATCCAGCAAATCAGAGTCAGTCATGTTTTTGAAGAATAAGAGCCACATGCAGGAACTTTATGGAGTCGATATTTCAGACAGCACCATCAGCCGGATTACAGATAAAATACTCCCTATCGTAAAAGAATGGCAGGAACGGCCATTGGAAGAAATATATTAAAGCTGTCTTTCCGGAAGCGGAAATCCAGCAGGCCTCCTACTTCCCCTCACCCGCCTCCATAAATTTAGCAGGAGAGCAGCCGATATATTTCTTAAACACCTTAATAAAATACTTATATTCAGAAAATCCCACCATCTCTGCGATTTCATAAACCTTATACTGATCTGATTTTAAAAGCTCCACGGCCTTCTGCATCCGGTAGCGGTTTAAAAAATCATTGAAGGTGTAGCCGGTCTCGCCTTTGAATTTCGTATTCAGGTAGGTACAGGATAGTTTATATTTTTCGCTTAAATCAGTTAGGGAAAGGCGGGAAGAGTAATGGTCTTCTATGTATTTTATCATGGCGCTCACATATTTATTTTTGAAGGTGACTGTTTCAGAAATATCTGTTTCTAAAATGCCCAGCTTTTTCTTTTCCATATCAATTTGGCGGATATATCCTTTTATCCGTGTATTGGCCTCCAGCTTTTCGGTTATCTTGTGAATTGCGTCATAAAGTTCTGTAAAATCCACAGGTTTTAATAAATACTCTGTTACGCCAAGGCGAATCGCTTTTTTGGCAAATTCAAATTCCCCGTATCCGGACACGATAATGGCTTCATAGCCATATTCTTTTATGCTTTCTTCCAACATCTGCAGACCATTCATGATGGGCATGTTAATATCTACAATAACGATGTGGGGTTCTGTGTCTTTGATCTTTTGTATGCCATCGGCTCCGTCTATGGCTTCGCCTGCGACCACACAATTAAGCTCCTGCCAATTCACCATGAACATCAGCCCTTTTCTGATGATGTCTTCGTCTTCTACAAGTAAAACCTTATACATAATCCTCCTCCATATCTGCCGGCATGGTTACTATGACCCGCGTGCCGGAACCTGGCTGGCTTTCGATGGAAAGACCATATCCGGGACCATATAACAGCCGTACGACACGATGGGAATTGTAGAGACCGATATGCTCCTTATATTCATCCTCCGACTCCAGCCCGGCCCGCAGACTGGCAAGGCGTTCCCCATCAATGCCGCTTCCGTCATCCTCCACACACAGCTCCAGCAGCTCTTCATGCACACGACCGGTAATCGCAATGGAGATGGAGTGGGTGTTTTTCATACCGTGAACCAGGGAATTCTCTACAACCGGCTGAAGCAGCAGCTTGGGTATCCGGTATTCCAGCAGCTCCTCCGGAATATCAATATGATAGTTTAAACGCCGGTTATAGCGCATTTTTTGTAACAGAAGATAATCATTGATATATTCGATATCCGTTCTCAGTGAGACAATGGTGCTGCCATAATGGATGCTGTAGCGCATGAGGCTGGCGAAAGACTGAACCATATCAGAAGCTTTTGCTGCATCAATCATTATTTCATACCGGAGAGTCTCCATAACATTAAAAATAAAATGAGGGTTAAATTGCTCTTCTAGTTGTTTGATTTCCATGATCCGCTTACGTTCCGACAGTTCACTGTTATACGTCAGCAGCTCTTCCCGCTGCATTACCATGTGCCGGTATGCATCATCCAGCTTCTGGAATTCATCGAAAACCTGGGAACGGAGCCGGTAGTTCATATTGCCCTTTCCCATCTGTTCGATGGAGTTCTGCAGCTCGTTGATGGCCAGAAGGTTTTTCTGGGTAATGTGTTCGGTAACAGGCAGCGAAATGATCACCAGCAGAATTGCTACGGTAAGCATGAAGAAAAAGCCGTAAAACAGCAGATTCTTCTGATATTCCGTGGAAACCAGAGAATATAAGATCAGAGAACTCCCGGGAAGGGAACTTTTTTGAATGTGATAATGTTTTCCGTTGACCTTTACCACATTTCCTTCCTGCCAGTCCATGCGGTATTTTCCGGATGGGTATTTATCCATAGGGTCAGTCTGCTGGCGGCTGATAGAAAAAATGAGATTATCATATCGGTCTGTAATGATAACATCATCCAGCGGATATCTGCGGATGATTTCATAAAGATTGGAGTCCAGCAGGTCAAAAAACAGATAGCCGGCAGGGACGCCCTCCTTTACTACGGCTTTGCCAAGAATGAAATCTCCGGCCTGTCCATGGGCATAGTTTAGCCGGCTTGGCAGTGCGAAGATTTTTTCTGGCTGCTCCTGCATCTGACTGGTCATGCGGTGAAAGATATCGCTGTCAAGAAAAATTTCCTGGTTGCCGGCAAACAGATTGCTGCTGACTATGCGGCCATTCTGGTTCAAGAGTACAAAGGAGGAACGGATTGTCTGGGCATTGGCAAACTCATAAAGAAGCCGGTTGTTTGCAGTGATGACGGCAGAGTCTGTACTGTCCAGTGCGGTCAGAAGATCCGGACTTTGGGAAAGCTGAGTCAGGCCTTGTTGATAGAGAAGGAACTGTTGATCCAGGATACCGGATAACTGTATATGGTTTCTTTTATTAAAACCGGAGATCAGCCATTGTACATTGATCAATAGAAATAAGAGCACCAGCACAAACAGCAGTGAGATGATGGAAAGGGCGTATTTGATAAAGGATTTTTTGATGTAGTCCTTGTATTGGTTACTTTTCATAGGGGAGGCCTCCAATGGTATCGGTGTATGGCGAATCGCCGTTTGTGTTTATTATACCATAAGTCCGCTGATCAGCTTATAAAACCTGCGGTTTTATGAGCTGACGGGCATTCGCCTTATGAAATAAGTCATAAAGAGATTTTCTTATGTGCAGGCACAACAAAAATCTTTTTATGACTTATTTCCTACGGCTCATTGCTTCCGCTAAATGCTGATATCATTGCTGCCGGTTAGTTTGAAGAATAAAAGCAGCGATAGGATGCTGGTCAGGGTTAAGATGGCAGAATAAGCAGCTGCATTACCGAAGTTGCTTCTGATGACCTCCGCATAAATCGCTACGGTCAGTGTCTGGGTCTTGCTGGTATAGAGGATGATGGAAGAGCTCAGCTCACTGATTAAGGTGATCCAGCTCATAATGGCGCCGGATAATACACCGGACATCATCATGGGAACTGTAATTTTTGCAAATGATTTCGTCTCAGAACAGCCCAGACTGATGGCAGCCTCCTCCACACTGGGGCTGATCTGTCCAATGATGGCAGTACTGGAACGGATGGTGTAGGGCATGCGACGTATGGACAGTGAGATGACGATAATGAGGGCGGTGCCACTTAAGAGAAACGGTTTTGAATTAAAGGCATATAAAAATGAGATACCAAGAACAGAGCCTGGTATGATATAAGGGAACATGGTGACCGTATCAAGGATATTCGTTAAAATTGATTTTTTTCGTACCGTCAGATACGAGATCAGAACTCCCAGCACCACAACCACAGCTATGGCACAAAGACCGAATAAATAAGTGTTGAAAATAGCACCGTTGTTATTCTTTGAAAACAGTGTATTCCGATAGTTATCAAGTGAGAAACCGCCGGTATATACGCTTCCCCCTCCGGTAGCCAGGAAGGAAGTAAAAATAACGGTAAGCTGGGGCAAGATGGCGATGAGGACAACCAGGTATACAAATAAGTGGGATAATACATTCTTAAGGCCAGTACAATGTTCTGCTTCCATAGGCTTCAATGCGGTCATGGAATAGGTAAACCGGTTTCCCAGATAGCGCTGAAAGAAGAACAACACCAGGGTGATGCCGATGATAATGACACAGAGTGCAGCCGCAAAATGGTCATCCGTACTCACCTCACCCATAAACTGGCTGTACATCAATACCGGAAATGTCTTATAACCTTCGCCGATCAGCATGGGGGTACCAAAATCGGAGAACACTCTCATAAATACCAGTAAGGAGCTGGCAAGCATGGTGGGCATGACAAGCGGCACGATCACCTGAAACACTCTCTGTACGGCACTGCAGCCCAGGCTTTCGGCGGCTTCATTTAAGGAGTTATCCAGATTTTTAAGAGCACCTGAGATATACATATAAACCAGCGGAAAGGATTGCAATGAGAAGACCAGAACAATTCCGGCAAACCCATAAATGCCGTTTAGCTTCACTTGAAACAGGTTGTTTAAGATCCTGGTGATAAAGCCATTGCGCCCAAGCAACTGGATCCAGGCATAAGCTCCGATAAACGGAGGAGAAAGATAGGACATGACAATCAGGATATTTAAATACTTACTTCCTCTGATTCGTACACTTCGCAGAACATATGCCATAACCAGACCCAGAGCAGCCGCCAGCAGGGTGGAAACGATGGTGACTTTAAAACTGTTTACCAGAGTACTCCAGTAATATTTTCTGGCAAAGAATTTACCGAAATATGCAAGACTGAGGGAACCATCCTGGGTCAGTACACTCTTATATAGTATCAGAACTAAGGGATAGACGACAAAGATAAGAAAAAGGCTGAGAATCCCCAGTGCCATGGCGACCCAAATATTGCATTTCTTTTCACCGGCATATCTCATACCTGATCCCTCCTGACCACAAGATTTTTATTTCCGTCTTCTGTATAGATGTTGATCTTTTGAGGCTGCACAGCAAGACGGATGCCAGAGCCATCCGGGATGATATCCCAGATATCGGAATTCTGAATGACTTCGATTTCCTGACCGTCTGCCAGTGCAACAAAATAATGGGTGGTTATACCAAGAAATACGCTGCTTTTTACTGTTGCAGGGATGCCGGCACCATCTGCCTGGTTGATGATGAATTCTTCCGGTCGGATGGATACCTTGATCCTCTGTCCGTCCTTCACTTCCTGGCTTAACTGGCTCATGGGTACGGTATAATCCTGTATCTGAATGGAGGTCTCTCCGTTTTTCACCGATATTTTACCGGACAGGATATTGGACAAGCCGATAAAGGTGGATACAAATAAGTTTGCGGGACGCTGATAGATGTTCTTAGGCGTATCAATCTGTTGGATCACACCGCCGTTCATGACAGCGATCCGGTCTGATACGGCCAGGGCCTCTTCCTGGTCATGAGTTACATAAACGGTGGTAATTCCGATCTGCTGCTGGATCCGCTTAATGGCATTTCTCATCTCCACCCGGAGTTTCGCGTCCAGGTTTGACAGCGGTTCATCCATCAAAAGAACTTCGGGATGAATGACGATGGCCCGTGCCAGGGCAACACGCTGCTGCTGGCCGCCTGACAGTTTGGCTGGCATACGGTTTTTTAAATGGTCGATTTTGACGATCTTCAGGATTTCATCTACCTGGGCTTCGATTTGTGATGCAGGTATTTTCCTGTTTTTCAGCCCGAAAGCTACATTATCCCTGACTGACATATGAGGGAAAATGGCATAGTTCTGGAAGACCATACCCATGTTTCGCTTGTTGGTTGGGATGTTGTTGATTACTTTCTGGTCTACCTTGATTTCGCCGCCCTCAATGCTGTTAAAGCCGATGACCATTCGAAGCAGGGTTGTCTTGCCGCAGCCGGAGGGTCCCAGCAGGGTAAAGAACTCTCCAGGTTTAATATCCAGGGATAAACCATTGATAATGGTATCTTTACCAAAGCGTTTTACTGCGTTTTCTATACTGATTGCTACTCCCATTGTTCCTGTCTCCTAACATACTTCATAATTTTTTGTACAAAAAGACTGCCCCTGACTGAGTCTCAGGCAGTCTTTCTTTGAATGGATGCGGTTTATTAATCCATGGATGTTTCCAGGTGCTCACTGAACCGATTGGTGATTTCTAATTTGTGCTCTGCTACCCATCCCTCATCATAATTATCAAATAATTTAATCTCATTTTGAGGTTTCATATAATCAGCCAGAGTGGTGTCTTTCCTTAAAGGCCGTACGGTCAGTGTGGAACCGACAGCATTCTGGATCTTCTCTGACAGCATATAATCTACAAATTTCTTTGCATTTTCCGGGTGTTTGCAGTCTTTTAGAATCTGGACAGATTCTCCGGGGAAGATGGCTCCTTCCGCCGGGAATACAACTTCTACTGCGGCACCCTCCTTAACATAGTTGGCAGCAGGATCTTCCCAGGTTAAACCAACCACATATTCGCCCTCAGCCACGCCTTTATACACCTGGCTGGAGCTGTTGCACATTTTACCGTCTAAGTTGGCAATGAACTTGTCAACAAAAGCCCAAGCTTCGTCTGAAAGGGGATCCCCGTCTTTGCCCATGCCATAAAGCATAGCCAGCAATGACTGGAACGCGGAACTGGAGTTTACTGGATCGCCAAATGCGATTTTTCCCTTTAACTCCGGATTTAATAAATCCTCAAATCCATCGATCTTCGTATCGCCTTTTAAGTCTTTGTTTACGATCATAACCGTAGGATCTGCAAATGCAGGGGTAAAGTAACCGGTGGTATTCTTGAAGGCATCGATCATGTTGTCATTTTCAGAGGATACGTATTCCAGGAACAGGTCTTTGGATGCGGATAACATGGTCTGGTCAGCCACCCAGAAGATATCGCCAAGAGGATTGGCTTTTTCTGACTGAGCTCTTTTTAACAGCTCGCCGGTGCCGGCGACTACCACCTCGACTTTAATGCCGGTGTCCTTTTCAAATTCCGGAATCACGGCATTGTTTAAAGATTCGCCGCGGGCGGTATAGACTACCAAAACCGGATCTTCCTCTCCTGGTGTCTGAGCGGCAGCCTGAGTTTTTCCCGTGTCAGCCGCTGTGTTATTATCAGCCGGTTTTCCAGAGCTGCAGCCGGTGGCTGCCAGTGCCATGGCTAATAAGACTGCTGATATTTTTGCTGTTTTCTTCATGCGATTCTTTCCTCCCTATGGTTGTTTCACTGTTTATCTGATAGTACCATTTTAGCTGTGGGGACTGGAAATGTAAATCCGACAATATCACACAAAGGTGTAAAATACACAACATAAGTATTTTTGCCGGCAATCATATTACTTCAGAGTGGCCATACTTCTGGGAAGATCTCAATAAATCTGAAATATCTGGAAGAATTGATTGTACAGGAAAGGACTTAACTGATTCCATGGTCCGGATGTTAAGCACTGTATTAATGGATGCCAGAGAGATTGCATCTGGCATCGGAGAGATCCAGTCAGCCTCAGAGGAGCAAAGCCGTTCTGTCTCCCACATCACCGACAGTGTGGTGAAAATTACGGCAGTGGTGCAGTCCAATTCGGCTACCGCCCAGGCAAAGGTGCTCAGCACCCTGGCGAATCAGTTTACCTAAAAGAAAAACAGAATATAAACCGCTCCTGTCTCTATGGGTAAGCGGCAAAAGGCAAGGGGACTGGCATCTGCCAGTCCCCTTGCCTTTGATCTTATTCGCCCATCAAATTCATTCCCTGCAGTAGTGCTCTTTGATAGACCCGATCAGTAAGATCACCCGCTGGTCCTGAATGCTGTATACCACGTTCATACCCAGTTTTTCAGAAGACAGGATACCCGCTGTCTTCATTTGGTTCAAATGCTGTGAGAGCGCGGAAGAGGTAATGTTGGGAGTATATTTGTGGATTTCTCCTACCGCAAGGGGCCCTTGGATCAGTGCGCACAATATCAGCAGGCGGTGCTCATTGGCCAATATTTTAAGCAGCTCCGCTATCTTTTTTGCTTGTTCTTCCACAGTCGGTACCCTCCTTTCCCAGTTTCAGCCGGCAGATTCCCTGGGTCATGGTCCCCATGGGGCAGTAGACGCACCAGGAACGGGGACGGAACAGAACCATGGTACCAAGGCCCAGGATCGTGGAGGTCAGCATTACGCCGAAAAAGCCGAAGGCAAACTGCGCCACCCAGGGAGCTGTCATGGAGACGTCTGCCCATTGCCAGGGAAGCTTAAATACCCACAGAAGAGTTACTGCTTCTTTCAGTGGTGCGCCGGCAAAAACCTTATAAGTACTAAAAAGCATCAGGCTGAACATGGTCATAAAAAAAGCCAGAAACCCGTACCGGAACCAGCGGCTGCGCAAAAATTTGGGGGGCGGCACATTGCGGGAGAGCTTCCATCTGCCTCCCAGCAGGCCAAGTAATTGCCCCCGCCCGCAAAAATGGTTGCAATATATCTTGTTTCCTCCCATAATGGCAGCCAGCAGGGGAATAGTAAAAAACACCATGCCAAGCCATGCGAAGAGAATATTACACAGACCCAGGATGAAATAAATGAGTTCCACAATCCAGAGAAATTCATACCAATTCTTTTTCATACGGCGGCTCTCCGTTCTTCAATTGTGATTACATCAGCAGGACATATCCTGGCGCATTTGCCGCAGCCAATACACCTATCCTTGTCAATCCGGGCAGTAACGCCGGAAGCAATGGCGATGGCTCCCTTCGGGCAGGTTGTTACACAGCTCCCGCAGGCCACACATTCCTTGCCGATGCGGGCGATCCTTTTTGGTTTGTTCATAGACACCTCCAAATAAGTAATTAAGATATTACTAATATACTTTATTTAATTAGCATTGTCAAGGTGTCAATTTATTTTATAGCCAGGGAAGTTACCTTGCCCATTTGCACAATGCCCACTGAATCCCATCCAATGCCCAGAACAATGCTGCACCTACCACCGACATGACAACAATGCCTCCGTACATTTGAATATAATTGATTCTGGACCAGGCGTCCAGGATGTAGTAGCCCAGCCCCCATCGGGTTCCGTAAGCCTCCACAATCAAAAGAATGGCCAGGGAGGTTCCCATTCCGATCCGTATGCTGGTGAACAGCTCCGGAAGCACTGCCGGAAGAGTGATATCTTTTAGTATGTTTTTCTTATGGGCGCCGGCGCTTCTTGCCATATAGTAAATGTCTTCATCAATATGCTCTGCCGAATCCCGGACCGCCACTATGATCTGGAATACCGTAGTCAGGACGATGATGAGGATCTTAGATCCATTGCCTAGGCCTAAAAGAAGCATGGAGACCGGAAGGAGAGCTGTTTTGGGAACCGGATAGGAGAAATAGACCAGAGGGTGGAGAAGGCGGTTGGCCATAGGAGAAGAAGCCATGATAATTCCAGCAGGAATGCCTATGATAAGGGCAATGGACAAGCCCGCTCCAACACGGCCTAAGCTGGCTCCGATATGGAGCAATAGCTTTCCATTTGCCACCTGGTCAAATCTGCTGTAGACTGTAATCGGTCCAGGCAGCACCGAAGTTGCCATCAATTCGGCGAGCAGGAACCATAACAAATTCACAAGCAAAAATCCCTTTAAAAAGACCCATAATTTTTTCTTCATATTTTGTCTCCTAATGAATCAAACGTTTCTTTCCGCCCTCATCCGCCTTTATAACTTTTTCTGTTATCTGCTGTTCCAGCTCCCTGTATGCTGCTTCAAAAGGATGCGGTACTCCCTGCCAAGGGTTGCGGAAGGTATAAAGGCCCCCGCCCCGTTCCATAACCGCGATTTTGTGGGCAAGGGAAAGGGCATCTTCTACCCGGTGGGTCACAATGACTGTGGTGGGCTTTTTTTCGTTCCAGATCCTAAGAAATAAATCCCTTGCTGCCAATGCAGCTCCAATATCCAGGGCTGCGAAGGGTTCATCCATAAGAAGCAGTTCCGGATCCATAAGAAATGCTCTGGCTAGGGCGGCACGCTGTGCCTGGCCGCCGCTTAACGTACCAGGATAACGGTCCAAAAGACCATGAATCCCAAGTTCTCTGCAAAGGTTGGTAAGCCGTATTTCCAAATCCCCGGTATTTCCTCTGATCCTGGCGGCAAAAAGGCAGTTTTCTCTGACGGTTTTCCAGGGCAGAAGCCCGTAGTTCTGGGGGATCAGCCCGATGGAACATATTTCCGGTTTAAGCAAGGTTCCATCCAGGGTGATGGAACCCTTATAAGGAAGGAGTCCGGCCAGGGCGTGGATCATGGTGGATTTACCACAGCCGGAGGGACCGGCCAGGGCCAGGACCGTCCCTGTCTCCAGCTGCCAGGACATACGGTCAATGACCTTATGTATCCCGCCTTTTTCATATGTAACGGAAACGTCATTTACTTCCAGCATCTGGTTCCCTCCTTTCATCCTGATTTTTTATTTCAGTTTTCCCATCAATTCTTCGGGCTTTAAATCTGGGCTGCATAACCCTTTCTCTGATGCCCATTCCACGGCAGCCTGCAGGTCAGCAGTCTTTGGCAGCTCATTTTTCCGGAATACAGGAAGCTTGATGCTTCCGGTAAGTTCCTCCGGGTAACCTGCACCCTTGATGACAACGGCTTCATATTCCTTAAGAGGTGTGCTGTTAAGGTAGTCAACGGCTTCATCGTATGCCTGATACATCTTTTGAAGGGGGGCGGATTTTTCTTCAATGGCTTTCTGTGTGAATGCAGATACTGCGGGATACAGCCCGTCCGTGTTGGCGCTTCCCAGGATGACGGCGCCATCCTTAATGGCAAGAGTGGAAAAGGGCTCCGGCAGAAGAACCAGATCTACTTTGCCGTTTCGCAGCATTTCAAGTCTGTCAGGGATCCTCGGCACCACCTGCTTGTCCAGATATGTATCATCCAATCCGGCATTATTTAAAATATAATCAAGAGAATATTCAATCAGAGTATTTTCTGATATTGCAATGCTTTTTCCGGCTCCAGCTTCCAGAGAAGTGATCCCGGTATCTTTTCCGGCCAGCAGTACATAATCCCCATCCGTACATCCGGTAGCCTTTACGTCCAGTCCGGCATTCTGATACATGCACAGACCGATAAAATCAGTAAACACTCCGTCCAGCTTTCCGGCCTGAAGGGCCGCATCCCGGTCTTTGGCCGAAGAAAATACCTGCATATCCAGCTGAAACCCGTACTTTTTATCAAGTCCCTGTTCTGTAATGATGGTAAGGGGTACGATATCGGAAGAATACATGACTCCCAAATGAATAGTGGTATCCACCGGGGGAGCGGCCTTGCCGGTACAACCGCTTAAAAGGGCGGCCGCTGCGCCCCACAGCAGCAGAGGGAGGATTTTTCTGCCTCTTAAGAGGCGTTGTTTCATTGTTTTCTTTCCTGAATTTTCCATATATTTTCTTATAATCCTTTTTAGTTATTTGATATATATTATTTTATACTTCTTCTTTCCACCTGGCATACCGGTGGTTTTCCACTCCCAGGCAGTCCAATACCCGGCCTGCCATGAAATCTGCCATGTCATCAAGGCTTTTTGGCTTTTGATAGAAGGCGGGCATGGCGGGTACGATAAAGGCTCCGCACTCTGCCAGTGCCAGCATATTTTTCAGATGGATCTGGGACAGGGGGGTTTCCCTTGGCATCAGCACCAGAGGTCGGCGCTGCTTCAGTGCCACATCCGCAGCCCGTGTCATCAGATCCGGTGTAATGCCTGCCGAAATGTGGGCCAGTTTTGACATGGAGCAAGGGGCAATAATCATTCCATCCGCCAGATGGGAACCGCTGGCAGACGCAGAAAACAGATCACTGTTATCTTCCGGAATAAGCTGATCCGGGAATCGTTTCTTAAAGCCGGCGATCCACTCACCGGCTTCCTGTCCGGTCTCGTAGGCAACCACCTTTTCCCCGGTTCCGGTCAGTATGAGCCGCACTCTGGCTCCGGCCTCAAGCAGGGCCTCCGTTGTCCGCAGGCCGTAAATACTGCCGCTTGCGCCTGTTATTCCAACTACATATTGTTTCATTGTCCGTCTCTTTCCTTTGCTTTAAAAGTATACATCCAAAGTCCCGAAAACCAGAAGCACGATGCTGGTGATCTGGCTGATGCTGTATGATGCAATATTAACATTTTCCAGGTGGTCCGGTGATACCAGCCGGTGCTGGATCACCATCAGGACTGCAATGATTCCCAGACCTGTTCCGTAAAGCAAACCAAACTGAGGATAAAGTAGAACACCGGCAAAGCACAGGCAAAAAAGTGCCGCCCCATGGAACAGGGTGCTGATGATTAATCCGCCTTTTATGCCGTACCGGACCGGAATGGAATGAAGGCCGTTTGCCTTATCAAATTCATAATCCTGAGAGCCGTAGATAATATCAAATCCCCCGGTCCAGAGGCAGTTTGCCGCGCCAAAGAAAAGCGGTATCAGGGAGAAATGCCCCGTTACCGCCAGCCACGCCCCTACGGGAGCGCAGGCGCACGTAATTCCCAGAACCAGATGGCACATCCAGGTAAATCGCTTTGTGTAGGAGTAAATCGTCATCAGGAACAAAGCAATGGGAGACAGGAGGAGGCACAATAAGTTTAACCGGGAAGCGCTGAACACCATAACCAGAAAGCAGACAGCCACCAGGGCCAGGGTCTCCCTTATTCCAATATCCCCCCGGGGAATCTGGCGGCTGGCTGTCCTGGGGTTTTTTGCGTCGATCCTGGCATCCACCACCCGGTTTAGGGCATTGGCCCCTGTTCTGGCACTTAAAAAGGCAAGGGCAGCCCAGAACACCACCTTTGGATCCGGCCGGCCCCCGGAAGCTGCAAGGAGGGCTACCGCAGCGAAGGCCAGGGAAAAGATGGTATGGCTGAACATGACCAGTTTCCCGTATTCATTCAGTTTATTAACTATTTTTATCATGATCGATCCCATAAGTACTCCATTTCTCTGATACCTTTTTTCTGACCTCATCCGTCATCACAATGTCTTCGGGCCAGGGACGGGAAAGTCCTTCCTCCAGTCTTTTTCTTGTGGCGTCAAAAGCTGCCCGCCGGCCTGCAGTAAACATGTCTCTGGTAACGTCAATATTGTTGAACACCCGCCACATGACGGTGGAATGATCCGAGGGGTCCACATCCTCGTCTACAACTACTATGAGGGAAGCCTTTTTCTCTTCCAATAAAGCAAGGGCTTTTTGCCTTCCTTCCCAGGGCTGTTCCTTATGGAGGGGCAGAACGAAAATGGAGCCCTGGGGGAATGCTTCTTTCCCTTTGCTGGTGGCATCAATGCCAAGCCGTCCGCCGTACAAGGGGTAATCAGAGGAGTGATCTAAGGCATCCAATGGCCCTTTGCTGACCACAAAGTCCTCTCCGGGATGGGCATAGCGCAACACCTCCCGCCAGACTGCCGCCGTATCACTGGGATCAATGGTTTCATCAACTGCCACGATCATCTTGGCGGTCCTCATCTGTCCCATACCCCAGATAGCGTTCATAACGGTCCTGGCAGCGCCAGGATAGGAAGGTTTTACGGATACCACTGCGCAGTTATGGAAGACTCCTTCAAAGGGTAGATGGATATCCCGCAGCTCAGGAATTACCATTTTTAAAATAGGAAGGAAAATTCGTTCCGTAGCCTTTGCCATATAGCAGTCTTCCATAGGTGGCTTACCAACCACAGTGGCAGGATAAACCGGATGCTTTTTGCGGGTGATGGTTGTGACATGAAATTTAGGATACCAGTCCGCCAGGGAATAATAACCCGTATGATCCCCAAAAGGTCCTTCCCAAACCAGATCTTCCTGGGGATCCACATAGCCTTCCAGCACAAATTCCGCATCCTCAGGCACGTAGAGATCGTTGGTAATGCATTTTACCATTTTCACCGGCCGTTTCCTGAGAAATCCAGCCAGCATCATCTCATCCAGTTTTGGCGGAAGAGGTGCCGTGGAAGCATAGGTGATGGCCGGGTCCCCTCCCAGTACAACGGATACGGGCATTGGACAGCCTTTTTTACGGTATGCCTCGTAAATGCCGGCTCCGTCCTTGTGCTTCTGCCAGTGCATGGCCGTGGTCCTGGAATCCAGTACCTGCATCCGGTACATGCCGATGTTCTGAAGCTTTGTGTCAGGGTATTTTGTAAAGACAAGAGGAAGAGTAAAGAAACGGCCTCCGTCCAGTGGCCAGCACTGGAGTACCGGCAGTTTCCCCAGATCCGGTTCTCTCTCGATCACCTGCTGGCAGCTTGGACGCCGCAGGTGAATACTGCTTCGGATAGGGAAACAGCACAACAGGCGCAGCAGCTTTGGTGCAAAGGAAATCAGCTTTGAAACAGACGTATAGTTTCCAAAATCCAAATAGGCATCGATGTCTGCTGCAATATCCTCCAGGCTGTCTGCTCCAAGGGAAAGGGCCATTCTGCCATCCGTGCCGAAGGCGTTCATCAGCACCGGATAGGGGGAGCCTTCCACATGTTCAAAAAGAAGCGCTTTGCCGCCGGGATTTTCTGATTTGCAGACCCTGTCAGTGATCTCCGTTATTTCAAAGAGAGGGGATACCTTTGCCCTTACACGGGTCAGCTCCCCTCTCGTTTCCAATGTTTGAATAAAATCCTGCAGTCCTCTATATGACATATATCCACCTTTCCTCTAATCTGCCCATGATCTTCGGGCATCCAGGGATACCCGCAGGGTGCTTGTAAAATCAGCGGTCATGGCTGCGGTATGCCTCATAGCCGCTGCTTGTCCGGATGCTGTCATCCGGCATGACCCACATTGCTTCCACATCATCCATGCGTTCAACCAGCGCCAGCCCCTTTTCATAGGGAAGGTTAAATATGGCGGTAGAAAGGGCATCCGCCCAGCCGGAATCCCTGCAAACGATAGAGACCGCCCGGAAGTATGCCGCAGGCATCAGTGTATCTGCATCAATGATATGATGGTATTTTACCCCGTCTACCACATAGTATCTTTCATAATCACCGCTGCTGACAAGTGAAAGCCCGTCCAGACCCAACGTGTCGATGGCGGTTTTTTCGCTGTCAGTATCCGGGTTCTGAATATCCAGTTTCCAAGGCTTTCCGTCTGCACGCTTCCCAATGGCGCGGATATTGCCTCCTACGCTGAGAAGAATATGATCGGTCCCTTTTGCTTCCAGAAATTCTGCAACCTGCTCTGTGGCATAGCCTTTTGCTATGGATCCCACGTCCAGCCTCATATCAGGGTCTTCCAGATATACGGTAGAAGCTTCTTCATCGATAATTACCTTTGAAAAATCCGTATGCAGGGCGGCCGCTTTCAGCTCATCCATAGGGGGAACCTGAGCTGTTTCCGGAGTTTCTAAGCCTGCGGTACGGTAGTCATGCCAGATGGAAAGAACACTTCCCATGGCCACATTCACCTTACCGTCTGTTTTTTCATAGGCTTCCCTGGCCAGGCTCAGCATTTGTATGATCTTCGGGTCCACCTTTACAGGGCCTTTGCCGGCATTATCATTGATGGTCTTAATATTGGGTATCCCTTCATAATCATGATAGATGTCATACAGTTTGTGGTACGTTTCCAGCTCGTCATGTACTTCCGTAGCAAGTTCAGTAAATTCCTCTTTATTTTTGGCATATCCTACAATCTGTGTGACGGTATCGAAGAGATTCAAAAATTCGGCGTGGTATTTTTGTTCCTTTTTTGCTCCTATGGCGGCGGTATTCACCGCCGCCATAGTAAGCGCTGCCAGAGTTCCGGCAATTATAATAAATTTTGCTGCTTTTTTATTTTGCATTTGCTTCTGCCTTGGAGATACCAGTCTGGAAATCACCAATACCAACGGTAACGCTGGCCTTTAAATCGGCAT
The DNA here is from genome assembly GCF_000144625.1 of [Clostridium] saccharolyticum WM1. Classification (NCBI taxonomy): domain Bacteria; kingdom Bacillati; phylum Bacillota; class Clostridia; order Lachnospirales; family Lachnospiraceae; genus Lacrimispora; species Lacrimispora saccharolytica. The sequence goes on along the minus strand of NC_014376.1, from coordinate 4,602,461 downwards.
CTGTTGGTGCACCTTCTTTTTCATCAATTGCAAGTCCTGTAATCTCACTGGCGGTCTTGCCAACTGCATAATCTGCGAAGCTGGCAGCCTGCTCATTCCATTCTTTTCCGATACCGGAAGCTTTTTTCATGCCATAGGCATCACCCAGCTGATCCTTGGTCTTAAAATCAGTGGACTTTAAGTCGCTGGTGATCTTGCCGGCAGCATTGAAGTTTACATTGACCTGAGAAGCGTCCAGAACACAGCTTGTGATTTTTCCGTCTGCGCCAAAGGTGGCAATGGTGTAGGTAGAATAAGCCTGTGCGACACCGTCAGCATCTGCGGCTGCATCTTTGGACTTTCTGATACCGGTTACGATGCCATAGCCCAGTTTGTCGCCTTCTGCAGCGCCAGCGCTCTTGGCATTAGCAACAGCCTGATCAACAACATTAATAAAGTCTCCGATATGAACGGTGATGGTAGCCTTTAAGTCTGCATCGTCTGCAAGGCCCTCAGAAGAAACAGCGATTCCCTTAACTTCATCAGCTGTTTTTCCGATGACATACTTGGCAAAGCCGGCAGCCTGCTCATTCCATTCCTTGCTGATACCGGAAGCTTTTTTCATGCCGTATTTCTCTCCCAGTTCATTTTTGGATTCAACGACAGTACCAAGATCTGTAAGTAGTTTCCCTTCCTTGGAGAAGTTTACCTTGGTCTGAATGGAATCAATCTTACAGTCTACGATCTTTCCGCTTTCGTCGACCAGTACGGCTGCAAACATGGTATCTACTTCAGCAAGGCCATCTTTTTCGCCTGCATCCGTAGATTTACCGATGGAAGAAAGTACTGCATAACCCGTAGACAGGGCGCCGCCTGCAGCCTCAGCCTTTGCAGCTTCTGTGGTGGTTTCTGCCTGAGTGTCCGGTGCGGCAGTAGTTGCAGCTTCTGTCGGTGCTGCAGTTGTCGGTGTCTGCTTTAAATTGGAAGAACACCCTGCCAGAATGGAGGCTGCTGCCATGAGGCCGCATCCTAAAGCTAATACTCGTTTTTTCATAGAAATTACTCCTCCTTATGTTGCTTTCTATTGTATTATTTTTTAATACCATAATAAGATTTATCCACCACGGTCATGATTCGAGCCTTTTTGGCTTCGGATAATCCCAGATTGCCGATGGTGTTTGAAGCTTTTCCATAGTATCTGCCGGCAACGGCTTTTGTATAAGCAGTTCCTCCGGCTTCTAAAACTTTGGTATAAAGCTCCTTGGCGGAAACAAGGCCATTTTTAACCTGGCCGGAAAAACTCTCATCCTGATTCATCGCATGGATGAGAGGAAGGGTAACGACTCCTTCTTCATAATCGGAGCGGACATTTTTCTTGGCTTCCGTCTCCTCCATCTCATAATCGATGCAGTCATCCATAAGCTGGAAAATCATGCCCACATCGTTTCCAGCCTTCCGGTACATGCGGAGTTTTCTCTCATCTTTTGTGGAAAGCATGGCGCCGCCGTGAAAAGAGGCTTCAAAAAGAGCCGCAGTCTTTCCCTTGATGATGCTTAAATACCGGTAAACCGACAAATCCAGGTTCCCGTTGTTAATTTCCTGACGTAGTTCACCCATGCAGATCCTGCACAGGTAATTTGGCATATCCAATGCCTCATATTGGTTTTTCTGAGGAATGGAAGACGCCAGTTTCAACGCCAGAGACAACAGGTAATCTCCGCAGATGACAGCAGCTTTTTTTCCGAATCTCTTTTGAAGCGTTTCAATTCCCCGCCTTGTATCAGCGTCATCGATCACATCGTCATGAACCAGGGTAGCCAGATGCAGCAGTTCTACCGCAGATGCCAAAGTGACGGCGTCCGCCGGGACTTTATCTTCCTCATCCATGGAACAGGCCATCAGACCGTAGGCACGGATGAATTTGCCTGTGGATTTCGCCAGATGGGCCGTGTAGTTCCTGATGACTGGAGGGGCGGAAGCTAAATGCTTCTCCACAGTCACTGCCATCAAATGAAATGCCTCTTCAAAATCATACCGCAGCCCGACGGAATCCTCCAACAATTCTCTATTAGTCATTGTATAAATACCACTTCCTTATAAAGGGAAGTTTTCTCCATTTTTTCTTAAGCCAGGGCATGACATAATAATCAAGACCAAAGGTTCTGCCGCCGCCGATTAAGACTGCAATGCCGGCGAAAATCATCCAGAACGTGTTTAAGTAAAGACCGGTGGTACAGACGAACATAAACTGAAGCACCAGGGACACACCGGAGGAAAGGAAATTGAATAAACCTGCCATCAAAGCAAGGCCGATGAGGATCTCTGCAATCACGATCCCCCGCTGCATGAAAAGCTGCAGTCCGCCGTTAGGCAGGATGACATTGTTTACAAACCAGTTCATAGGTGCAAAGTCCAGTTTAAAGGCATAATCAGACAAAGTAGCATGGGATAAGCCTACAGAGCTGACAAGGGTAGCGTCAATGATTCCTAAAATATGATAGGAGAAAACAGGCACACCCGCAGATACTGCACCGGCTGCAGCTCCGGTGGCACTGGAAACCGCGTCAGCCGCAGCAGAGGTTGCGCTGGCAACTGCATCTGCAGAAGGAGCAGCTCCGCCGATGCCTGTGATTCCGTAGGGAGCCAGGATGCTGTTGAAAAACTGATTGGCGCCTCCAAAGAATCCGCTGAGCATAGGCTGGCCCATCCAGCCTTCCACAATCTTCATAACACCTTCAAACACCCATACAGCACCCAGCCACACCCGAAGAGGGGCCAGCAGGAAGCTTGGGGTCCTGTTGGAGAAATGCCCGCCCAGAAAGCTTCTGCGGTTGCGAATGGTAAAGAATTCATGGCATACATAGCTCCAAACCTTATTCCAGCCCAGTACCTGGATAAAATAAACCACATTAATAAAATGCTTTGATAACATGGCAAAGAAGGAACAAAGATTGAACATATGGCTGGGAAGGCCTACCCTTGCGACTCCATAACGGCCGCCTACAGAAACCATAACACCGTGGAAGGATGGATGATACTCCTCCATAGCACCTGTACCCGTAATGGCGCATACCATATTGCGGGCAGCGGTATCCGCGCTCTGCTCACAGTTTTCCACCATCTGGGGAACAGGATCTTTCTCCCCCTGGGGAACATACATCATGTTGTCGCCTACCACATAAACTTCTTCATGATCCTTGGCCCGAAGGTAAGAATCAACCTGGATTCTTCCGCGTCCGACGGATTCCAGGGTTTTTGCCGCTTCCCCGGTGATATCTGCGCTTTCGATACCGGCTGTCCAGATCACCGTCCCGGCCGGATACTGGTTCTTCCTGCCGTTTTGATTCAACTCGATGTAATCCTTGCCAATAGCCGTCACGCCGGTTTCCATCATTACCGTTACGCCCATCTTTTCCAGGCGCCGTTCTACTTTACCGGACAGCTTCTCCGGAAGAATGGGTACTGTTCTCTTTAATATATCCACGTCATGCATGGAAACAAGAGACGGATCTATTTCATACTCTTCGCACAGGAAGGGTACATATTCTGCCAGTTCTCCCGCCATCTCCACACCGGTAAAACCGGCTCCAACTACATAAAAAGTCAAAAGGCGGCGTTTTTCCTTCTCATCCGGCTCACAGGCTGCGTTGCGGAACATTTCATGGATCCGTTCCTTTAATAACATAGCATCTTCATAGGACCAAAGCTTATAAGAATATTCCTCTGCGCCTTCCACACCGAAAAAGGTAGGTTTGGACCCGGCGGCCAGAACCAGATAGTCATAATCATATTCGCCCTGGCTTCCCGTCAGTTTTTTCTCCTCAATGGATATCTGGCTGATGGTGTCTGTGATGATCTCCACATTCCTGCCTGCAAATACTTTCTTTAAGCTGATGCGGATACTGTCTTCCTCAACTCTTCCAGCGGCCACCTCGTGAAGTTCAGTGAGCATGGTATGGAATGGATGCCTGTCGATGATGGAGATGCTTACTTCATGGTCCATCTTCAATTTACGGAATTTTTTTTCCAGTTTTTTGGCAGTTAAAATACCGGCATAACCGGCACCTAGCACTACTATTTTCTTCAAGTCTTCCCCTCCTTGTATGATAGCGGCTCACAAATTGCCACTTTGACATTATTATAACATATTAGCATTGTTTTTACCAGAATTTTATCTAAAAACGATAATTTTTCCTATTCTTAATAATTTTACCTATGAGTCTTCTAGGTTTTTCCATATTTTTCATATTTTCCTTTATTTCTGACCCGCATGAAAGCATATTCCTTATGAACATCTATTTCCAGTTTCTTATTTTATAAACAGGACCGCCATGTTATAATAAAGGTTCAGGAAACTTAAGAGAAATATGAGGTGGCGGAATTGGAACATTTAAAAAAATTAACTGTCAAGCAAAGAAGAGAGCTGATTCTCATTGCCGCTATCCTGGTGACGGCAGGTCTGCTTTCCGCAGTATTTTATGCCGGAAACAGAAAAGCACCGGAGCAGGTGGTGGTCACCGTAGACGGAAAGACTGTGGCAGCACTGGATCTTTATAAGGACACAGACATGATCATTGATGGGCTTGGGGGTACGGACCACCTGGTCATAAAGGATGGCTATGCCAGCATTACGGAGGCTTCCTGTCCGGATAAGGTATGTGTCCGCACTGGAAGGATCCATAAGAGCGGAGAACTGATTGTCTGCCTGCCAAACCGTGTGGTGGTGACAATCGAAGGCGGCGAATAAGAAAGCACAGAGAGGGTGGAATCCTTTTTGATTCTCTGAATATATTCCTTCATTTGGAGTATAATTATTCAATATCGGAACAAAATGTACCATTACTTGAAAAGTATTTGTATCATTCAAGAGTTATGCTATACTGTAGTCAGAAAAGGGGTTGATGGAACGATGGTTCAGAATACGGTTCGCATAAGTGAAATTGAATTAAGCGGATTTAAGAATACCCAATACGGAAAAATTGTAATGCCGTCTGCCGGAAAACGGGATTATTTTTCAAAAACTGCTGATATTCTGGGCATATATGGCCAGAATGGTTCGGGAAAAACAGCCGTGATCGAGGCAATGGGGTTAGTCCAGGTTTTGCTGACGGGGCGGCCTTTGTCACGGGAAGCGGTCCACTACATTTCCAAAGAGGCAGATGTCTGTACGATTATGGTCCGGTTTATTATCCAGACAGACAGCAAAAAGACCATGACAGAATATTCTGTTCAATTAAAGAGAGTGACCGGCACCGAGTTTGAAATTACCCGGGAGATCCTAAGGGGGGCCGCCTGGAACGGAGAAAAATTTGAAAGCAAAAAGACCTTGATCGATTATGAACTGCATTCTGAGGGGGGGATCTTTACTCCAAAATACCGGCTGGAAGATTTAATACGGGAAAATGATGAAAATAAGGTCAATTTGACCGTTGCAAAAAAGATGGCCCGGAAAGACCTGGTTTCTTTTATCTTCGGCCCGGAGGGCAGGGGGGTATTTCTGTCAGCCGCTAAGGGTGCATCGGAGGAATATGCCTTCCTCATTGAAGCGCTTCATCAATATGCAGGCATGAATTTATTTGTCATTTCCAATGCCCATGCCGGGGCAATCAGCATGAATTTCATGATCCCTTTTACTTTCCGCCTGGACCTTGGGGAAAGGGTTGCAAAGGGAGATTTGCTCATCAGGCTGGATGAGCCTTCCGTCATCAGCAAAGAGCATTTTACAATAGCCCGGCAGATCATTGAGGAAATGAATGTGGTCCTTGACACCATAATCCCCGGCCTTTCCATAGGGATCCATGATTTTGGAGAGCAGCTTTCTGAGCGGGGAGAAACCGGGTACAGAGTGGAATTGATTTCTAAGAGGGGAGAGACCATAATCCCCTTAAACTATGAGTCAGAAGGGATTCTTAAGATCATTTCTGTTTTAAATGCCCTTATGTGTGTTTATAACAACGCTTCCATGTGTCTGATTATTGATGAACTGGATTCGGGTGTTTATGAATACCTTTTAGGGGAACTTCTTTCCGTGTTTGAAAAAGGGGCAAGGGGACAGTTGATTTTCACATCACATAACCTGCGTGCGCTGGAAATGATCAACAAAAACAGCATTGTTTTTTCCACAGCCAATTCCTCCAACCGGTATATCCGTCTGCAGAATATAAAGAGCAATCATAATTTACGGGATATGTACCTTAGGAGCATCACTTTAGGAGGTCAGAAAGAAACTGTTTATGAGGAAACCGACAGCGTGGAAATCGGCCGGGCGTTCCGCCGTGCCGGAAAGGCGGTAAAGGATGGGAACCAAAACTAAAAAGGTAATCCTGTACCTTGTGGAAGGGCCTACGGATGAGGATGCATTAAGTCCGGTACTTAAAAAAGTATTTCATAGGGAAGAGGTCCGCTTCCATGTGGTTCATGGGGATATGACAAGCAACTGGCGGATATCAGGGGCCAATGCCGTTAAAACCGTTTATGAGCATATGGAGTTGGAAAGAAAACGGTATGGCTTTGAAAAAAGAGATATTATAAAGGTAATTCACCTTGTAGATATTGACGGAGCCTTTATACCGGAGGACCGGGTCCTAAAAGGCAGAGATAGAACCCTACGCTATTATGACGACAGGATTGAAGCACCAGATCCTGAAAGGATCATTGAACGGAACAGAAGAAAGTCTAAAATCCTGCAGCGGCTTTGTACGGCTGATGCGGTTGGTAAGGTACCTTACTTCGTTTATTATTTTTCACGGAATCTGGAGCATGTGCTTCATAATAATGAGGAAGACCTGTCCGATGATAAAAAAATCAGGTATGCAGATTCTTTTGCAGACAAGTATGGCCTGGATCAGAAGGGGTTCCAGGACTTTATGTCATCCGGGGATTTTGCTGTGCCAGGGGAATTTCATGAAACCTGGAACTTTATTATGCAGGACCTGAATTCATTGCACAGGCACTGCAATTTTCACCTTCTTTTTCAGAATAAAGAGCCGGAAGCTGCAGCAGGTAACAGGAGATAACAGGAGGAATCTTATGAGCGAATATGAAAAGGCAATGGAGGTTATGAATGAACTGTTTTCTAAGATTGTGCCTTTGCCCTTGCAACGGCAAAGGAAAACAGGCTTTTAAACATAATGATGATAATCATAAGGCCATGTGCTATGTGAAAATTGATGTGGAGAATGGTTTTTTCTATCAAGACGGTACTGGATATAAGGTTGATTATGTTAATCGGACGGCAGAGACGTTCCCTTTTGTTTTTGATATCGTGCTTCCCTAAAAACCAGCGGTCCCGGGCATAATGCTTTTGGTGATTTCAGGCGGTATCTGTTTCAAATATTTGGGCGGAACCCCTGCTTTAATGAAAAGATGGAATCATAGGCGGCAAGAAGGAATAGCATAGATTAAACATATTGTGCAGAGTGGGATCATGGGATACTATATAACCGTTGAAAAAAATGTAAACATATACGTTGAAGATCTGAATCCGGACTGCAAAAAGACAATTTTATTTCTTCACGGCTGGCCGGGAAGCCATAAGCTGTTTGAATATCAGTTTGATGTCCTTCCGAAAATGGGCTTTCGCTGCATTGGCATTGATACAAGGGGATTCGGGAATTCTGATAAGCCGTTTTACGGATATGATTATGACCGTCTGGCCGATGATGTGAGAGCGGTCATGAATGTGCTGAAGCTAAAGGATATTACTCTGGCAGGTCATTCTACGGGAGGGGCCATTGCCGTCAGATACATGGCAAGGCACAGAGGCTACGGGGTATCAAGGCTTGCTTTGTTTGCGGCAGCAGCGCCAAGCCTGATAAAGCGTCCCAATTTCCCTTATGGGCTTGACAAGGAGGCAGTGCTTCAGATCATTGACGGGACCTATGCCGACCGCCCAAACATGTTAAATGATTTTGGCAATATATTCTTCTTCCAGCATATTTCTGAGCCGTTTTCCCAATGGTTTCTCCAATTGGGTCTGCAGGCAGCAGGCTGGGCAACAGCGGCCATTGCAAATACCTGGATCCAGGAGGTATTGTTTTCCGATCTGGAATCAATCCAGGTTCCGACCCTGATCATCCACGGAATCCATGATAAGGTAGTGCCTTATCCTCTTGGAGAAATCCAGCATCAAAGCATCAGAAATTCCAGGCTGGTATCCTTGGAATTCAGCGGACATGGGGCTTTTTATGACCAAAAGGATGAATTCAATAAGGTTTTGGCTGAATTTGCCGGCGGAGGGTGTTAGAACCTAAGAAAAGGAGCTGCCCGGGACAGATAAACTGCATCTGTCCCGGGCAGCTCCTGATTATATCATGGCATATGTGCGTGCCTGTATGTTTCCCGGTGATTTTTAATATTTTTGACAGACAGGGTCTGTGCTGTCATCCTCATCGTATCTTTGCGTGTTTTGATCCGGTTCTCTTCCTGGTCTCTGTTCTGCTTCCAGGCGGAATTTACCAACCTCATCCCGAAGAGTATTGGCCTGGGCACTCATCTCCTCGCTGGAGGCTGAGTTCTCCTCCGCAGTAGCTGCATTCGCCTGAATGACTGCGGATACCTGCTCCAGTCCTAAACGGATCTGCTCAATGGAAGAGGCCTGTTCTGAGGCTGATCCATTGATTTTATTCACAATATCGTTAATATAGCCAGTGGTTTTATCAATATCCTCCAGGATCTGGGCGGTTTTCTGGGTGATTTGAGTGCCTTCCTGTACTGCATAAACGGAATTTTGTATAAGTTCTGCTGTCTGCTTTGCGGCTTCTGCGGATTTGGCAGCAAGGTTGCGGACCTCATCTGCTACAACGGAAAAGCCTTTTCCTGCGGTACCTGCCCGGGCAGCTTCAATGGCAGCGTTAAGGGATAGGATATTGGTCTGGAATGCAATGTCCTCAATAACCTTTGTGATATTGGTGATCTGATCGGAAAAGACGCCGATGTTGTCCATTGCTTTTGTAAGCTGCTTCATATGGGAGCCGCCGTTCTTCACATTATCGCTGGTCTGTTTCACATATTCCGTAGCCTTTGCAACATTTTTTGAATTCTCCTCAGCCTGTTCCGTGATGTTAGCAATCGAAGCGGACAGCTCTTCTACGGAAGCGGCCTGCTCTGTGGAACCGGCGGCCAGCTGCTGGGCGCCGGAAGAAACCTGCTCTGTCCCAGTATTTACCTGCTCTGCGGCGGCATCGATCATGATGAGGGTACGGTTTAAAGATGTTACCGTTTTAATGATTGCATTTTTGATGGCTTCAAAGTCTCCAATATAATCAAGATCCATGGAGAAGCGCATATCCCCCTGTGCCAGAAGATTCAGCTTTTCCGTAATGTCACGGATATAGGAGGTAATCGCGGCATTTGTATTTCTGATACTTTCCGCCATACTTCCAAGCTCATCCCGGCTTTCATAGGTAATCTGAGTCTGTAAATTACCCTTTGCCATTTCCTTGTAAACAAGCTCAATTTCCTTTACAGGAACCAGAATGGCCTTCCTGATAACGGCTGTAATGAAAAGGGAAAATAACAGGGAGATCAGCAGGGACAGAGAAAGGGTGAACCAGGCTGCTTTTATAATGGTTTTTGCTTCCTGCTGCTGGGAAGTGGCAAACTGAACCTGGATCTTTGAAAAATTTAACAGGATCTCTCCTGCCTGGTCAAGGGCGGGAGAGTAATTGTTTTTATAGGATTCATAGGCTTTGCTGGTGTTTCCGTGGGAGGAGGCAAGAAGAAGCCCGGAAATCTCTTCTCTGGCGGTTCCGGCTTTTGCCAGCAGATCATTCAGCTGGGCAATCTCTTGATCCCTTGCACTGGAAGACTGGTTTTTTGCAAAAGCTTCTAATGCGGCGGCAGCGCTTTCTTCCTGTTCCTGAGCCTTTGTCAGGTTTTCCTGTATGGCCTGGGCATCATCATCAAGAACTGCCTGTAAAAGGTATTTTTGTGCTGAGGCAAGGCCGGATCTCATGGTCCATGTGCTGTTGGTGTTTGGTACGGTGTAGCGGTAATAGCGTTTGACCTGGAACCCGAGATTTTTTGTGTTCAAAGCGGACAGGGCGGAGGATGCCATGATGATCAGCAGCATTACACCAAAACCTAAAATCAGCTTTTTGCTGATAGACAGGTTTTTGAGCAGAGAGCCCTTCTCTCTGAGGGTGCCTTCCACATTCGTATTTTGTTTTTTCATATTATTTTTCCTTTCCCGATTTTCGGCCTGAGGCGGCTGCAGGCCGAAACTGCTTGGTGTTCAAAAGATATATCGGAATTATTTGGCTGATGAATAAGAATTTTCCAGTTATTTTTTTAACTATCCAGACTACTTGGAATATTTTCTTCTCCAGAAGATCTATTTAAGAAAACGCTTCGTTTCCTATTTCAGCGGGACCAGTTTAAGGTATATAATACTTAAACAGTACTTAAATTTTAATTATTTAATAAAATATAATTATATTACTGACAATTCTTTGGATGTTCCATCATTATTAAATAATTATTCAAAAGAAAATGATTCTGTAAAGCTTAAATATTTCGGTATTCTTAACAAATTAAAAAATAAAATTGGTGCATTCTGCCTAAAATACGGGAGGTAAAAAATAATCCATTGACATTTCCGTGCAAATGGAATATTTTTAAATTACATACTTATTTCGGAGACCGAAAAAAGAAGGAGGATGCGGTAGAAACATGAAAAAAAGCGGTTTACAGGACATGAAAAGGGAAAATCTGCGGTTGATCATGAGCGTGATACTGGAAAAGGAATCGGTTTCCCGCATTGAATTATCGGAGATCATAGGGCTTTCCCCCAGCACGGTATCCTCTCTGACTTCAGAATTGATGGAAAAGGGCTGGATCGAAGAAAGCGGAATTGCCGTTTCTACGGGTGGCAGAAAGAGAACCGAACTGTCAATTAATAAAAACAAAGGGTATATTGCCGTTTTGGAAATCGGCTGGAGAAGGGCCGTGCTCCATTTTATGGATCTTTCCCTGGAAAAAGGCGACAGTGTGATCCTGTCGGATTATTATATCACAGGCAATGAGCTGCTGGAAAAGGTCATTCAGTATTTAAAAGAGGATGCAGAAAATCTATGCAATGGCCAGCTGGCCGGAATCGGCCTGCTTTTTCAGGAGGATATGAATCCCAGCGATTTTAATGTCATGTATTCCACATCCTTGTCTTCCGACACCATTTCTTTCTGTGAAGCGGTTAAGACCCAGTTTAAGGTGCCGGTCATAGAAGAATATTCCCAGGTCTATTCTTTCCGGCAGATACTGGAAAGAGAAGAGAGTGCCAACAGCGCCCATATTGAAATCGGAAAAAAGGTATTTGTATCCATAACCGCCAATGGGACGCTTCTTGATATGAGTTCGGGAAAAAAAGCGGATATGACTCCGTTTGTGGAAACAGAGGATAAAAAAATAACCAGTGACAGACTGACAGAAGGGATTGTCAATATACTGCAGATGATCTGCATGCTGTTTCCCATAGAAAATGTATACTTATCAGGCAGGCTGACAGAAGGAGAGGACTTGGCAAAACGAGTCAGCGGTCAGCTGCGGAAAAAACGTTTAATTAAACAAGCTGTTGAAATCAGGGCCGTAAAGCCCGTGATTAACCATATGGAAACAGATCTAGGCATGCGAGTGCTGAAAAAAGTGATTTATGAAATGTAGCTGCCGGACGGCCGCCGGCAAGCTGCCACCTGGAAAGGAGAAGTCAATGGATTTTAAGGCAATGGTAAAAGAAAACAAGTTCACTTTGGTTGTAAGCCTTCCGGAAAACAATCTGGAGCTGGCCAGGGCTGCGCTGGAGGGGGGAGCGCAGGCAATTAAGGTCCATGCAAATGTATGGCACCGCGCCAGCGGCCATACCTTTGGGACATATGAAGAAAACCGCCGGTTTTTAAAAGAACTGATAAAACTTTGCGGGGAGGTACCCGTTGGACTGGTACCTGGTGGGGAAGATGCGTTTATTACCAATGAGGAAAGGCTGGAGGCGGAAGAAATGGGCCTTCGTTTCTTTTCCTCTTACCTGCAGCATCTGCCATGTTATATGATGGAAAGCAGGAAACTGACTAAAATGGCGGCTATTGACTGTACATATAATCAAAATACCCTGGATGGGGTGCGTTTATCCGGCATTGATATACTGGAATGCAGCGTCCAGCCGGGAGAGCTTTACGGGACTCCGCTAAACTACGGTGATATACTCCGTTATACGGATATATCTGCCAAGGCAGGGAAGCCGACCCTGATTCCTACCCAGAAAAAGATCCGTCCTGAGGAAGTCAGACATCTTTATGAAGCCGGCTGCAAAGCCGTCATGATCGGAGCGGTGGTTATGGGAAAAGATCCGACAGCGGATCAGGTAAAAGCCGTAACCAGACAATTTAAACATGCAGTGGATCAATTATAATCTTAATAATGGGGAATATGGAGGAAAAAACGTATGTTACAGGGAACATTTATCATCATTGCTTTTCTTATAATCGCTGCATTTATGATGGCAAAAAAACTGCCCACCCTGCTGGCGCTGCCGCTATTGGCTGTTGTTATCTGCGTGATTGCAGGAGTTCCTGCCGTGGGAGTCAATGGGGAAGGAGCTCAGATCGGCTGGCTTTCCACTGTTTTGGAGGCCGGTACCGTACGTATGGGATCCGCCATTATGGCCGTTATTTTTGGCGCATGGCTGGGCCAGCTGATGAACAAGACGGGGGTAACTGAGAACATTATTAAAAAGAGTGCAGAACTGGGAGGCGACAGACCGCTGATTGTCACGCTGATCATGGTAACTGCGGTGGCTCTATTGTTTACGACCTTAAGCGGTCTTGGTTCCGTTATCATGGTAGGAACCATTGTTCTGCCTATTCTCATTTCCGTGGGTGTTCCTGCAGTCAGTGCAGCAAGTATATTTTTAATGGCATTTGCCGTAGGGCTCAGCTTTAACATAGCCAACTGGACCTCCTTTTCCAGCATATTCGGTCTGGAAATTGCCCAGATAAAAGGATTTGAGATCTATATGCTGGTACTTACCCTGGCAGCCACCATTGTACTGATCTTTGTTGAGTTTAAGAAAAACGGAGTCAAGTTTGCTTTTTCCGCACCTGTCTCTGACCAGGCCCAGACCAAGCAGCTTCGGGGCATGACCGGAGGGCTTGCGATGATCACGCCCCTTATCCCCATTGTTTTGGTGGCTTTCTTAAAGGTGCCTGTAGTTCCTTCCTTTCTGGCCGGTATCTTATGGATCCTGGTGTTTACCTCCAAGAGCTTTTCAAAGGCGATGAATCTTCTGGTAAAAACCTGCTATGATGGAATTACGGATGCAGCACCTGCAATCATTTTAATGATAGGCATTGGTATCTTATATCTTGCGGTAACTCATGCCATGGTAAAAGAAGTGCTGAATCCGTTCCTGATTGCGGTAATTCCCTCATCAAAAATCGGATACATCATCTTTTTCAGTGTCCTGGCCCCCTTATCCTTATACAGAGGTCCCATGAACTTATTCGGACTGGGGTCCGGTATCGCTGCTTTAGTCATTGGCCTTGGAACGCTGAATCCCCAGGCTGTTATGGGTGCGTTTTTGTCAGCGGAAAGGATACAGGGCTGCGGAGATCCGACCAATACCCAGAACGTCTGGACCGCAAATTTCGCCGAGGTGGATGTGAATACCATAACAAAAAAACTGCTTCCATACCTTTGGACGGTTTCGGTGATCGGAGTCATCATATCAGCATTTATATACTTCTAAGCATTCAGACAGGAGATTTTATTTTATGAAAGTACGTATCGGAATTGATGTCGGCGGCACATTTACGGATGCAGTTGCCATTGATAATGAAACTTTTGAGCTGGTCGGTGTTGTAAAAACGCCGACCACCCACAATTCTTCCAGAGGCGTGGCGGAAGGAATTGTACAGGCGCTGCAAAAAATCATGGAAGACTGCAGCATCAGCCCGGAGGACGTGGTTTTTATCGCACACGGCACGACCCAGGCAACCAATGCTCTTCTGGAAGGAGATGTGGCCTCAGTAGGCATTGTGACCCTTGGAAGCGGCTTGCAGGGAGTAAAGAGCAAATCAGATACAAACATCGGAAACATTGAACTGGCAGCCGGAAAATTTCTGGTGAGCCAGAATGTTTATGCGGATACTTCAGAGGCGGAAAAACTGGAAAGCACCATTGAAAACGCCATCCATTCCTTATTGGAGCGGGACGCTTCAAGTATCGTTGCGGCAGAAGCGTTCAGCGTGGATGATCCGGTCAATGAAAACATGGCTCTGGAGATGTGCAGGAAGATGGAGGTTCCGGGAACCGCTACCAATGAGATCTCCAAGCTGTACGGCTTAAAGATAAGAACCAGGACCGCCGTGGTGAATGCCAGCATTATGCCTAAAATGCTGGAAGCTGCCACCATGACGGAAAAAAGCATTAAGGACGCAGGGATCAAAAGCCCGCTTATGGTGATGCGGTGTGACGGCGGGGTCATGACCGTGGATGAGGTAAGAAACCGGCCTATTATGACCATTCTTTCAGGACCGGCTGCCGGAGTTGCCGGAGCGCTGATGTATGAAAAGCTGACGGATGGCCTGTTTTTTGAAGTCGGCGGTACATCAACGGATATCTCCTGTGTGAAGGATGGCAAGGTCATGATCCAGTACGCTGAGGTGGGAGGACATAAAACCTATTTAAACAGCCTGGATGTGAGGACCGTGGGAATCGGAGGCGGAAGCATGGTCCAGATAAGGGATGGAAAGGCGGTGGATATGGGGCCCAGAAGTGCCCATATCGCAGGACTGGATTATGAAGTCTATACGGATGCCGGCCTGATCCGGAATCCAAGGCTTGAGACGGTCAGGCCGGTGTCCACTGATCCGGATTACGCGGTAATCGTATGCGACAACGGAGTAAGGGTCACCCTGACCATGGCCGGGGCAGCCAACATTGCCGGTTATGTGAAGCCGGAGGATTACGCCTATGGGAATGTGGAGGCGGCCAGGAAGGCATGGAAGCCCCTGGCAGAAAACATGGGCTGCACCGTGGAGGAAGCTGCTAAAAAGGTAATGGCCTTTGCGGCAGCAAAAAATGCGAAAGTGGCAGAGCAGCTGATGAAGGATTATAAAATGCGGCCGGAGCAGACGGTTTTTGTAGGCGGAGGCGGCGGAGCGGCCAGCGTGGTGCCTCATCTGGCCGAAACCCTGAAGCATAAATGCCGGATCGCGGGCAATGCGGCGGTCATTTCTACCATTGGCGTGGCCCTGGCCATGGTCCGGGATATGGTGGAACGAACGGTGTCAAATCCCTCCCAGGAAGATATTTTAAGCATCCGCAGGGAGGCGGAGCAGAAAGCCATACAAAGCGGTGCCGCGCCCGGAACCATTGAGATTCATGTGGATGTTGATACCCAGAAAAATCTTGTAAGGGCGATTGCTGTTGGTGCTACGGAAATGAGAAGCAAAACCCTGGGCAGTGCAAAGCTGTCTGTGAAAGAGCTTATAAAGCTGTCTGCTGATAATCTGTCAGTAGCTCCGGAGGAACTGTCCGTTACGGCTGAGAACGGCCGTATGTATGCGGTTCAGTATAAGAAGGTGGAAAGAAAATTACTGGGTCTGGTGAAAACGACCACCACTCCCCTGCGCCTGATCGATGAAGAGGGGGTCATCCGGCTTCAGAAAAACAATGCTCTTGTTGCGGAGGCAAAGATAAAGGAATGGGAAGCAAAGGCTGACTGGTTTCTGGAAGAACTGACCGTGTTTAATGACGGAGGCGCCAATCTGCCTAATATTTATCTGGTATCAGGAAAACGTATCATTGATCTGTCAGGCCTTCAGAACCGGGAGCAGATCTGCGGCCTGGGTAATGCAGAGCTTACGGGCTTTGACAAAGAGGAAAAGATTTTGATTGTGGCAACGAAAAGGGCAGATTCATAAAGTTTGAGGAATATGAGGAAGAACGGACAGGCGGTGAAAAATCTTGAATAAAATTTCCATGCCGTTTCCCGGCAGGGAACTGGCTGACGAAGAGCTGAGCCGTGACATCTGTTACGGCAAGATTCCTGAATGCGACAGACCGGTCATCACAGAAAATGCCTGGATGAAAGGAATAAGGGCAGCAGAGCTGGTTTTTAAGCGTTACCGGGGAGAAAAGAATTTTATGAGAATCGTGAAAGAAAGCGGCCTCACCTGTGAAACGGTGGATACCGACTACGTCATGGGAAATCAGAGATACTTCAGTGATTATTTAACCGGGCAGAAGCTGATCCACCTCTATATGAAATCTATTTCTCTCTGGGCAGAGGAAAACGGGATGGAGACAGATGAGGCAGTAAACCTGATACTGAGCCATGAATACTATCATTTTCTGGAATGGAGTGAGCTGGGACTGACCAGTAAGGATTATCAGGTGCCGATTGTAAGGCTGGGCAGATTAAAAATAGGGCGGACGGGAATCCGGGCGCTGTCGGAAATCGGAGCTCATGGGTTTGCCTGCCGCTACCACCAGTTGGCAGCGGCTTCCCAAGAGCACCATCCTGCCCTCAATAACGGCCAGGAATAAGAAATGCCCTTGGTGGTATCCCTTTATGCCCATACCGGGCGGGAAAGAAAAAGGAGAAGGTATATGAAACAGGATTTGAATTATGATGTGGTTGTGATCGGCGGAGGACCGGCAGGAACATCAGCGGCCATTGCCAGCGCCAGAAACGGAGCCAGAACGCTTCTTGTGGAACAGAACGGATGTCTGGGAGGAATGCTGACCATGGCGGGCACTGGCCCCCAGATGACCTTTCATGCAGGCAGCACACAGGTTGTGCAGGGAATCGCTGAGGAAATCGTGGAGCGAATGGTGAACGAGGGATTTTCCCCTGGTCATATGGAGGATTTTGTAGGGTATGCCAGTTCCATAACACCCTTTGACGCGGAAGGAATGAAGCTGGTTCTGGAGACCATGGTCCGGGAATCGGGGGCTGATCTTTTGTATCACACCGTTTACACCGGCTGTGAACGGGAGGGGCGGAAAATCAGCAAAGTGCATCTGTATGGGAAACAGGGGTTCTTTGATGCAGCCGCATCGGTCTTTATTGACGCTTCGGCAGACGGGGATCTTGCAACTCACGCCGGAATTGAAAGCGTCTATGGAAGGGAAGAGGACCATCTTGCCCAGCCCATGACCATGAACCTTAAGGTGCGGAACGTAGATAGGGAAAGAGTCATGGAATATGTAAAAAGCCATTCGGATGATATGCTTTCTACCATTCCCTTTGACCGTCTGGAGCTGATTCCAAGAAGCGGAGTCCAGGGAGCGTATTCTATTATCAAAAAGGCCAGGGAAGCAGGGGAATTTCCCATTGACAGGGATATGGTGCTGTGCTTTGAAACCAATAATCTGGGAGAATATATCCTTAATATGTCCCGGATCGTGAAAAAAAGTGCGGTGGATTCCTTTGATCTGACCGAGGCGGAAATAGAGGGCAGAAGACAGGCTCATATCATTGTAAATTTCATGAAAAAATACATCCCGGGATTCGAACAGGCAGTGATTGTTTCCACAGGACCTCATATCGGAATCAGGGAAAGCCGCAAGATCAACGGCGCATATAAGCTGACGGCTGCGGACCTTCTTCAGAATAAGATGTTTGAGGATGCAATCGCCATGGGCGGCTATCCCATCGACATCCATTCACCCGACGGGGGGACCATGGAGCATCATTATTTAAAAAAGGGAAGCTGGTATTCCATTCCCTACCGCTGCTTATACACCAATGAGCTGGATAACTTACTGGTGACCGGGCGCTGCATGAGTGCAACTCACGAAGCCTGTGCGGCCGTTCGCGTAACTCCCATACTGATGGCCATCAGCCAAGGGGCCGGCACTGCGGCGGCTCTTGCAGCAGGCCAGGGGATCAGTGTGGCTGCCATTGATGTGGTTCAGCTCCGGGAAACCTTAAAGGCCGGCGGGGCGTTTCTTGAGCCTTATTGCTGAATCAGCCGTCTCATGCATGAAGCTTTAAACAAACAAAGGGGACTGTTGCACGGAATATGGTGCGACAGTCCCTTTTTTCTCTTATTTTGTGGAAGAATTGTAATTTGCAATGGCTGCATTCACTTTTTCAGCCAGGAAATCGATCGCCTGTTCCGGAGTATAAGTACCGTCATAGGTCTTTTCCATTGCTTCGTTAAAGAGCTTTCTGGACTCGGTAGCCACTCCTGATAATACGCCTGCGGTGTATCCGTTTACAGGAGTATCCTTAAGCTGGTTGATCGCAGTGGTAAAATTCGGATTCTGGGCAATGAAATCCTTCATGGCCGGAGTTTCATAAGCCTTGGGGTTAACTGCAAAATAGCCGGTGGACA
Organism: [Clostridium] saccharolyticum WM1; assembly: GCF_000144625.1. NCBI lineage: Bacteria > Bacillati > Bacillota > Clostridia > Lachnospirales > Lachnospiraceae > Lacrimispora > Lacrimispora saccharolytica. The sequence continues at coordinate 4,584,147 of NC_014376.1, read as the reverse complement.
TGCTCCAGGTGGCCTGGGAATCCGGTGTGGTGGTAAATTCAATAAACTTCCAGGCAGCGTTCTTTTTTGCCTCATCCTTATTATCCATCATCCATAAGGAGGCGCCACCGATGATTACACCGCCGTCGGCAGCACTTGCATCAATCTTTGGAAGGTATCCGGTACCGATTTCAAAATCGCTGCTGGCCGTAGCATTTTTAAGGATTGCCGTGGATTCAATGATCATGGCAGTCTGACCAGAGAAGAATGCGGTCTGAGTATCTGCGGTGGTGCTTCCGTAGTTTGCCGCATATCCGGAATCCATGAGCTTTTTCCAGGTTTCAAAAATCTTTAATCCTGCTCCGTTGTTTAAGAAATCCACTTCCGTGGCAGGGGCTTTCCGCCCGTTTTCATTGTTTGCATAATATTTTCCCTGTCCGGCGATCTGCTGTTCAAAGAACCAGCCGTAAATGGCCTGGGCATAGCCTACCGGAGCAGCTTTGCTTTCCACAATTTTCTTGGAAAATTCCAAAACCTCATCAAATGTCTTGGGAGGAGTGTTGGGGTCTAAGCCTGCAGCCTTAAAAACGTCCTTGTTGTAGTACAGCATGGGGGTGGAGACGTTAAATGGCATGGACATTTGTTTTCCGTCTACCGTATAGTAGCTGGTGATGATGTTCATAACGGTGGAAGGATCAAAGTTTGTAGTGGCAAACATATCCTGCACCGGAATGGCATAACCGCTGTCGGTCATGAACTTTGTTCCGATGTCATACATCTGGCATACATCCGGCATGTTGCCGCTTTGCATGGCCGCTTTCAGTTTGGTGATTAAGTCATCATAGGTTCCCTGATATTCACTTTTCACTTCAATCTCATTCTGGGATTCGTTAAATGCCTTAACCAGAGCTTCGGTTGCTTCTCCGTTAACGCCTCCCATGGCATGCCATAAGGTGATGACTGTCTTTCCGCCTTCCGCAGGGGCCTTTGTGTCCGCTGCGGCTTTGGTGTCAGGGGCTTCTGTGGAGCCTGCCGCTGTGGTTTGCCCGGAAGTGGCAGCACCTCCTCCGCATGCTGCAAGAGTCATGGACATGACTGCAGCCATAATTGCCGCCAGCCATCTTTTTCTTCTTTTCATATAAATCCTCCTTTAATTATATAGATTTTATCTCTACACAGTCCCAATAGGCCTGCATAAAATACTTACCCTTTAACAGAACCTGAAGTGAGTCCGGAAATCAATTGCTTCTGTCCTAATACAAAAGCCAGGATGGAGGGGACCAGAATGATCATGGAGCCGGCCATGACCGGACGGAAGTCCGTGGATTCCGCACCCTGAAGCATGCCCAGACCGATCTGAACGGTTCTCATGTTTACGGAATCCGTTACAAGCAGGGGCCATAAATAGTGATTCCAGCTTTGAAGGAATATGTAGATGCCAAGTGCGCCCATAGACGGTTTTACAAGAGGCAGGGCGATGAAGCAGAAGAAACGGAAGTTGCTGCATCCGTCAATATCCGCAGCCTCTTTGATTTCCATGGGAAGCTGAAGGAATGCCTGTCTCATGTTAAACACCGCAAAGGCAGATGCAACATTTGGGAGGATCAGGGCGGTATAAGTATTCTTAAGCCCCAGGTCGCAGATGATTAAGTAGTTTGCTATGATGATTGCCTGACTTGGGATCATCATAGTAGCAAGCATAAGCAAAAACAGGGCGTTCCTGCCGCGGAATTTCATCATGGAAAAGGCATAGGCCGCCAAAGCTCCGGTGCCGATCTGCCCAAAAGTAACCGTACCGGATACGATCAAGGAGTTTTTGATAAAGGTAAAGAACGGGGCCAGCTGCAGGGCCTTTCTGTAATTATCCAAAATCAGCTGCCTTGGCCAGAAGCCGCCGGAAAATACTTCCTTCATGGTCATCATGCTGACGTTAAAGCAGTAGACAACAGGTGAGATGATGACGATTGCAAAAAGGATATTTAAGGTATAAAGCAAATATTTCACCAGTTTGTTTTTCATCAATAGGTCACCTTCTTTTCCAGTTTAAATTGAAGCAGAGTCAGAACCATCAGGATTATAAACAAAACGATGGATTCTGCGCAGGCCATGCCGAACCGGCTGTTGATAAAGGCTTCCTGATAGATTTGGTATACGATGACGTTGGTGCTTCCGGAAGGGCCGCCCTGGGTCATCATCTTAACCTGGGCGTAAGCCTGAAGGGCATTGATGACATTGATGATCAAAAGGAAAAACAGGGTAGGAGATATGCATGGAATGGTGATGTGCCTGTGCTTGGCATAAAATCCGGCTCCTTCAATGGCCGCGCATTCATATAAGTCCATGGGAACGCTTTGCAAGGCGGCGGTAAGAAATATAAAGTTTAACCCGATGTTCATCCATACGGTCACAAGGGTGACGGCACCAAGCGCATACCTAGGATCCGTCAGCCAGCCGATGTGGGTTCCAAGGACCTTGTTGATGATTCCCAGGCTGCTGTGGAAAATGAACATGAAAACAACGGAAGCAGCCGCGGCGGAAATGGCCATGGGCAGTGCATAAATGGTACGGAACAGGTTTTTTCCCTTAATTTCTTCATTGCTAATGATTGCCAGGATAAACCCTATGACAATGGAGCAGAACACGGTCATGACTGCATATTGAAAGGATACCAGAAGGCTGTTCTGGAAGGCCTGAGAGGTGAAGATGGATAAATAGTTCCCTAGGCCCACAAGGGAGGAAACCGCTCCAAGGGGAGTCGTCATGGCAAAACTGAGCCAAATGGTCTTCAGGAATGGCCAGAACAGGAATGCCGAGAAGAAAAACATGGCAGGCAATAAATACAGATAAGGCTCGATCACACGGAAAAACGGCTTCTTTTTCATGAAAAACTTATCCTCCTTTTCCTAAAAAGAAAAAGAGAACCGGCATTACATTCCGTCTTAGAGATAATGGCGGAAATGTAACGTCTGCTTTCTCTTTTTCTCTAGCAAATGTTTCATTGACGTTAGTTTATCATATTAATGGTCATAATGCAATATATTTCTGCGACAATCCGCTATAATTTTAGTTAATTTTTGATATATTATTAACAAGTGAGAAAATAAAGGAATCATTATCAATAAAAAAGAAATTAATCAATAAGTTAAAATATACTTAATGAACAACAAATCCCCGAAAAAGCGGTTTGCTCCAAAATAAAACCGGAAGATCCGCCGTTGTTCCGGCAGATGGCATCTGAACCATCATGGAAAGCTTAAGGAAACAAGAAAGGTTATTCACAAACGCCCTGAAATGGGTTATAATGGGTCTACTCAATGCAATATGAAATTTATGGAAGAAAGACGGGGAATGTTTATGAATGGTAAAAGAATCTTATCACTGGTGCTGACTGTAACGATGGCAGCAGGATTAAACTCCATGACGGCTATGGCAGCTGTCAGAAAGAAGATCACAACTGTGAACATAACCGTGACAGCCGATGTGGTTCCTGGCGGATCTGTTTCCGACCAGCAGGCGGAGGTGACGGTAAAAACCGGCAAGATCGATGTGGGAGAGTATGAATTTACCAACAGCGGATTTCAGTGGTATGAACAGGATGTACCCAGGATGGAAGTGAAGCTGTATGCTCAGGAAGGGTATTATTTTGCCGCTCCGGAATCAGGTTTCACCATTAATGGAGGAACTTATGTAAAGCAGGCAAAGGAAGATTTCAGCCAGACACTGACAGTGACCATTGACCTTCCCAGAGTGGGAGAGTCCTCCCAGGCCATAACAAGTGCGGAATGGGGATCTAAAACTCTGGCTATATGGAGTCCTTCCGCCGGGGCGGGGAGCTATGAAGTGAAGCTGTACCGTGACGGAAAGCATACAGGAGGGGTAAAGACCGCCACGGGGACCAGTCTGGATCTGTCAGAGTCCCTGGCAAAAGCGGGAACCTACACCTTTAAGGTGCGCCCGGTAAGCAGGCAGAATCCGGGAAATAAAGGCGACTGGGTAGAGTCTTCCGTCAACTATGTGGATGGGGCGGCTGCGGAGCAAAACCGTACTTCCTCCGGAAACAAAGGCGGTTGGAAGCAGGATGAAAACGGCTGGTGGTATGTGAACGCCGATGGAAGCTATCCGGCAGGTAACTGGCAGAATATTAACGGACAGTGGTATTTCTTCAATGAAAAGGGCTATATGGCCACCGGCTGGGTCCAGTGGAACGGGAAGCAGTTTTACTGTGATAGTACTGGCGGACATATGCTTACCAATACCACAACGCCAGATGGTTTTCGGGTGGGAGCTGACGGAGCAAAGCTTCCTTAAGGTTTAAAAGGAATTGGCGGGCTGCTTTTTGCAGCCCGCCTTTTTGACGGCACAGAAGGCCGCTGCCTTGGAAAAAAGCTTGTAGGATTAAGGATTCTATCATATAATAACAGGGCGGAGGCAGATGCAAATGGCAGAAAAATTTTATAAGCGGATACTGGCAGCAGCGGTTGTCCTCATCACCCTGTGCATGGCAGGGTGCGGACCGGCAGCGGTAAGATCCACCTCATTCCCAAAGGAACGTGAGAGATACGGGGCAGGTACGGATTTAAGAGTACATTTTATTGACGTGGGCCAGGGGGACAGCACTCTGATTGAAAAAGACGGACATTTTATGCTCATAGATGCAGGAGAAAGGGACCAGGGGGAAACGGTGGCTTCCTATTTGGAAAAGCAGGGAGTGAAGACCCTGGATTACGTGATCGGAACCCATCCCCATTCCGATCATATCGGCGGCATGGAGACCATCATCCGGAAGTTTGAAATCCAGAAGGTCTTTTTGCCGGAAAAGGAACATACCACCAAAGTTTATGAAGGCCTGTTGGATGCCATAGGGGAGAAACGGCTGAACGTCACCCTTCCAAAACCGGGTGATACTTATCCTCTGGGAGATGCGTCTTTCCAGATCATTGCTCCCGCCGGGGACTATGGAGATAATTTGAACAACTGGTCCGTTGGTATCCGTCTGGATTATGGAAATAACAGCTTTGTTCTATGCGGAGATGCGGAAAAGGAAGCGGAAGAGGATATGGCAGCCGGCGGCTTTTCTTTAAAGGCCGATGTGCTGAAACTATCCCATCATGGAAGTTCCACCTCGTCGTCTCCGGGCTTTCTGGACAGGGTCGATCCGGAGTTTGTGGTGATTTCCTGCGGAAAAAATAATGATTATGGGCATCCTCACAAGGAGATCCTGAATATGTTAAAGGAGAGGGGCATTAAGGCCTTGCGGACAGACCGGCTTGGTACCATTGTGGCGGTAAGCGACGGTACCAGGATCGCCTTTCCTGAAACCGGGGAATTCCCAGAAAAGGACAGAACTAAGGATACGCCAGACGCCCAGGGCTATGTTATAAATACCAATACCAAAAAGTTTCACCGGCCGGACTGTAAATCAGCGTCTTCCATAAAGGAAGAAAACCGGAAGACCTATCAGGGTTCCAGAGAGGAACTGATCAGGCAGGGGTATGAACCCTGCCAAAGCTGCAGCCCTTAGCCTGGCTGGGAAAGGAAAAGGAACGGTTATGAAGTATACCATAGACAGAATTGGAGAAACCATCGTTATCTGTGAGGATGAAAACGGAGACATGGTAAAGGTTCAGGCCTTGGAACTGCCGGAAGGAGTAAGGGAGGGGGATATCCTTACAAAGGCGGATGGGACTTGGACTCTTGAGAGGGAAGAGACGGAAAGGCGGAGGCAGAGGATTCGTAACAAGCTGAAAGGTCTGACAGAATAAAGGATGAAAGGGTGAAAAACAGAGAGCAGAATATGAAGGATTATATTGTACTGGATCTGGAATGGAACCAGAGTGCCGGAGGGAAGGATGAGGCTGTGGAGCACCTGCCCTTTGAAATCATTGAGATCGGAGCGGTAAAGCTCAATGAAGCAATGGAAGAGGTTGGAGAATTTAAGAGGCTGATCCGACCGCGGATCTATCCTGAGCTTCATGAAAAGATACTGGAAGTGACCCACATGGACGAAAAGACCCTGATCCAGGAAGGACGGAACTTTGAGGAAGCCGTAAAGGATTTTCTTACGTGGTGCGGGGAGGAAGCCGTGTTCTGCACCTGGGGATCCATGGACTTAACGGAGCTGCAGAGGAATATGGCTTATTATGGTATCTTAAATCCTTTTCCAAAGCCTTTTCTCTATTATGATGTGCAGAAACTTTACAGCCTGCTCTATGGGGACGGCAAGGATAGGCAGTCCCTTGACATAGCGGTTTTAGAGCAGCAGGTCATGGAAGACCGGCCTTTCCACCGGGCACTTGACGATGCCCATTACACCGGCCGCATACTGTATAAAATGGATTTTATGAAAGTCCGGGAATACTGGTCAACGGATTATTACCGTCTGCCGGAAAATAAGGATGAAGAGGTATATCTGGTTTTTCCAGGGTATTCCAAATACATTTCAAGGCCCTTTGAGACAAAGCAGGATGCCATAGGGGACAAAACCGTAACCGATCTGATCTGCTGCAAATGCAACCGGATGCTGAGAAAGAAGATCAGATGGTTTTCCGTGAACCAGAAGTTTTATACGGCCCTTGGCTGCTGCCCGGAACATGGGCACGTAAAAGGCAAGATCCGTATGAGGCGCTGCGATGACGGCCGTGTCTACGTGGTGAAGACCATGAGACTGGTGGGAGAGGAGGAAATCCCGGAGATTTACGAGAAAAAGGAAGAGACCAGAAAAAAACGGGTGGAAAAGACAAGGGTCCGGAAGATTAATAAAAAGAAGGGGGATTCCCCCCTTTCCTAAATCTCGCTTTCTTTCATTCGGTAACCGACTCCGATTTCCGTGAAAATATAGTTTGGCTCTGCCGGATTAATCTCTATCTTTCTGCGGATATGGGCCATATTGACCCGAAGGATCTGGTTGTTATTATCCGCGTAAGGTCCCCAGATATGGCTTATGATGTAGTCATAGGTCAGGACCTTGCCGGAATGAATGGCAAGAAGGGAGACCAGCTTGTATTCGATCTGGGTCAAATGAATTTTATGGCCCTCCAGTGTGACCAGACGCTTGGCGAAATCAATGACCAGACCGTCGCTCTTGTATGGCGTGGGGATGACAGAACCATCCACCGTACTGACCGTAGGCCTTCCATGGCGCAGGGCAGTGCGGATCCTGGCTAACAGCTCGCTGGTCCCAAAGGGCTTTGTAATATAATCATCGGCACCATAATCAAGAGCAGCCACCTTTTCATGCTCCTGGGTCCTGGCAGAGATAACAATAATGGGAATGGAAGTCCAGCTTCGGACACTTTTTATGATATCAATCCCGTCCAGGTCAGGAAGCCCAAGATCCAGTAGGATCACATCGGGGCAGAGGGAATTGATCAGGGCCAGCCCATCCCGGCCGTTATGGGCTGTATTCACTTTATAATCATGTCTTTCTAAAGCGCTTTCAATAAAGTTGCAGATATTCTTTTCGTCTTCAATCATGACTATTGTAAACTTATTCATAAGCATTCTCCCCTAATGGTAGTGTAAATGTAAAAACCGCGCCATGCTCCTCATTGGCTGCTTTGATGTTCCCGCCGTGAGCAGTGACAATGGCCTTACAGATAGAAAGCCCGATTCCCATTCCTTTATGGGAATCATAGCTGCTGTTAGGTGATGAGGTGAAGCCGTCAAATAAAGTATCCAGCCGTTCCGGGGAAATCCCCACGCCATGATCCCTCACTTCAAACCGGGCATACCCATCCTCCACGGAGATGGACAGGCGGATCGGTTCCGTTGAATTGGAATGATAGACAGCATTTTCCAGAAGATTGATGATCACCTGCTCGATCAATGTGGCATCCATGGGAACCATGACAAACTCATCCGGCACGGTTACACGTACAATGGAATCGGGAAGTCTTTTGCGAAACCGTTCTATGGATTCCGATGCCACCTCCTCCAATGGCTCCGGGCGTTTTAGAACGTGGGCACCGGTATCACGGATCCTGGTGACACTTAATAGGTTTTCCACCATATTTAAGAGCCAGTTGGCATCTTCCCGGATGTTGGTAACCAGGCTAGTTTTTTCTGACTCCGGCATATTGCCGAAGTTTTCCAGGTATGTGCTGCTGGCGCCGATAATTCCTGTGAGGGGCGTCCGCAGGTCATGGGAAATGGCTCGTAAAAGATTGGCTCTCAGGGCTTCCTTCTCTGCCTCCATCAACCGCTTTTCCCGTTCGTTCAGGATTCGGCTTTGTTCCTTCAGGTGAGTCGTAGTAGCGCTTGTAATAGTTGAAATGACCAGCAGTGCAATGAAGGTAACCGGATATCCTTCCATTGTAAAATTAAAAGCCATATATGGATAAGTAAACACAAAGTTTACACAGATCACGCTGATAAAGGAGGCAATGACTCCCGGTACGTAGCCGGTGGAATAGCGGGAGACCAATACCACTGCCATCATATAGATGATTCCTACATTATTCGTATACCCTCCCAGTATATGCATCATGTAGGAGAGAATGGTGGCCACCAGCAGGGAATGAAAGGTGATCAGAAAATTCCGAAGCAGGTCCCTTTTTGATAGTATTTGATGCATCTTCATATTTTGCCCCTTGGTATCTAGCGGAATTTGAAACGGCCGCCCCGCCGTCCTTTCCGCTTTGATGAATAGGAACTGCGCCTTTGTTCCATGATGCTGTTGAACTCATCGGCTGAAACACCGGAGTCCTGAAGTCGTTTCATGCGCTGTTCCCGCCTGATAAGAAAATCCTGTTCCTCCTTATGCTTCCGGTATAGAAAGAAGGCGACAGCCCCGCCGATGACTGCGGCGGCTCCCACACTTCCTAATATGAGCCATGCTGCCAATGGGATTTCAAAAGGCCGCAAAGCCTTTTCCCTGTAATCTTCTGCTTCTTTTTCCAGACTCTTTCTGGAAGGTGTTGTGGAAGTCTGGGCAGCAGACGGATCCGGAGCATCTCCGGATGCAGAGTAGGTTTCAGCCTGCAGATTGGTGGCTGTTTTTGTCTCCTGTGCCTTATTCTGGAATAAAGCATCATTTACCTCCAGGAAGGTACAGCCAACCACACGGTCGTTGTAACGGTAATTGATTTTAGCAATGGCATTTTCCGGGTCCCCGGATGAAATATCATAGCTGAGCTCCGGCTTTGCATCAGAAAAGCTTGCTGTTTTTGGCAGGATGATCCGGCTGTCCGGGTCAAGAATCAGGGCCTCCGGCTTCGTGATGGTCAATCCGCTGAAGCTTAAGTCGCTGGTAATGGAGCTGTAGGTTTTTTCATGATCTGCCGCCTTTAAGGACACAAAATTATCAAAACCGAAATTTAGAAGATTTTTAGTATCAGACCAATACTGGGGAGTTGATCCTTTTAAGATAATGGTGATCAGCTTTAACCCATTTCTTTCCGCGCAGGTGACCAAAGTATTGCCGGCCAGGGTGGTGTAGCCTGTTTTTCCGCCGACAATGCCCGGATAGTAGTAAGGGGTGCTTTTCCGCATCATCTTATGACCGGGATAGATGGTAAGCCCTTCCTTATTAATGGAGTTAGGCGGAAGTTTATAGTAGGTTGTAGAGTCGATTTCTCCAAATACCGGATTGTTAAATGCTGCCCTTGCTATGAGAGCCATGTCGTAAGGGGAAGTATAATGCTCCGGGTTATTTAAGCCGCTCGGATTGGAAAAATGGGTGTTTGTACATCCAAGCTCCTTTGCCCGGGTGTTCATCATATCGGCAAAGGCTTCGGTGCTTCCTGCCACATGCTCTGCAAGAGCGTTGGCCGATTCATTGGCTGATTTTAACAACAGGGCGTAGAGACAGTCTTTCACAGACAGCTTGTCCCCTTCATTGATTCCTGCGTTGCTGCTTCCTGACTCTACATTGTAAACGGCGTTATGGGAAAAAGTTACAGTTTCGTCCAGACTGCAGTTTTCTATGACCAGAAGTGCGGTCATGACCTTGGTTATGCTGGCGGGAAAATATTGGTTGTGTATATTCTGTCCCCACAGAACCGTACCGGTGTCCGCATCCATCAGAATAGCCCCCTGGGCCTGGACCGATATACCGGAAGGCCAGTCTTCAGCCGCCAGAGAAGTCTCTGTATTAGAGGAGACAAGAAAAAGCAGGCACAGAAAAAATATAGAAAACTTCTTTATAATTTGAGTCATATTGAGCAATCTCTCCATAATCGTTGGTTGGGTTTCAGACAATACTTCAACCTACAGTATAGGTTATTTGCCTTGACAAGTAAAGATTATTTGCTGTTTTTTCTGTATTTGCATGCCAAGGAAACCAGTGGATATGCCTGTATATCCGGTGGGTTTACATGCTTCCGGTTTGGGACTGTTTCCTTCCGGCCCTGCTCATAAGAAAGAGGCAGGCGGCGAAGATCATAAGGATGGAGAAAAGGTAGATGGAGCCGATGAGGAAAACTGTGTCCCTAAAAAAGCCTTCCGGTACGATGTTAATCAGCATATCCGTGGAAGGATCCAGCATCCATAAGTCATTTTTAAAAAAGATATGATGAAACAGGATAAAATACCTGGTGAAATCCGTAGAAATAATGATTGCTAAGACAGCAGACAGGAAAAAAAAGATTCCGGTTCCCGCACATACGGCCCTGGGAAATGTTCTCTTAAAGCTGGTTTTTAATAGAAGAAGGATCATGAGACATAAAGCCATGACCATGAGGCAGCCTCTCCGTATAGAAAGGGCACCTAAAAACAATCCCCGGACATCCTCCATATGAGCGATTTCCCTGGCATTAAAAAATTCCCGTTCTACGCCTCCCATGGTGGTTTCCACGTGAAGATCATCTCTCTTGCCCCGCAGATAGGACATCATTTCCCCGGTAACGTTAAGAAGATCCTCCATTGTCATGGAGACGGATTCGGTTACATTGTATTTGGCATATTCTTTTTCAAAGTATCCCGGCACCCAGTATACGGCGGCCTCCACGGAGGTAAATAACAGCACGGTCATGAGACAGAGGGAAAAAATGATTCCGGCAGTATATTGAAGAAAACGGTTCATTGGTGTCCTCCTTGAGGAATTTAGTTTTTTGTTGCTGTAGGCAGATTCCAGCAAAAGCGGGTCGCCAGAAGGCGGATCAGTATCACGGAACAGGCACCGATCACCATGGCGATATTGCCGTTCATGCAGTTCATAAGCTTTGCATAAAGGATAGCGCCTGCAATGGAAGCGCAGGCATAAATGTGTTTTCTAAGGACATAGGGAGTTTGTCCGGCCATAATGTCACGCAGTATGCCGCCTCCGACTCCGGTGATAACGCCTAAAAAGATAATGAGGAAATCATAATCCCCATAACCGGACAGAACTGCTGTATCAATCCCTACAACAGTAAAGGCACCAAGGCCGATGGCATCAAATATGTTCATGACCTTTTCATAGGTTTCTATGGAACGTCCTGCCAGGATCTCCTGATTCATCCTTACGATGATAAATAGAAGCATAACCGTTATAAAGGCCAGCAATACATAGACCGGGTCTTTAAAAAGGGCAGGGGGCACATTTCCTATTATAATATCCCTTAACATACCCCCTCCCACGGCAGTGGTGACACCAAGTACAATTACTCCAAGAAGATCCAGCCGTTTTTTAATGGCAACCATAGCTCCGGAAGAGGCAAAAGCAATGGTTCCAATGGCTTCTACAAAGAAAAACAGGGAAAGATCTATTTTCATGAAAACCTCCGATGTATTCCTCAAAAGGAAATTAAGGCAAGTATAAGATTTGGAGGGGAATTTGTCAATATATCCCGATGGCATAAAAGACAGGGCGGACAGTATGCTTAAAAATTACTTGCATTTTTAAAAAAAATTATATATTATATTGAAAAGTTCAAATGTGAATTTTTGGATCATTCAATAAGAACCGAAAGGGGTTGACGCAGGCATAGGGAGCCAATGGGAGGAAAGCAGTGAAACTTGACGACCTGATTTAAGAAAGAGGTGTGCATGATGAACCAGAAAGAATTTTTTAGAAATGTGGACGAGTGGTCCGATATCTGTTTAAATGACGAAAGGATCGACCTGGAAGCCTATGACAGATATGAAGTAAAGCGGGGACTCAGGGACAAAAGCGGAAGCGGCGTTGTGGCAGGCTTGACCAAGGTGTCGAAAATTCTGTCAAACAAGATCGTAGACGGAGAAAAGGTACCATGTGAAGGCCAGCTGTTTTACCGGGGATATAACATTCATGATCTGGTAAACGGTGTTGTGAGAGAATCACGTTTCGGTTTCGAGGAAATCGCCTATCTCCTTCTTTTCGGAGATCTGCCGGACAAGGATCAGCTGGAACGCTTTACCCGGACCCTGGGCTACAGCCGGACTCTGCCCACTAATTTTGTCAGAGATGTGGTCATGAAAGCACCCAGCCAGGATATGATGTCCTGCCTTGCCAGAAGCATCCTGACTCTGGCCTCTTACGATGATAAGGCCAGCGACATATCCGTACCGAATGTGCTCCGCCAAAGCTTGATGCTGATCAGTGTGATGCCCATGCTGGCAGTTTATGGATACCACTCATTCAACCACTATGAAAGAGGGGAAAGCATGTACATCCACAGGCCGGATGAGAAGCTGTCTACGGCGGAGAATATCTTAAGGCTTCTAAGGCCGGATATGAAGTATTCCAAAGTGGAAGCCCATGTTCTTGATCTGGCCCTCATCCTTCATATGGAGCATGGCGGCGGTAACAACTCTACCTTTACGACCCATGTGGTCACCTCTTCCGGTACTGACACATACAGCGTGGTTGCAGCTGCCCTTGCTTCTTTAAAAGGCCCTAAGCATGGCGGTGCCAACATCAAGGTGGTGGAAATGATGGAAGACTTACGAAAGGAGGTCCGGGACTGGAAAAATGAGGAGGAAGTGGAGAATTATTTAAGAAAGCTTCTCCATAAGGAAGCATTTGATAAAAAAGGCCTTATTTACGGTATGGGACATGCGGTTTATTCCAAATCCGATCCCCGTGCGGAAATATTCAAAGGTTTTGTGAAGCAGTTATCAGAGGAAAAAGGACGCCTGGAGGATTTTAACCTCTATTCCATGATCGAACGTCTTGCCCCCCAGGTGATTGCAGATGAGAGAAAGATCTACAAAGGCGTAAGCGCCAACGTGGACTTTTACAGTGGTTTTGTGTACAGCATGCTGGACATTCCCAATGAATTGTTCACCCCCATCTTTGCCATTGCAAGAATCGTAGGCTGGAGTGCCCACCGGATTGAAGAGCTGATCAACATGGATAAAATCATCCGTCCGGCTTACATCAGTGTAATGCAGGAAGAGGAATATAAGTCCCTGGGAGACAGGTAGGAAGCAGAATCACATACTAACCGGAGCCGGAATCAGAGAAGCGTTCCCTAAGGAAACCGGAGTAAATACAAAAATCAATATCATAAGTTTTCAGAAAGGCGGTGCTTCATATGGAAGGAAAAGGATTGCTCACAAGGTTTGTATCCGGCGGAGGCTGAGCGGCAAAATTAGGGCCGGGAGCTCTTTCAAATATCATTGGCGGTTTACCGAAGCTATCCGATCCGGCATTGATCGTTGGCTTTGATACTGCGGATGATGCCTGCGTTTATCAGATCAGTGAGGAAATGGCGATTATACAGACGGCGGATTTTTTTCCGCCCATGGTGGATGATCCTTATTTAATTTGAAGATATGCAGGCAGGACTCTGGAGTATAAAAAAGGAGTGGGCGGCCGGTGAAAGCAGATGATAGAAGGATGGTACTTGTCCTGTGGTATACTTGTGGTAGAATTGAAGATCAAAGCCAATGGAATGAAAGGAGGGCAGGGCATGGCCAAAAAAAATGTGCGGAATACCAGGGGAAAGATCGTGAATGCGGCCTGGAAATTATTCTATGAACAGGGATATGAGGATACCACGGTAGAAGAAATCATTGAACTGTCCCGGACATCCAAGGGGTCTTTTTATCATTATTTTGATGGTAAGGATGCCCTGCTAAGCACCTTGAGTGTTCTGTTTGACGATAAATATGAAGAACTGACCAATACCATTGATCCGGACATGCCTGCGATGGAAAAGCTCCTGTTTCTTAACAGCGAATTGTTTGGCATGATCGAAAACAGCATTTCCATTGATCTGCTGGCAAGACTTCTTTCCACTCAGCTTGTTACCAACGGAGAAAAGCATCTCCTTGACCATAACCGGACTTATTATCGGCTTCTTAGAAAGATCATTGCCCAGGGTCAGGAAAAGGGGCAGATCGGCACCCGTTTCAGTGTCAGTGAAATGGTTAAGCTTTATGCTTTATGCGAGAGGTCTCTCATGTATGACTGGTGTTTATGCGGCGGAGAATATTCGCTCCGACAGTACAGCGCTACGGTTCTGCCTTCCTTCTTAAGCGGTTTTCTTCCAGAATAATATTGGAAATAAAACTTGTCTTGTGCCTGTCATAAATTATCGTCTTGTATAAAACCCTTTTAAAATAAGGGGAAATGGAATTTAATTTAAAAAACGTCTAGTATATAGTCTATACTGAGTTCTGCGTTGCGTTCTATATTTACCCATGCTATAATACTCCTATTATGGCTTTTTGGTTTACGTAAAAAGCTGTATCAACTTTTTGACAACAGGAGGGAACGATGAGCATAGGGCAGGCAGGGATTTTATCCGCTATTATCATTTATCTGATCGGTATGGTCTACATAGGATTTTATTACAGCAAAAAGGGGGGCGGTGATTCTGCCGATGAGTTTTATCTGGGTGGAAGGAAGCTTGGTCCTCTGGTTACGGCCATGAGCGCAGAAGCCTCTGATATGAGCAGCTGGCTGCTTATGGGACTTCCCGGAGTTGCTTATTTAACCGGAATCGCAGATGCAGGTTGGACCGCCATTGGTCTGGCTGTGGGTACCTATTTAAACTGGCTGCTCGTTGCGAAACGGCTTCGCCGGTATTCGGTGGTGTGCAATGCCATTACCATTCCTGACTTTTTTTCAAGGCGTTACCGGGATGATAAAAACTTCCTGATGTGTATTTCTGCTGTCATTATTCTGATCTTTTTCATTCCATATACTGCATCCGGTTTCAAGGCCGTAGGCACGCTGTTTCACAGTCTGTTTCAGATTGATTACCATGGTGCCATGATTGCAGGAGCGGCCGTCATTGTGGGTTATACCGTGATGGGCGGATTTATGGCTGTATCGACCACAGATTTAATCCAAAGCATTGTCATGAGCATTTCACTGGTCATCATAGTTTTTTTCGGAATTTCCGCCTCCGGGGGCTGGAACAATGTTATGGAGAATGCCCGGTCTCTTGAGGGCTATTTAAGCATGACCCAGGTTCACGACATGTGGGAAGGCAGTGCTTCTCCATACGGTTTTCTATCTATTATCTCCACCATGGCCTGGGGGCTGGGGTATTTCGGAATGCCTCATATCCTGCTGCGCTTTATGGCTGTCAGTGATGAAGATATGCTTAAGACTTCCCGCCGAATTGCTTCGGTATGGGTGGTTATTTCCATGTTCGTTGCGATTCTCATTGGAATCATCGGATACAGTGTTTCCATTGCGGGCCATATTCCCATGCTGTCAACCGGGTCTGATGCAGAAACCGTTATCATCAGACTGGCAGATATTTTGGGGAGAAACGGGTTCTTATTAGCCATCGTTGCAGGCGTGGTTCTGGCGGGAATCCTGGCTTGTACCATGTCAACCGCGGATTCCCAGCTTTTAACTGCAGCTTCCGGTGTATCCCAGAATCTTTTGCAGGACTTTTTTAAGGTTAAAGTAAGCGCAAAAGCTTCTAAATTGGTTGCAAGGCTTACGGTGATTGGAGTGGCCCTGGTTGGTGTGATTCTGGCCTGGGATCCTGACAGCTCTGTGTTCACTATTGTTTCCTTTGCCTGGGCAGGCTTTGGTGCCTCCTTCGGACCGGTAATGCTTTTTGCTCTGTTCTGGAAGCGCAGCAATCTATGGGGCGCCATTGCCGGTATGGTATCAGGTGGTGTTATGGTGTTTATTTGGAAATATGCAGTACGTCCATTAGGCGGAATATGGAATATTTATGAACTTCTCCCGGCCTTTACTGCAGCATGCGCTGCTATCATTATCGTATCACTGGTTACAGCACCGCCTTCCAAAGAGATTTATCAGGAATTTGAATCAGTTGGTAAAACTACGGCTGAACAGTAACATGCGCTCCTATCAGAAGACCGCCTGCTGACCGGAAAGAACAGGATGCTTTGGAGGAAATATTTATGGAGCTTTATCCCCCTTCCCTGATAAAGAACCTGCAGCGGAATAACATGGCAGGTTTTCAGGTTCAGGATAAAAAAGAACTATTGGAACTATTGAGAACGCTTATTGCAGATGGAACTACCGTAGGCTGCGGGGATTCCGTTACCCTGGAACAAATGGAAGTGTTTGATGATTTGAGGAAAAGAAAGGTAAACTTTCTGGATAAGTTTGACCCTTCCCTTACAAAAGAAGGCAAAAGAGAGATATACTTGAAGAATTTTTCGGCTGATACCTTTCTTACGGGAGTTAATGCAGTTACTATGGATGGAACGCTTTTTAACATTGACGGCAACGGCAGCCGGGTGGCTCCCATGCTATACGGCCCGAAACAGGTCATCGTTGTTGCAGGAGTGAATAAAATTACGGAAGATGTGGATGCTGCGGTTAAACGAGCCAGGCAGATTGCAGCGCCCCTGGATGCCAAGCGTCTTAACAAGGCAACTCCCTGCGCAGCCCTTGGGCGCTGCGTAGACTGCAGACATAAGGAGAGAATCTGCAATGATTTTGTTCTGATTGCAGGCCAGTTTATAAAAGACAGGATCAAAGTGATCCTTGTAAATGAGGAACTGGGCTATTGAAAAGCCCGGTTCCTCTGCTATTATTATTTTCCTCAATGGCGCAGATCCCTCTTTTCATAAAGACCGGCGGCCATGATACACCCTGCCAGAGTGATCCCCATGGAAAGCAGGATATAAAAAGGATTCAACCCGTGTTCTGAAATGGATACCACATTAAAATAGCCAATCGGTGTCAGCACGTTTAGGAAATTTCTTATGCCGGCGTAATCAAGGGCAAAGCTGGCCCCATAAAATCCCGCAACCGCAAGCATTGTAAAAAGGCTTGCGGATTTATAGTTATTGGCAAGGCTGGAGATAAACAGTCCGGTGGTGAAAAGCACCGTTTGTATCAGAAACATTCCGGCGGTAGTGAGGATATGAATGCCGGTAAAGCTGGTATCTCCCAGCGGCAGGATGATGCACAAATACGACATGATCCCCATGGTAAGGGAAAACACCCCAAGATTTGTTACTGCCGCTCCGATTTTCGCCCAGATGATGGCGGAACGTTTATAAGGCTTTGTGAACAGGAACTCGCTGGTGCCAAACGTTTCTTCCCTGGAAACAGCAAATACCCCTGCAAATCCCGCATAAAAGAAGGCCAGTAAGCCGGTCCAGAATACCATGCACTGATAGGCCCCCAGGGGAGTGTCAATTTTTATCCCATTCAGTCCGAATAAAATCAATATGATCTTTGGGAAGTCTTCCGCCATTTTTGCGATTTCCCCCATAGCATCCTTTAGCACCACAAATTCTATTGCTGCAAATCCTGTCAGCATTATCACCAGCACCAGCCATATCATCAACAGCTTTCTTGTTAATTTCAGCTCTTTTAAATATATCGTCTTCATGTTCAGCCTCCAAATACAATATCTTTTTTCCGGTATGCACTGCTGCTGACATACAGCAGCCCCCCGGCCAGGATCACATACCACACCACGAAATTCCACTGGTAAAATCCGGTTTCAGCGATGCTTACAGGATCAAAGAATGCAAAAGGGGTGAAATATCCCAGCACCGGTACCTGGATCTTTTTTGACATGGAGCTTAAACAGAATAAGGCAAACATGACGCAGGAAGATAAAAGTACAGGAGTCCGCACATTGGGAAAAAACGTTCCTGCAGCTGTCCCCAAAACCACAAACATCAGCTCTACCAGCACAAGGGATTTTCCTATGAGAAGGAATGCCCTCCAATCAATGGAAATGCCTTTTACGGTAAGAAGGGCGAGTGCAGCTCCTATGATATAAGCGGTTCCCACAATCAGGCTGTCTGCTGTACAGGCAAGAAGCTTGCTAAAAAATACCCTGCTTCTGGAATGGGGCTTAGTCAGCAGAAATTCAGCTGATTTGTTTACAAATTCTTTGGTGTGGGAGGAAAAAGCAATGCTCATTCCGTGAATTGCCGCCGCTGTCATAGCAAAGAGGTTTAAAAAGCTGAACATGCCAAGGGGGGTCATTACAAAGGCAGCACTAACTCCTAAGGCTTCAAACATGGAGTTGTTATTTATGGCCCCCGCCATCATTTCATCTGCCCCAGAGATAAAACCAAGGTAAGTGGGAAGCATGAGAAAGATCAGACCGCCCATAGACAGGGACCAGATGATAATATTTTTCTTTAACTGTTTCAGTTCATATTTAAATACAGTCATCCCCGTCACCTCACCTGTAATAGTGCATAAAAATTTCTTCCAGCGCCGGTTCTTCGATAAAAAGGTCATGGACTTTTAATGCGGATAGTTTTGCCAGGATCTCTCCCATATTCCCCATAAACAGGAATGAGGCGCCATTGCCTTCCTGATGATAATTGGTAATCCCCCCAAGGTCAAAAAATCCTGCCGGTATTTCCTCTGCCGTAACGCTGATCTTTTTATGACTGTTGGCCCGAAGCTGGCTGATTTTCTGTACACCGATTATTTTTCCTTCCTTTAAAATGGCCACCCGGCCGCAGACTTTCTGCACTTCTGACAGGACGTGGGAAGAAAAGAAGATCGTTGCGCCACGTTTGTTTTCTTCTTTTAAAATCTCAAAAAACTCCTGCTGGACCAGGGGGTCTAAACCGCTGGTGGGTTCGTCTAATAGAATGAGCCTGGGAGAATGGAGCAAGGCACACAGGATTCCGGCTTTCTTTTTGTTGCCGAGGGATAAGTCGGCGATTTTCCGGGACAAATCCAGGTTTAAGCGCCTGGAAAGCTCTTTTATTTTATCATCGTTCTTTACGCCATATAAATCCGCCGCATACTTTACCAGCTCCCGGACCGTCATATTGTCATAATAGGCGGACTCTCCTGGCAGATATCCCACATCCTTTGCGATTTCTGCTGCCTGTCTGATACAGTCCCTGCCAAAGATCTCCGCACTGCCGGAGGTGGGACGGATCAGGGCCAGAAGCGTGCGGATGGTAGTGGATTTGCCTGCCCCATTTGGTCCGATAAATCCGAAAATCTCCCCCTCTTCAACGGAAAAGCTCACATCCTCAATGCCCCTGTGATCCCCATAGCTCTTGGTAAGGTTTTTAATATGAATTGCTTTCACTGGAGAGCCTCCTTTCTTAACTCCAAAAACTCTACATACCCCAGATTGCCGTTTACACGGATCCGGTCTCCATCCATTATTTGTTTTGTAGCATCGGTCACACCTACCACCGCGGGCAGGCCGTATTCCCGTGTGATAACCGCACCGTGGGTAGCCATTCCGCCTACCTCCGTAACAAGTCCGCTTACGGAGATAAAGGCTGGTGTCCAGCTGGGGTCAGTAAATTTGGTCACCAGAATATCGCCTTTTTCTATTTTTCCGGCCTCTGCGATGTCCAGGATGACCCTGGCCCGGCCCTCTGCCACACCTCCCGATACGGCAAGCCCGGGCAGTGCCCCATTCGGGACCTTGCGTTTGTATTCTCCTTCCACCACTTCCCCGTCGGAGAAGATTAAGCGGGGCGGAGTCAGGGAGGCGTACCTTTCATAATCTGCACGCATTGCATCAATTTTTATATAATCGGGTTTCCATTCTCCTGAAAATAAGCCGGCCAGCTCCGGAAGGCTTAAATAGAAAACATCCTCCACATTTCTCAGTCTGCCTTTTTCCACCAGCTTTTCAGATTCCCGGATGATCGCCTGTTTGTATTCCCAATAGCGTTTCATCCAGTAATATTTCGGGGATTCCCGCAGGCCTAAGAAATTCCGGTAAAAGGAAAGCTGTTTTGCCAGCTTCCTGGCTTTCCTGGCTCCCCATTTCTTTTTGGCAGCCAAAACCAAGGCCTTTCCCGCTTCCTCGCTTTCTCTCTGTCCCTGAAGGAGCCTTCGCTCTGCGTGGCCCTTGGGGAGCCTTACGTCGGCCAATACGGTGGGAAGGATTTTTCCAGGCGCTTCCGCAAACCGGGGTTTTGCGATGTCGATCTCTCCGGGACAGCGCATTCCATACCGTGAGAAGAATTCTTCAAAGGCTTTTGCGGCATCCTCTCCGCCCTGCTGTCTCTTTAAATCCTCAATCCGAAATTTATCTCCGGCTGTTTCAAGATATTTTAAAACTTCCGGATAATCTCTGGCTGCATCTGCAATACGGCTGACGGAAAAACCCATTTCCGAGGTGATGTTCCCCTTTACGGATTTAGATACATCAACGCTTATATGTTCCTTTCCAAGAAGGAGTTTTCCAGCCTTATCAATAGGCTTTGTAAGGAAGAACGTCACCATAAGCGGGCCAAAACCATCCGGGTCAAACAGGCTCTTCATGAGATTTTCCATATCGTTTATCATGTAATCGATCGCCGCTTTGCCGCTTCGGCCTGCAAGTTCATTTCTGGTTTTTTGGATTATTGCTTCCATACGGCGGTTGTAGCCGTCAATGATGGCCGGATTGTTTTTCCGGTAAATTTTCAATCCGGCAATGATACATTTGATCACATACTTTGGTATTGCAAACTCGCTTTTCTGACCTTTGGGAATGGATTTAATATAATCCTTTCTTTCCAGAACCTGATGAAATGCGTGGTTCATCAGCTCATCGGAATTGGAAAGCTTTTGCCTCACCAGAGCTTTGCCTGCCGGGCTATTCAGATTATGGGTGATCTCCATATAAGGCCGGCCGCCAATCTCCGTGATGTTTACAGTTTCTGACATCAATTTCCAAAAAGACATGCCAAGGGGCAGCATGGTGTCGGTCATCATCTGTAAATGTCCCACGGAGATAAAGCAGCGTTTAAAGCCATCGGGAGAGGAAGGGCAGGGAAAAAGGGTGGTGATTGCCCGGGACTGGACAATGTAAAACCTTTGTCCGTCAAAGCACCATTCAATGTCCTGGGGGCTGCCGAATTCCTTTTCGATCTTTTTCCCTATGGAAGAAAGAGCGGTTACCTGGGCTTCGGTAAGACATGACTCTGCGCCGTTTCTTTTCTTTGCGGTACCACCCTTGACCGTCCATGTAACCGGGGTCTTACGACCGGACACCAGTTCTTCCCCAAGTCCTTCCACTGCTTCAATGGCAGTTGTAAAACGGTCGGAGGTTATGGGATCGGCGGTAAACATAACCCCTGCCGCCTTTGCCACCACCATCTTTTGCACGACTACAGCCATTTGGACTTCACTTTCGTCAAACCCGTTTTTGGCCCGGTAAGAAACTGCTCTCTGGTTATACAGGGAGGCAAAGCAGTTGATGACGGCTTTTGTTACGGCTTGAAAACCGGAGACGTTTAAAAAAGTGTCCTGCTGGCCGGCAAAGGAAGCATCCGGCAGATCCTCCGCCGTGGCGGAGGAACGGACGGCAACGGAAATGTTCTCCCCAAGGTCTTCATAGGCGGATTGGATCAATTTTACTGCATCGGCGGGCAGCGTCAGTCCGGCAACCGCAGATTTTATATCATCCTGGACATGGATGACGGCAGGCTGGATATAGTATTTAAAAAATTCTGTTGTAATAATAAAACCATCCGGAACCTTTTCCGGGAACCGCTGGGTCAGCCTTGAAAGACTGGCTCCCTTGCCGCCGGATATCCTGATGGAACCGGCCTCTTTATCCTGAATTTTCAGTATATACTTCACAGGTATTCCTCCTTATATAGGTTGCTTTTCAGCATGTGCATGGTTTTTTCCAGTTCTTCCATGATTTTTAAAAGATCACACCGGCCGTTGGACATTTCATAGGCGTATCCTTCCGCCATCAGGAACATCAGGCGCATGACCGCATCAATGTCCACACCTTCCTTAAATTTAGCCGCGTCCTCCTTTTTCACCACCAGGTCATAGGAAAACCGCTGGGCTTCCGGCATAATCCTTTTTGTGATGTCAATGACCTCTTCATCCGTTTCTTCAACCATGCTGATGATAAATTTCAGTATGTGCGGATCTTTTTCCAGTATGCCCATTTTCATTCTTGAAGCTGCGGTGATGCGCTCAAACAAATCGCCGCATACGTCAATTTCATTTCGTTTGTATGCGTCAACCATAACATTTCTTACATATTCTGACAGGGAAAGGTATAAATCCTTTTTTGTGCCGAAATAATGGAACAGCATGGGCTTGGATATTCCGCTGCTTTTGGCAATGTCACCCATGGAGGCCTTTTTGTATCCATGCTTTCCGAAACACTTTAATGCAGCCTCTAGGATGGGCTGCCGCTTTTCTTCTGAGAGTTCTTTCAATTTTTCCATAATTTCACCTTCTGAAACCATATTGACCGAATCGGTTTATGATCTGATTATAACACCATGAACCGATTCGGTCAATATGAGAAATTGCATCTTATTTTGAATTATTTGTATCATCTTCCATAGGCTGGAAGTCCTAAAACGGCTCTGGTCTCTTACGGAACGGCAGGGTTCCCTTCGCTCAGCATATGGCCCTTTAAATATTCGGAAGGTGAGATTCCAGTACTTTTTAAGAAGACCTTGGTAAAGTACCGGGTGCTGAAATATCCTACCCGCTCAGCAGTGTCCCGTACTGTGGCAGTATGTCCCCCTGCCATAAGCTCCATTGCTTTTTTTATGCGGACGCCGGTTAAGTGGTCAACAAATTTTTCTCCGGTTTTCAATTTATAGATTTTACTTAAGTAATTGGGTGAAATATCTATCATATCTGCTATGGTATTGATTCCAATCTGGTCCATATAATGTTCCTCCATATAAACGTTGATTTTATCAATTAAGTCAATACTCTGGTTTTGAGAAGTCATCTGCCTTAAAAATTCCAAAAGCTGGCCATAGGAGAGAATGCTGGCGGGCGTACCGGATTCCATGGTCAGAATGCGGTTTAAGGAATCATCACAAAGTTCAAAAACCTCTTTTTCATAAGAAAAGTGAGAAAGTGTGTGAAGAAGATTCTGAAAACCTATCACATCATCTGTCTGGCGGGCAATCAAAAGCTTTTCCAGCAAATCCGAAAAAGGCAGCAGCAGAGAAAAAGTAAGCCGTTCTTTTTCTGATAAAACCGATCCAAGGCCAACGCAAAAGCGCAGGCTTTCTGCCTTTTGAACGGCCTCAAACTGGGCAAACAGCTGAGAAAGATCCCCGGCTGAAATGTGAAATCCGGTTGCAACACATCCGCTGGTCTTATGAAATAGTATCAGCTCTTTCTGAAACTCCTCAGGGGGAACCGCAGTGCTGGTAAGATAACAGATTTCCCCTGTAGGAAGAAACGTCAATGTAAACCTGGCACCGTGGCGGGAGGAGATAGCTGAGAGCATGGTATTTAATTCATCCAAGTCATTTTTAAAGGTTTCTTTGTGGTAATGGTCAATATAAAAAAGAACAGCCGTGTAAGGAGGAAGAACGTGCCTTGGAGTCTGTAAAAACCGGATGGATGTATAAAGGTCCAGAATTTTTTCAAATTCCAGCTCATAATCCTTTTTCAGCAAAAGCTCCCGCTCTCCAAAAAGAGATGCTGCCTTTTCCATGGTGGCCCGGACTTCGTAAAGACTAGCCGGTTTTAAAAGATAGTCAATGGCCCCGAGTCTTAAAGCTTCCTGTGCATAGGAAAACTCCGCATATCCGGTCAGCATGACCACCGGGATCTGCCGCTCATGAAACCGGGAAAATGCCTGCAGTCCAGTGAGCATTGGCATGTGGATATCCAGGAATATCAGGTCCGGCATATCCGTTTCCAGTTGTTCTAAAAGCTTTTCTCCGTTTTCCACTTCAAAAAACCGGTGTACGTTAGGATAAAGCTCCTCGATCATGCTTTTTAATCCCAGCCGGATCAGCCGTTCATCATCGGCTAATAGTATTTTCATAATGAGGTTTCTCCTTCCAGAGGTATTTTGATTGTCATAGAAGTAATGTTTCCAGTCAGATTGATTTCAAAGACTGCATGGGGGTGAAAGATTTTTATCCGGTTTTCCACATTTCTTATGCCAACCTTTCCATCAGAGTATACTTCCTGGATATGAATGGGTATTCCGTTGTTTTTTTCTTCCAGGATCAGGGTATGGTCCTTTATGGAGGCAGATATGGAGATGGTAATGGAAATGCCGTCCCCGTCCATTCCATGCTTTAAGGCATTCTCCACAAGGGGCTGGATAAGAAGTCTTGGAATGGAAATGTTCTTTGCCTCTTCCTCCATGGAGCTTATAAAGGTCAGCCGTTCATCATAGCGTATCTTAAGGAGATTGCAGTATTGGATGCAGAATTCAAATTCTTCCAAAACCGTGGTAAGCTTTGCATCGCTGCAGGTATAGCGGAATATTCTGGTGAGCTGGATAATACTGTCCTCCAGCTCTTTTTTCATTCCGATCCGGTTCATAGTGAGAAAGCAGTTTAGAGTATTGTAGAGAAAATGAGGGTTGATCTGGCTTTGAAGGGCCCGGTACTCTGCCTCCTGCCGGTCGATCTCATATTTATAGGACCGGTTGATGTAAAGCTCCAGCTTCTGGATCATCTCATTTAAATTTTCCGCAATCAGGGACAATTCCTCTGTGTTAAAGGAATCGTTCTGCAAAAGGTCTGTATCTGGGACAGAAGCCTCTAAGTCTCCCCGTGCTACCTTTTTCATGGTATTTAAAATGGAGTTTAAGGCAAGGGCAGTCTTTTTTGAGTTGGAACGGAAAATAGAGAAAGCAGCCAGAATGGAGAAAAGGCTTAAAATAGCAGCCAGGCTCCACACTATGGATACTTGCTTAAAAATATCTTTTTGGGAGGAGACAAAAATAAGCTGCCAGGGCATTCCTGAAATATCGCTTTTATACAGTAGGTACGTATCGGAGTCTGTCCGGATTTTATTTTCTCGGGAAGGGAGCGTTTCGAGGACGCCTTTCTCCACTTTTCCAACCTGGTAAACGGGAGTTCCATCCTGGCCTGCGATCACAAAGCCTGAATTTTCGCTTAGGCTTACGCTGCTGAAAATATCCTTGATGATCTTGTCGGAGGCATCAATACGGATGACGCCCAGCTTCCGTTTGGTGTATACGTTGCGGACCGTATGAAGGGCGGAGATGACCGTAGTCTCAGAGCGGATATAAGGAGGAGGTTCTGATACCATAAAGTAATAGGGATCCGTTGCATGTATAACCTGCTGATACCAGGGTTCCTGGGGATAGGGGCAGTCAGTGGTATTCATAAGGTCGCTGGTTTTTGTTGCAGTAACGATGATATTGTTATCCGGATTTAACGGCATGAAAGAAACTGCCAGGATATCTTCCCTGGCCGTGTTTAATATTCGCTGCATGGAAGTGGTATAATTTTGCCTGTGACGTTCAATCCGGTAGTCAAAGGAACCATCTTTTGTGTATTTCCCATTTTCAACGGCTGCATAAAAACTTAGAATATCATCATAAATATAAGGGGTCAGGGCCAGCCGTTTTAAGTCGGACACATAGGTGCTTAAGTTGGTTGAAATGGAATAGAGGGAGGTTGAAAAGTATTTTTCATTGTCCTGGTAAATCCTGTTTTGAAAGTAAAAGGCAAGAATGGTTGCCATGATGATAATGGGCATAACAATACTGATGAGAAACAGGGCCAAAAACCGGTTTTGAAAGCTTTGGCGTTTTTTCATGTTGAATCACCTCCTGGGCCTATATTGTATCCATATTATCTATGTTTTTCAATCCCCTGGGGGGAAAATGATGGAATTGAGCCTGAAAGTGTAGATTTGAGTATCTTACGAATCCCAAAGGACTGTGATAAACTAAGGATACAAAATAGCCGGCTAAAAACTATTATGAATGTAAGGGAGAATTGTTATGAAGAAGTTAGCACTTGCAGCAATGACAGGTTTCATTGCAGTCAGCGTATTGGGCTGCTCCAAGGCACCCCAGGAGCCTGTGGAGGCAACCATAACCACAACCGCACAAACAGCAAAAGAGACAGAAACCAAAGGAAGTACAGCAGCTTCCACAGGTGTTACCATTGAATTTTTATATAACCTAAACGGTGAATCTGTCAGCGATGCCATTCAGGATGTTTGCCGGCAGTTTACAGAGGAAACAGGAATCGGCGTGGAAGCGGTCATGCCGGGAAGTAATTTTTCCGACATTATGAAGACCAGAATGGCTTCCAACCAGCTTCCAGATGTGTGGACAACCCATGGCTGGGCAGTCGCAAGATATGCGGAATACTTATCTCCTTTAAATGATTTTAGCTTTGCATCTCACATTTCCCCAAGCATTAAGGAGCAGATCACGGATGAGGAAGGAACCCTTTATACTCTTCCTATTGACATGGATTTAACCGGAATGATTTATAACGAAAATGTTCTGGAAGAAGCCGGTGTCAATGTAGATGACATCAAAACCTGGTCTGATTTTGAGGCGGCCTGCGAGAAAATCAAGGCAGCAGGACTTACCCCCATCCAGCTTGGCGGAAAAGACAGTTATACCATGGGAAATATGATGGATTTCGTCGCCCCTACGTTGATCACCAATGAGGATGAAGCCAATCAGTCCGCCCTTTTAGACGGAAGCTTTGACTGGAGCAAGTGGAATGTGGTCGTAAACCAGATCGACTCCTGGAGACAAAAGGGATATTTTAATACAGATGCCGTTACCGCTGATTTCATGACCGGCATTAAGGCACTTGCAGCCGATAAGGCAGCGTTCATGTTTACCGCAGCAAGCGGAATCACAGAGACCTATGTTCAGAACGCAGATACGAAAATGGGCTTTATGCCTCTTCCTGCAAGAGAAGCAGGGCTGAAACGTTCCCTGATGACAGGAGAGCATTTTGCAGTGGGCATGTCAAAGACCACAAAGCATCCGGAGGAAGTAAAGCAGTTTATGGAATTCCTTGCCCGTGAAGATATTTGTTCTTACCTTGCAACCAAATGTGGTATGCCTTCCGGACTTGATAACGTGGTAAGTGATACGGGAAGACTGGCTCCCTTCTATGATAAGTATGCAAATGACAGTTCTATTTTAAACATTCCGTATTTTGACAGAAAATATCTTCCAAGCGGTATGTGGAACGACCTTTGTGTTACAGGAGCTGCCATTGTTTCCGGACAGGCAGATTCCCTCACCGTTGCAGTAGACCAGATGAAAACAAGCTATGAGGAAAAGAAAGCACAGGAGTAAACATGAAGATTCAAAAAAAGTCAGTGATCAATCTGTTTTATATTCCGGCAGTAATACTGTTTCTGGTTTTTGTAATTTATCCTTTTATCCAGGGGATCCGGCTGTCCTTTACCAACTGGAATGGGTATTCCCAGTCAATGAAATTTGTTGGAATTAAGAATTACGCCAGATTGTTTCAGGATGCAAATGTAAAGACAGCACTGGTCAATACCCTTATTTACGGTGTTATGAGTACCGTGATCCAGAACATCTTAGGTCTTGGCTACGCGTTATTTTTAAATACAAAGTTTAAGGGACGTTCCCTTGTCAGAACGATTATCTACATGCCGGTTATGATTGCTCCGCTGATTATGGGTTATATCATGTATTTCTTCTTTCAGTATGACGGAGGTGCGGTCAATGATATATTGACCGCCCTCCATATGGAGCCGGTGGATTTACTGGTCCATTCAGGGACTGCCATCCGGATCATCGTTTTCGTGAATTCCCTGCAGTTTGTGGGCGTAGCCATGGTCATTTACTTAGCTGGCCTTCAGAATGTTCCCAACATGTATTATGAGGCGGCCATGATCGACGGGGCTACCTTCTGGGAACGGTTTAAACACATTACCATCCCGCTGCTGATGCCGGCCATTTCTTCCTCAACCATCTTAAACCTGATCGGAGGATTAAAGCTCTTTGACCTGGTAATGGCCCTTACAAGCGGTGGACCGGGATTCAGCACCCATTCCCTGTCTACTCTTGTTACGAACCAGTATTTTTCGGCCCAGTCCGCAGGATATGCTTCTGCAATCGGGATTTTTTCATTCCTGCTGATTATGATTATCAGCAATGTGGTCATGGGGTATTTTGACAAAAAGGAGGTGGATGCGTAATGAAGGGATCTAGAGTTTCCAATGCCTGGAGATATGTCCTGGCTCTCATTATCATTGCAGTCCACTTTGTACCCATCTATATGGTGGCTGCCATTGCGTTTAAATCACCATTTGACCATTCCTCCAGGTGGGCCTTTCCGGGATACCTTTACTTAAAAAATATTTACACGGCCCTGGAGCGGGGAGGAATGCTTCTGGCCCTTAAAAATACGGTGATCATCAGCAGTATGTCAATCCTGTTCATTGTGGTTATAGGAGCTATGGCGGCTTATCCCCTTGCGAGAAACAAAAGCAGGCTTAACAATCTGGTGAAAGGGTTTATGATGGGGGTCATGATGATCCCGCCTTTAAGCATTCTGGTTCCTCTGTATTCCTTTATGGCAAAGATCCAGGGAATCAATTCCTACTGGGGCATGATCGTGACCCTGATCACCTTTCAGCTTCCCACCAGCATCTTTTTGTTTTCCAGCTTTATTTCCAGCATTCCTGTTGCCCTTGAGGAAGCGGCGGCAATTGACGGCTGCGGGCCGTTCCAGACATTTTTCCGGATCATCATGCCTCAGCTGAAGCCGGTAACAGCTTCAGTTATCATTATCACAGGCGTAAACTGCTGGAACAATTACCAGTTTGCCCTATACTTACTCCAGTCCCCCAGGATCAAGACCATTACCCTGGCCATTGCAGGATTCTTTTCTGCAGACTCGGCCAATGTCAACGGGGCGGCAGCGGCTGCCTTTATCGGGATTCTGCCCATGGTTGTGGTATTCCTGTTTTTGCAGAAATACTTTATCCAGGGTATGGTGGACAGCGCGGTCAAGTAATAGGAAAATAACTAAATAAGATTCAAAAGGAAAGCGGGAATCGGATGAGACTTCCGCTTTCTTTCTAAAATTTTTGAAAGATTGAGGTTAGTTATGAGTGTACGATATATTGAGGATAAAAAAGTATTCCTGCTGAACACGAAACATACAAGCTACCAGTTCCGGGTGGCGGAGTTTGGGTTTTTAGAACACTTATACTATGGAAGAAAAATTACCGATACAGCGGATTATCTCCCGGTGAGAATCCGCCATGGGTTCGAAGCCAATCCTTATGAGTCGGAAAAAGACAGGACCATCTGTTTGGATGTACTGGAACAGGAATACCCGGGATTTGGAGTTTCGGACTTCCGGGTTTCTGCTATCAGCGTGATCAACGGGGATGGTTCCAACTGCATGGATTTAAGATATGTATCCCATAAGGTGACCGACGGAAAATACCGCTTACATGGAATGCCTTCCCTGCGGGACAACGGCGGTACATGGCAGACTCTGGAGGTTCTGATGAGGGACCCTTATACCCAGGTGGAGGTGACTCTTGTTTACGGTGTGCTGGAGGAGTATGACATCATTACAAGATGTGCCAGGATTAAGAATGCAGGCGAACAGACTGTGTTTGTCAATGCAGCTCATTCCGCCTGTATTTCTTTCCCGACGGATCAGATGGATATGATCAGCTTCTATGGAAGCTGGGGCCATGAGCGGTGTGCGGAGAGAACTCCTGTGAGACACGGGAAGATTACGGTGGACAGTGCCAGAGGCATATCCAGCCATTACCAGAATCCTTCGGCCATTCTCTGCAGTCCGGATGCAACAGAGGATGGGGGAGATTGTTACGGAATCGCCCTGGTTTACAGCGGAAACTTTGCAATCACAACGGAGGTCAATGATTTTAAGCAGACCAGGCTGGTGGCTGGAGTGAACCCGGAGACGTTATACTGGGAGCTTACAAAGGGAAGTATATTTGAAACGCCGGAAGCAGTTATAACTTACAGCTTTCAGGGACTTTCCAAGATGAGCCAAAATTTCCACCGGACAGTGAAGCATCATCTGATTCCCCCTCAGTTTATCCATGAAAGATGCCCGGTTCTCATCAACAACTGGGAGGCAACCATGATTGATTTTGATGAAGAAATGCTGGTGAACATTGCAGGTAAGGCAAAGGAACTGGGGGTTGAGATGTTTGTCATGGACGACGGCTGGTTCGGAAGAAGGACCGATGAATACAGGGGGCTTGGAGACTGGCAGTGCAACCGGGAAAAACTGCCCAGCGGAATACCGGGGTTTTCCAAAAGAATTCATGATATGGGATTAAAATTCGGTATATGGATCGAGCCGGAAATGGTCAATGAGGATTCCCAGCTTTATGAGGAACATCCCGACTGGTGTATCCGCATTCCGGGAAGAAAACCTACCCGCCAAAGGTATCAGCTGATCCTGGATTTCAGCAGGGATGAAGTGGTGGAAGCCATTTTCCAGCAGCTTTATGAGGAATTTAAAGATGCTCAGATTGATTACATCAAGTGGGATATGAACCGGAGCATGACGGACCGTTTTTCTTCGGCACTTCCCGCTCACAGGCAGGGAGAGGTCTGCCACAGATATGTGCTGGGTCTTTATAAGCTGATGGAAAAAATGACAAAGGCGTTTCCCCATGTACGGTTTGAGGGCTGCAGCGGAGGCGGAGGAAGGTTTGATCTGGGCGTTCTTTACTACATGCCCCAGATCTGGTGTTCCGATGATACGGATGCGGTGGAACGGATCCACATACAGTACGGAACTTCCATGATCTACCCCCCCTTTGTCATGGGAGCCCATGTTTCCGAGTGTCCCAACCAGCAGACGGGAAGAACCGTTTCCATTGATACGAGAGCAGCCCTTGCCTATTTCGGGACCTTTGGATATGAGCTGGATTTAAATAAGATATCAGAGGAAGAGCAGAAAGCGGTCTCCAGGCAGGTAAAATACTATCAGGAGCATGGGCTGGTGTCGGCCCATGGTGACTACTACCGTCTGTCTGACCCGGAAACGGAACGGGAGTATGTTGCATTTATGTCGGTTTCCAATGATAAAAAAGAGGCAGTAGTAGGGTATGTACAGCGGGTTTCCGGTGCGAATAAAGGGATTATCTACTTAAGGCTTAAGGGGCTTGAGGAACAGGCGGTATATGAGATTCTGGAGCTTGGAATAAAGCTTTCCGGAGCGGCGCTGATGTATGCGGGACTGCCCATGCCGGTGATCAAGGCAGACAATGAAGCCAGGGTGTTCACTTTAATGGTACGGTGAGGAAAGGGACCATACGTTATTTGAATTTATAGTAAATATGAAAAAAGGACTGGAAACGGGAACACGGCTGCTGCTGTTCCCGTATTCCTCCTGAAATGTTGGTTGTTATCCTGGGCTTGTTGTGCTTTGCTGTTATTTCTTTAAGTATTAATTGTACCAATGGTATTGTAGTGATGGCCAGGCATTTTTCTTGAGATCATGGCATCTTTATGAACGGTAAGAGAATGTTTTTATATTGATTATATATTATTGACAAAATTACATAAAAATGCTATAATCCGATTGTGCTAATTTACTTGGCATTTTTTAATAATAATATATGTAAAGGTTTACACAAAATTACATAGAACCTCCCCCGCTTTCCGTGGGGGTAAGGCAGAGGGATAAAGAAATGGGAATTGGTATCAAAGAAGTTGCAAAAGAGGCGGGAGTGTCCATAGCAACCGTTTCAAGAGCGTTAAACAATGAGGGCTATGTAAGTGAAACTGCCTATAAGAAAGTGGTGGAGGCTGCAAAGCGGCTGAACTATGAACCTAATTATCTGGCACAAAGCTTGCTGAAGCAAAAAACCAACATCATCGGCGTTGTAGTTTCCGATATCGGCACCAGTTTCTTTTCGAAAATATTAAAAAGTATAGAGAACTGTGCATTTGAAAAAGACTATAGTATTATGATCTGTAATATCGAAGAGGATTTAGAAAAAGAGAAAAAGTATTTAAGTGTATTTAAGCGTATGTGTGTAGACGGTATTATTCTGACCAATGAACAGACCGACGAGGAATTGCTGGGACAGCTGGCTGCCATGCCTGAGATTCCTATGATTGCCTGTAGCTGTCATATCGATGGAATTTCATGTGCAAGTGTTAATATTGATGATTATAAGGCGGCGTATGATGCCATTTCCTATTTGTACCGGCTTGGGCATAGAAAAATAGCTTATTTCGGTGCCGGACTACAGGATTTTACAGTAGGCCGCCAACGGTATGAAGGGGTGAGGGACTCACTGGCAGACAAAGGCTGCCCCATGAAGGAACAATATGTCAGGCTTTCCGGCTTAAAGATTGAGCATGGTTATAAGATGATGAAAAACATGATTAATTCCTGTAAGGATGATTTGCCTACCGCCATATTTGCAGGAAGTGATGATGTGGCAGTAGGTATCATGAATTGTGCGTTTGATTTCGGATACCGTGTACCGGAGGATTTTTCAATCCTGGGTTTTGACAACAGTGAAATTTCTGCCAGTATGCGCCCGGCTATTTCTACGGTTCATCAGCCCATTGAAGAAATCGGATATGTTTCGGTGAACACCCTTATTGACCTGATTGAAAAGGAAGAACGGCAATATTCCAGCCTGGTACTTCCTCATAAGATTGTTGAGAGAGACAGCTGCATAAAAATTTTTCCCTGACAGGGAAAATTTTGCTTGATGTGTAAACCTTTACATATAAAAATACATTGTCACAGGAGCGGAAAAACCATGAAAGAAATAGATGTTCTTATCGCAGGTACGCCGAATATTGACCTGATTGTACCCCCGTATGACGCGCTGCCAGGCCCGGGTGAGGAAATACGGGTGGATAATATATATGTACTGTGCGGCGGCGGAGTGGCTATTACATCCATCGGACTCAGCAAGCTGGGAATGAAGACCATGATCTATGGTGCGGTGCATCATGATTTGTTTGGTGAATTTATCTTACAGGAAATGCAGAAATACGGAGTAAAAGTAAAGACCAGGCGTTCTGAAAAAAGTACAGGAATTTCAATTGCGCTGGATGTGGACAAGGACAGACGGTTTATTACCTATGACGGCTGTGTAAATGAGGTTACGCCAAAGGATATTCCTAAGGGACTGCTGGAAAAAACACGGCATACCCACCTGACTAATTACAGGGGACGCATTGATTTGGAAGAATATCTGCAATTTATTGAAGACGCCCATGGAGCCGGAGCTACGGTTTCCATGGATGTAGGCTGGGATGATACAGGATGCTGGGATGAATGTTTGTTTGAGATAACAAAGAAACTGGATGTGTTTTTCATCAATGATAAAGAATTAATGGAATATACCCGAGCCTCCACATTGGATGCGGGCATTGAAAAGCTATCCGGTTACTGCTCACATGCAGCCATTAAAATGGGAGCCCGGGGGTCCCGGCTGCTGAAAGACGGCGAGTCGGTTTACGGCAGAGCTTACTGCGTAAATTCTCTTGATACCACCGGTGCCGGAGATTCTTTTAATGCTGGATACCTGTATGGATTCTTAAATGGCTTATCTCCTGAGGAATGCTTAAAGGCTGCTAACTTTTGCGGGGCTTCCTCGGTTCAGGGATATGGCGGATATGTAAATGTTCCAAATCTAAAACAATTAAAGGAGGAGTTAAAATGAAACTAGTAATTCTGGGCGGAGCCGGAGTAAGAACCGTGTTTTTTACCAATGGCGTGGCTCAAAAGGCAGATTTAATGGGGATTACCGAGCTGGTTCTTTTTGATACGGATGAAAAAAAGCTGGCTATTATGGGAGCATTATCCAAATATGCGGCGCGGAAGGCAAATCCGGCTCTGATCGTAAGCACCTCTTTGGATATACGTGAAGCTGTTTCCGGAGCGGATTATGTAGTAACCACCATCCGGGTGGGCTATGACGAAGGCCGTGTAATTGATGAAGACATTGCCATGAAGCATGGTGTACTGGGGCAGGAAACCACGGGAATCGGCGGGTTTTCCATGGCTCTGAGGACCATTCCGGTGATGAAGGAGTATTGCAGGATTATAAAGGAGCTGGCACCCAGGGCATGGATATTTAACTTCACCAATCCCTCCGGCCTGGTAACCCAGGCTCTTCGGGACGCCGGCTATGACCGGGTACTTGGGATCTGTGATGCGCCCAGCGGCACTAAGATCAATATGGCGGAAGCTCTGGGGATTCCGGCCGGTGAATTGAAGGTACAGTTTGCAGGACTGAATCATTTGTCCTTTGTAACAAGTGTTATCCATCATGGGAAAGAATTATTGCCGGAGTTATTAAAGGATGATGATTTTTTAAAGAAAGTAAAAGAGTTTTCCATGTTTGAACCTGATGTGATCCGCACCATAGGACATTTGCCCAATGAATATCTGTACTATTTCTTTTACCGGAACAAAGCAAACCAAAACGTCAAAGGCAGTCAAAAGGCCCGGGGACGGGCTGTAATGGAAAACAATATTGAGATGTTTAAGGCCCTTTCCCAGATGAACCCGGAGACACAGATCGAGGAAATGCTGCAAACTTATTTACGGTTTATGTATAACAGGGAGTCTACCTATATGGTGAATGAAACCAATCAGGCGTTGGCTCATAAGCCTTTTGACGGGCAGATACCCAATGCGGAAGGGTATGCAGGGGTTATGATGAATTATCTTTTGACTATGGCTACCGGAGAAGAACGGGAAATGGTTCTTTCCATTCCGGATTCGGTAGGACATTTTGGATTGAAAGCCGGCGATGTAATGGAAATTACCTGCAGGATTACAAAAGAAGGCATCGTGGTGGAGGAAAGAGGGGAACTTTCTCCGGCAGCCCAGGCAGTCATTCAAAGTGTAAAGGCTTATGAAAATCTGACGGTAGAAGCAATCAACACTAAGTCAGTCCAAACGGCCCAGGCTGCTTTGATGGCACATCCTTTAATCGGCGATTATCCGCTGGCAAAAAAGCTGGTGGAAGATATATTAAGCGCACACAAAACTTATTTAGGAGAATGGAATTATTAAAAGGAGGAAATTATCATGAAAAGAATTTGGGGTTATGCAATGGCAGCTATCATGGGGGTCTCAGCTTTAACCGGATGTAGTTCAGGGCAGTCAGCTTCCACCACAGCTGCTACCACAGCGGCTGCAGCCGATCAGACAACAGCCGCAGACACATTAAAAGCAAAGGAACCGGCAGAAAGTCCCGCCGGCAAGGTTGTTATTTACACCGGCAGCGGCCCGGAGATTACGGAACCGATTTATGCTTTATGGAAGGAAAAGTATCCGGATATTGAAATTGAGGAGGTAAAGAGCGGAACCGGCGAATTGCTGGCAAGAATCAGTGCGGAAAAGGATAATCCAGGCGGTGATGTGCTTTGGGGCGGTGATACATTTTTGTATCTGTCCAACCCGGATCTGTTCGAAGCCTATGACTCCAAAGAAGATGCGGCTATGATTACCCGGGACCCGGACCACAAATGGCATTCCTACGTAATTATGCCTCAGACCATTATGGTTAATACCAAGCTGATAAAATCAGAAGCCGACTATCCGAAGACCTTAAAGGAATTAACAGACCCAAAATGGAAAAATGATAAGATCGCCCTGGCAGACCCCTCCAAATCAGGTACCGGTTTGTCTCTTGTAAAGGGAATGGCCTCTTTGTATGATTGGGATTATGTGCAGCAGCTGCTTTTAAACACGGAGGTGTACCCAAGCTCTGATGCTATGTTTGCTGCTGTGAAGGATGCAACGAATCCGGTAGGCTTTATCAATGAGGACTTAGGCTACAAATGGGAAATGAGCGGTGAGCCGGTTAAGATCATTTATCCGGAAGATGGAGTTACCTATAACGTGGAAGCGACCGGGATCATCAAGGGTGCCAAAAACATGGATAATGCCAAGCTGTTTCTGGACTTTATTTTAAGCAGGGATGTGCATAAAGTTTTACAGGATGTTGTAAAAAGACGTTCTGCACGTACGGATATGGCTCCGCCGGAAGGTTTAGAGGATTTAAGCTCTTA
Organism: [Clostridium] saccharolyticum WM1; assembly: GCF_000144625.1. Taxonomy (NCBI): domain Bacteria; kingdom Bacillati; phylum Bacillota; class Clostridia; order Lachnospirales; family Lachnospiraceae; genus Lacrimispora; species Lacrimispora saccharolytica. Next base: position 4,548,109 of record NC_014376.1, on the reverse strand, counting down.
TCAGCTGATTGAATCGAAATTTAATTCCAAGGATGAAGTTCTGGATAACTTTACAAAGGCACTGGATGCGGCCAGAAAATAAAAAGTAAGAGGTGACAGGTTGTATGAAACGTTTGAAAGACCCTTGGATATATCTTACGTCCCTTTTTGTTATCCTTAGCATCGTTGCAATCATCATTCCCATGTTTTGGATTTTTGCTTCCGCTGTGATGCCCAAAGAAGGCGGTATATCTCTCATAAACTTTGTTAAATTCTTTACCGAGCGTACCACAAAGAGCGCCTTTAAAAACAGTTTAATACTGACTGCGGTTATCACCCCTGTCACCGCTCTGATAGGTGTTCCCATCGCGTACTTTATGGCGCGGTATAAAATCAGGAATAAAAACCTGATAATTACATTAATTACCATGGCTTCCTGTGCCCCTCCCTTTTTGGGGGCACAGGCATGGGTAATCTTACTGAAACGATTTGGTTTTTTTAACTGGCTGATTCAACTGACAACAGGCATTGATGTACCGTTTCGCTTAAAGGGGATTCCCGGAATTGTATGGGTAAATATCTGGCCCCTTTCCGCCCTGGTATTTCTTACCTGCTATGAAGCCTTTATCGCTCAGGACCCTGCCCATAAGGAAGCCTCATTAATCCTTGGCGGCAATAAAATTGACACGCTGTTAAAAATTGAGCTGCCACTGGCTCTGCCGGGAATTCTTACCGGGCTTTTAATGGCGGGACTTGGCGCTTTCTCCGACTTTGGTGCGCCTTATATGCTTGGGGGCGAGTTTCCGGTTATGCCGGTTGTCATTTACAATGAATTTGTCAGTGAGATGGGAGGAAACTTGTCCAAAGCAGCAGCGGCAGGTATCATTATGTTGTTGATTGCCGGAGCATTTCTCACATTGCAGCGGATTATTCTGGCAGGAAAGGCGTATTCCTCTATCTCGGCGAAACGGTATGAGGAAAAAACACCGGGCAGGCTGCTTGGCTTTGTTATTACCTTTATTGTATTTCTCTATGTGATTATTTCATTTATGCCTCACATTACGCTGTTGGTATATTCCCTGTTCCGGTTTAAGAACGGAAAGCCTGTCATTGACTTTGCAGCAAATGGGCTGCCCATCATCAGGCTTACACTGGAAAACTATTATCATCTGTTTTCCCATTATTACCGCCCGATCTTAATGACTTTCTTCATGTGCGGTCTGGCTACTGTTTTAAATATTGTGGTGGGTGTGGGCATTGCATTTATTATTGTACGGAAGCGTTATAAATTGTTTTCTCCTTTTTTGAACTTCTCAGTTATTATTCCCTATGTTGTTCCTGGGATGACCATGGCCATCGGTTACATTGTTGTGTTTAATAAACCGCCGATTGTTCTGACTGGCACATGGATCATATTGGTATTGTCATATTTTATAAGGAAGCTGCAGTTTTCCGTGAAAAACGCAGAAGCAGCCTTGTATCAGGTCCATCCCTCCCTGGAAGAAGCCGCGTTAATGGTAGGGGCTAAGCCCGGCAGAGTGTTCATAGATGTTACCTTAAAACTCATGATGGGCGGGGTTTTAAGCGGCAGTGCCCTGGCCTTTACTCAGATCATGACTGAATTCAGTACCAATATTATGCTGTACAGGCCGCCGTGGGAGAACATGGTTGTAGTGATCTTTCAAAAGGCGATGTCGGCGAACACCGATTTTGGCATTGCATCCTCGATGGCTGTATTGTTGATGATTTTCGTATTTGTGCCTATGTATCTATTAAGCAGGATGGGGCGGGAAAATGTTAAGTTTCAGGAGAAAGGTTAAGGGGTGGAATTATGAATGACAACATATCGCTGAAACCAGCATCAATAAAAATTGATCATGTCATTAAGAAATTCGGTGAAGTTGAAGTATTAAAGGGAGTTGATATTAATATTCAGCCTGGAGAGTTTTTTACATTATTAGGGTCTTCCGGCTGCGGAAAAACTACCTTGCTGCGATTGATTGCCGGCTTTGAGGAACTGTCAGGAGGCCATATTTCTTTCGATGGAAAGGATATTTCCTCTTTAAATCCATGGGAACGGAATGTAGGGTTTGTATTCCAGAACTATGCGCTCTGGCCCCATATGTCCATTTATGATAATATTGCCTACGGACTGCGGATGAGAAAGCTTCCGCAAAAAGTCATTGATGATCGTGTGCGATGGGCTCTGTCAGTGGGAGGCCTGGAAGGAATGGAGAAACGTCATCCCGGCCAGCTTTCAGGCGGGCAGCAGCAGCGGGTGGCAATAGTCCGGGCCCTGGTTATTCAGCCCCAGGCTCTTTTGCTGGATGAGCCGCTTTCCAATCTGGACGTAAAGCTTCGTATTAAAATGCGTAAGGACATAAAGGATTTACAGCGGCAGGTAGGCATCACTGTAATCTATGTGACCCATGACCAGGAAGAAGCGCTGGAGATTTCCGATCGAATTGCGGTATTTGAAAAGGGAGTTGTACAGCAAATCGGAAAGCCTCAGGAAATTTATAAAAATCCGGCAAATCCTTTTGTCGCACAGTTTGTGGGCACCAGCAATTTTATAGAGGGAACTATTTCAAATGGAGAGTTCGTCACTCATTCAGGAAAGCCAATACCCCTACGACCAGGTATTCAGGAAGAGGGAAGGGTAAAGCTTTGTTTTCGCCCGGAGCATGTACGTCTTGGCCGCATTCAAGAAGAAGGAGCCTTTCCGGTCACAGTGATAAGCGGAGCGTACCGGGGCAACTGCGTAAACTGTGTGGCAGAGGTGGAACCGGGGCTGGAATTAACCATTCATACGGATGAAGAATTTGAATCCGGTGAAAAGCTGTGGTTAAGCATTCAAAAGTACTCTTATTTTAAATAACAATAATCATAATAAAAACGAAGGCTGCTCTTAGGTTTATATATTTGTATAGGAGATAAGAATGTGAACAAACAGATTGGAATTGGCCTGAATGCCGACTGGATAGACGGAGATGACAGTAAATTGAGGCATTGCCTGGATCTGGTCCGGGCTTCAGGGGGAAATTGCTGCGAATTGATTATGCATTCTATGGATGTACTTTTAAATGGCAGGCTTTTAAAGCAGCGGGTATCGGCTGTGAAGCAGATTTTAATGGATTATGATTTTACCTATTCCATTCATATGCCTTATCGTTTTCATCCTCATGCCATGGAAGAGGCGGAAAGTCTGGCGTTTTTTCAGTCCTGCATAGACTTTGCAAAACAAATCGGTGCCCCAAACATAACGGTCCATGCCAGTCCTCTGGCAGTGGATGATGAAGACGGTCTTTTAAAGGATATTGCCTATTATAAAACAATAGCACAGTATGCCGGAGGTGTCCGGATAGGGATAGAAAATCCGTACTATGCAGGGGATATTGAAAAATCCCGGATGATGCTGGGGGTAAATCCGAAGGATTTAGCAGCACATATCGGGAGGATAGGCTGTAATAATTGCGGGATTACGTTAGATTTCGGTCATGCTTATCTGTCAGCCCAAAACTATGACCGGGATTACATATCGGATATCCGTAATATGGCTCCTTTGGCCGTGCACCTCCATGTGCATGATAATTTCGGAAAGCATGGTGAAATGAAAAATTATATGGATAATTTTTCAAAAGGAATCGGTGATTTGCATCTGCCGCCTCAGTGGGGGGAGATCCCTTGGAACCAGGTGCTGCCTTTTTTTGAAGGTTTTAAAGGAATTTATATTCTGGAAATGGAATTCCGGCTTTATCATTATTTTCAGGAAGGCGTCGAATTTCTAAATAATGCATCAACAGCTCCCCAACTTAGCCGCCTGTAAACCAATGGCCAATGTCAGCAGGCCGGCTTGGAAACGGTTAAGGAAGAACCTGGAAGCAGGCAATATGCTTCCAGGTTCTTCCTCTTATAAAGTATCACAGACCCGCTGGGGCCATTATCTTCTGCTTTTATCTATGGAAATTTTACTTTGCGTCAATCACTTCCTTTGCCATAGCAAATAAATCGTCACAGCTTAAATCATCAGCGGAGCTGAGGGAATACACCATATTATTTTCACTCCAGCCCACATGACGGTATATCTTACGCTCTTCTTGGCTGCTTCCGTAGCTGATCATCAGCTTCCCTTCTTCTTCCAGCTTTAAGTCTTCCTCAGATGGTTTGGCATCCGGCGGCAGAAACAGATAGTTATATTCATAGGCTGATAAAGTGATATCCTTATAAACCTCTTGTTTTTTTGCATCGGAAGAATCCTGGGAAATCATGTCCTGGTGCTGGTAGACGTCAAGTGCAACACGGTTATTTTCCCCATAGCCGGCATAGAGTTCCGGGTAGGTGATCATTGGATTCTGGTTCTCATCTCTTCCTTCCACGTTTGTTATGATGCCTTCGTTAAAAGCAAGGCCGTTGGAAAAGGTATCTACCAGCTTTGGGACGGTTCCCATCTTGCTTTTGGCTGACTGGATCAGCGCATCCTTTGAATGTACCATTTCATTGCGGGATACAGAGCTCATAAGACTTGTAATTTTACCTCCTGCTATTGCTGTAACAGTTCCCATTACCGTTATAGTGCACATTGCAGCCAAAGCTGCCACCATTCTCTTTTTATTAAACTTCATATTTCTGCTCCTCATTTCTATTTTTTTATGAATTTCTCTAAGACAACGATCCTCTGCCCGGCCATCCGGCATTACCTGATCCAATTCAGCCTTTATGATTTGCTTTAATCTGTCATCTTTTCTGTCATCCATGACAAAATCCCCTTTCCATTTCTGTTTTTTCAGCGCCGTCAGCTTTTAATAAATCCTTAAGCAGTTTTCTTGCCTTATGCAGACGGGATTTTACCGTTCCTTCCATGGCTCCTGTAATTTGAGCAATCTCTCTGGTGCTTAATTCGTTGTAATAATACAGAAGTACCACTGTGCGGTATTTCATATCCAGATGGCTGAGTGCTGCCTGGATTTCCTTTGCTGTTTCTGCCTCTAAAACAGATTCCAATGGCCCGTCTGTTTGTTTATCCTCCCGGATGTGTTCCGCGCTCTTTTTATCCTCCTCATTTTCCAAAATGCCTTCGAAAGAGATCTCGGCTCTCCCTTTTTTCTTTCGTTCCAGCCTCCATGCGGTTCGGACCAGGATCTGATACATCCACGGCTCAAAACGTTCTGCTTGCTTTAATTTTGACTTGTAGAGATAGCATTTTACAAATGTCTCCTGCAAAATGTCCTCACTGTCACTTTGGTTGCCGGTAATAAAATACGCCATACGGTACAGCTTTCCGGAATAGGAACGGTATAGTTCGTCAAATGCTGCTTCGCTGCCATTGATCATGTTCTCTACCAAAGCCCTTTTTTCTTCCATCATAACCTGTTTCCTTTCCTTTTTAGATGCATCTGATAATAAGAGTCACCAAAGTCCCATTTGGTTCATTTTTTATAGGATAAATTTTAAAAAATATGAAAACAAAGGACCGGGGACGGGAAACTGACTGCTGAAGTTTCCTTCTCCGATCCTTATGGCTTATAAGCTTCTGATGTCAAATGCATTGTACGGCTCCTGATACCGGCCGCTAAATTCCATTCTTATTCCTCTTGATCACCTTAAGCCTAGTAAACTCCTCCCTGTCCTTTTCTTCCAGTGAATTGGTAATATTCTTTGTCAGGGTCTCATACCTGGGTATGGTAATGTTCTTTAAGGCATTGGCCCGTTTCTGCGTCCTTTTAATGCTGTTTGCCAGACGGTAGGCGGAGTTCTCTACCATGGAAAGCTTTACCGTCAGCTTCTTTACCTTTTCAAACTGGTAACGGGCTTCATCCAGGGATTCCCTGGTGCTGTAATAGGCATAGGTCAGGTTTAAGGGCATTTCATCATGCTCAACCAGAGGAATCTCTGTTCCCATGATGCTTCTGGTTTTGATGCGTACCGAATTGTCCACAGGAACAGCCAGGGCAATGTCCTGTACATAGTTGATTCCCAGCTCGATGTTGGCCTTTTGCAGGGCCTTGTAGGCGGAGGTAAAGGTGACGTCGATTTCCGACTGGATGCCCTTTGCTTCATCAATCAGGCTCATCAGCTCCTTGATGAGGATGTTCCTTTTTTTATCCATCAGCTCATAGCCCTGTCTGGCTAAGGCCAGAGAGCTTTTCGCGAGGATTAAATTCCCCTTGGTGGGAAATGTATTGGGATTCATGGATATCCCTCCTATTCTGACCATCCGCCAAGGGTGGTTGGCTTGTAATACTGGTCTAAGACCTTGGTGTCGATACGGTCCAGCTCGGCTCTTGGAAGAAGTCCTAAAAGCTCCCAGCCAATGGTAAGGGTTTCTATGATGTTCCGGTTGGCATGGTTTCCCTGTCCCACAAACCGGTTTTCAAATTCTTTTCCGAATATCAGATATTTTTTATCAATGGGAGACAGTTCATCCTCACCGATGACCGATGCCAGGGCTCTGGCGTCTCCAACCTTTGCGTAGCAGGAGAACAGCTGGTTTGCAAGCCCTTGATGATCGGCTCTTGTATAACCTTCTCCAATGCCGTCCTTCATCAGACGGCTTAAGGAAGGAAGGACGTTAATCGGCGGATAAACCGACTGGCCGTATAAACTGCGGTCCAGAACGATCTGGCCTTCCGTAATGTATCCCGTAAGGTCCGGAATGGGATGGGTGATGTCGTCGTTAGGCATAGTCAGAATGGGAATCTGGGTCACGGAACCATGGCGGTCCTTTACAATGCCGGCCCGTTCGTAAAGGGAAGCCAGCTCGCTGTATAAATAGCCGGGATAACCCTTTCTGGAAGGGATTTCACCCTTTGAAGAGGAAACCTCACGAAGAGCCTCCGCATAGGCGGTCATATCGGTCAAAATCACCAGTATGTGCATTCCCTTTTCAAAAGCCAAGTATTCTGCCAGGGTCAGGGCTACCTTAGGTGTAATCAGACGTTCCACTACCGGATCGTTAGCCAGATTGATGAACATGGCGACATGGTCGGAAACGCCGCTTTCCTCAAAGGTACGGCGGAAGAAGTCCGCCACATCGTATTTCACCCCCATGGCAGCAAATACCACAGCAAATTGTTCACTGGAAAGGGAATCATCCCCTAAGGAGGCCTGCTGTACGATCTGGGCAGCCAGTTCATCATGGGGAAGGCCGTTTCCTGAGAAGATAGGAAGCTTTTGTCCCCGGATCAGGGTCATCAGCCCGTCAATGGCTGAGATCCCGGTGCGGATATAATCCCTTGGGTATTCCCTGGTAACGGGATTTAAAGGCTTTCCGTTAATATCCAGACGGATGTCGGAGCTGATGTCTCCAAGTCCGTCTATGGGCTCACCGATGCCGTTAAAGGTACGTCCCAGCATGTCTTCCGACACGGCAAGTTCCATAGGATGTCCCGTAAGGCGGGTATGAACATTCCTTAAGGCCAGCCCATCAGTCCCCTCAAATACCTGGATGATGGCCTTATCCTCGTAAACTTCAATGATGCGTCCCAGTTTCTTTGTCTTTTTTTCTACGGTCATTTCCACGATTTCGTCGAAAGCAGCATTCTGGACGCCTTCCAAAACCACCAGGGGACCGTTGATTGCACTTAGTCCTAAATATTCGATAGCCATAGTCTGCCTCCTCCCTATGCGTTGCGTTCGATGACGGAATCATAGAAAGCATCTACCTGCTTTTTGTAGTCATCAAACATATCAAGTCTGTCGTTAGGTACATCATATTTAATGGAAATGATCTTATCGAAAATTGGATCTTCCTTTAATACAGACATAGGCATACCCATGGAAACCAGGGAACGGGATTTCTTGTATAAATAAAGGATTAAGTCCATCATACGAAACTGCTTTTCCATTGGAACGCAGGTATCTTCTTTATGGAATGCGTTCTGCTGCAAAAAACCGATCCGGATGACCTTGGAAATTTCCAGTATCAGCTTCTGGTCATCCGGCAGCATGTCTCCGCCGATAAGCTTTACGATCTCCATAAGGCTGCTTTCCTGGGTCAGAAGAAAGACAAGGCGGTTTCTGTAGTCTACAAATTTCTTATCCACGTTTTCCACATACCAGGGCGCTAGGTCCGTCAAATATTCAGAATAGCTGCTGAGCCAGTGGATGGCCGGGAAATGACGTTCGTTTGCCAAGTTCCGGTCCAGGCCCCAGAAGCAGCGCACAAAACGCTTGGTGTTCTGGGTCACAGGTTCAGAGAAATCGCCTCCCTGAGGAGATACGGCTCCGATGATAGTGACCGAGCCTTCGGTTCCGTTCATGTTCTGCATCATTCCGGCTCTTTCATAGAAAGCCGATAAACGGGAAGCCAGATAAGCCGGGAAGCCTTCCTCCGCAGGCATTTCTTCCAGACGTCCGGACAGCTCCCTTAAGGCTTCCGCCCAACGGGAGGTGGAGTCTGCCATGATTGCCACATGATATCCCATATCCCGGTAATATTCCGCCAGGGTCAGTCCCGAATAAAGACTGGCTTCCCGGGCGGCTACGGGCATGTTGGAGGTATTGGCGATGAGGGTGGTCCGGTCCATCAGTGGATTTCCGGAGCGGGGGTCAATGAGTTCAGAGAATTCCTCAAGCACCTGGGTCATCTCGTTGCCCCGTTCCCCGCATCCGATATAAATAATAATATCCGCATCAGACCATTTGGCGATCTGATGCTGGGTCATGGTTTTTCCTGTACCAAAGCCCCCGGGTATACAGGCGGTGCCTCCCTTTGCAAGCGGGAACAGGGTATCAATGATTCGCTGTCCGGTGATCAGTGGCTTTCCTGCCGGATATCTCTTTAATATGGGCCTCGGAACACGAATGGGCCATTTCTGGGTCATGGTGATCTTGGTTTCAGATCCGTCAGTCAGCTGGAGAGTCAGCAGGGGATCAGAAATGGTATAATCACCATCTTCCACAACATCAAGGACATAACCTTCCATATCGGGAGGAATCATGACCTTATGGACAATGGCAGGAGTTTCAGGAACCTCTGCAATGATAGCTCCGGGGAATAAGTGATCTCCCTTTTTTACGGTTATGTGGGTATTCCAGAGCTTTGCGTTGTCAAGGGAATCCACATGAATGCCCCGGTCAATGTATGCTCCTCCGGTCTTTGAAATCTCACTTAAAGGACGTTCGATCCCGTCAAAGATGTTATTTAAAATACCGGGAGCCAGTGTGACGGATACGGGAAAGCCGGAGGAAGTGACGGTTTCTCCCGGCTTTAGGCCGCTGGTTTCCTCATACACCTGGACAATGGTGCGGCGGTCCGTAAGGCCGATGACCTCACCTACCAGGTGGTCTCTGCCCACATAGACCATTTCATTCATTCGGAATCCGGAATCGCCCTTTAAATAGATCACAGGGCCGTTGATACCGGAAATAGTGCCTGTATTAGTCATTGTCCGTACCTCCCATCAGATCCTTTACATCAAAGCGGAAGTCCCGTTTTGCCTCCGCCAGCTTGGTTTGAAAGGAATTGTCTATTAAAATATGCCTGGAAGGGATAACGGCCCTGGTTCCGCCCAGAAAGGAATATTCACTTAACCGGATATCAGAGCCGCCTGTAATTGACAGTTCGTTGACCTTATCTTCATCCGCAGGATCCATATAAATCGTAATGAATTCTTTTCCTGCCAGTGCCTTGGCTTCCTTTATCTGTTTTTCCAAAAGCCTGGTATATTCCGGGGATTCCATAAATCTGGCCAGTTTGTCCCGCAGTTCTGAAAACAGCTTATCTTTCAGTTCATCCTGTTTCTTACCAAAGACCCGCTTCATGCCGATCTGTTCCAGTGAAAGCTTTTTATTGATTTCCCGTTCGATCCGTTCACTTTCCAGAGCCACTTCCCGGGCGGCCCGGCTTTTGGCATCCTCCTGATGCTCCGAAAAGGTCTGCTCTAAGGCTGCCGTATATTCATCAAGCATCTTTGCACTGCGGGTTCTGGCATCTTCCATACAAAATTCCAGGAAATGCTGTAATTTTTCCTCAGTTGTCAAGATGACCACCTCTTTCTTATAGTTTTAATCCGATGGCTTCATTCACGTAATCCGTGATAAAGTTGGGCTTGCGGCCGGTTCCATGGCGGTCAGGGATCTCTACAATCAATGGGAGCTTGCGGTTCAGCTTTACATCATTGATGATATCCGGAAACTCTTTTCCGAATTTCTCCGTCAAAAGAATGATCCCGATTTCCTTATCGGCCAGGACTTTATCCAGTTCGCGTTTCAGTTCCGCCTTTTCATGTACGACAGCACCCTCTACTCCGGCCAGCCTCATGCCGGTCCAGGTGTCCACGTTGTCGCTGATCAAATACATTTTCATTGGTTACAGCTTTCCTAAGATCATGAAAGAAATGATCAGACCATACAGACAAACACCTTCGGCGAGCCCAACGAAGATCAGTGATTTACCAAGTATGGATCCATCCTCGCTGATGGCACCCAAAGCAGCACTGGCAGCCGCGGAAACGGCAATACCCCCGCCGATGCAGGCAAGCCCTGTGGAAAGAGCGGCAGCCAGATATCCCATTCCTGCGATGCTTCCCGTACCTGCGGCGGCTGCTTCGGCAGCAGAAGCCTGGCCGTTAAACATAAATACACTGGAAATGATGACAGTTCCGAAAAATAACAGTGCGTTGATACCAAGTGCGGTTTTATACCGGCCTTTTGTTTTTTCGCCCATGGCAAAGGCTCCAAAGGGGACTGCGATACTTAAGGTTAAAGCGATGGCTAATGTAATTTTTACTAAGGTTGACATAATATTACCTCCGTTTTTGTTTTTAATTTTTCTTACCGTATGGTTTAAATGCGCGTCCGGTTCCCCGGTAAAAACGGCTGAATAATTCATAATATTCCAGACGCAGTACCTGGATTCCAACAATCAGGCCTTCCATGCCGCAGACGAATAGGTTACCGAGAATCACCACCAGCCAGTTGGGAGTTCCTGCTTCTGCGCCGGATAACATGAGTACTACCTCCATCATGGCTGCGTGACTGACGGCAAAGGCTCCAACACGGACAAAGGAAAGGGTGTTGGAAAAGTAGCTTAAAAGCACTTCAAACAGCTCGAAAAAGCCCTGGACCACAAACATGCCTTTTTCCTTAGGCATGATCTGGGCTTTCTTTTCCACCAGGTTGGTGAGGGGTTCCTTAAAGAACATGACAACCAGCGGGATGACAAACATGATTACCAGGAGCATGGCGGCGGGAATGGAGTTTCCTGTCATGTAAAGGACGATGGTGAGCACCAGGCTGGCATAAAATACAAGTCCGGCAGTGCCGTTTGTATCAAACAGGGTCCGTTCCGGGTCATGGAAGCGGATGCTGTTTATGATATTTAAAACCATGGTCATCAGGATAATTCCCATGCCGATGGAAACCGCTACGATAAATACGGTATTCAGTTTTCCGATAAAGGGCAGATTGGTCATGTGCTCCATAGGACGGAGCCATACGGCGTGAATGATATTTTCAAACCCGAAAAAGCTTCCGAACAGAAATCCGAAAATAGTTGAAAAAAAGCCGCAGCAGGATATAATGGCAGCCAGATTCATCTTTTTCAGCCGGTATAGGAGGAATCCTCCAAGGAGAAGGCACATCCCCTGCCCTACATCCCCGAACATAAAGCCAAAGAGGAAGGAATAGGTGATACCGATCAATATGGTGGGATCGATCTCATTGTATGCCGGCAGGCCATACATCTGTATGAACATCTCAAAGGGCTTAAATAGCTTCGGATTATGAAGCTTGGTAGGAGGCTTGCTCATAATGTTGTTATGGTCATCCTCCATAAAGCAGAAGGTTTTTTTATCATCAGAAATTTCCTTCTGAAAGGCCGCGGCATCCCGGTTGCTCATCCAGCCGCAGATAATATAAAAGGTGTTTACATTTTGCTTTGTACAGGCGGCCAGTTTCCTCACGTTAAAATTTGTGGAGAAAATTTCCAGCCTGTTTAATGCTCCTGATAAGTCATCCTGCCTTGCAGACAGCAGACCGGACATCTGCTTGCGGATGCTGTTTATATCTGCCTGGAGGGTATTGATTTTATCTTCCAGATAATGAATGGCATCCAAAGGCGTACCCTCATACTCATCCGGCAAAAAGAAGCGTTCAAAATGCATGGAAGCGTAAATCGCATCAATCTGGTTTGAGATGGTTTCCGGAGCAAAATAAACCAGCCAGACATACTGGTCATCTTCCCTGCATTTATAAAGGACGGTATCAATGGTATCATAGACGTAACTCTCAAATTTATTGTAATACTCATGTGTAATACGCCCAAAACGGAATTTAATGTACTTAAAATGAAGGATGGAGCTTAAATCATAATTAAGTCCTGTAAATGGAAGGATCCGGTCCAGGGACTGGCGGAAAGAGTTTTGCTCAGCCAAAAGGGCTTCCTCCTTAGCCGCAAGATCCTTTACCTTTTCTCCCACCTCTGCAACGATTCCAGCGGCCTTCTCAATAGAAAAATACTTCCTGTTGTTTGCCTGATTGCCCGGCGGAAGTAATTCCGCCAGTTCTGTGGCACGCTGGTATGCGTCCTTGTATGGATTGGTTTCAATATAAGGTCTTAAGTCCTTTACTGTTTTTAATTCCGACAGGGCATTTTCCAAATGGATTTCATATTTGGATAAATAGGTGTCGATGACCCGGTCAATATCCTCCTTGGGTCCGGTGATACTTAAGAATTTCATCTTTTCTATCACGGAAAAGCAACCCCCTTTATTTTTTTACCACATAGGAGATGATTTCATCCGGACTTACACGGTACCGGACGCTCTCTATGAGGGTGATAATCTTTTGAATTTCTTCCTCCTTAAAGTAAAGATAGGAATTGAGCGCAGCAATGGAATATGGATTCTGCCTGCTGGTGGAACGGTATATTTTGTCCAGTATTTCCTGAGTCAGACTTTCTAAGTCCGGCATGTCCGCGGCTTCCAGATCTGCTTTCCGTCCGTAAAAGGTGGTCCTAAGAACAGAATAGAACTCTTCCAGTGTGGCAGCCTCTGCCAATTTCGTAATCTGATCCTTATTCAAATGGTAATTAATAGGGATGAGAAGGGAATAAATATCGGCAGGAGGTAAATGGTAATATTTTTTGGAACGGTAGATCCACTGGACATTGAGCAGATCCAGCTTGCTTCCAAAGCAACGGGTAAGAAGCTCCTGTTCCTCCCGGGCAAGATATTTGCCCATGACCTTCCATATGGTTTTGAAGTATAGCAAATCCAGGTGAACCTCATAATCAAACAAGGAAGGCTGGTCGGCATCGTCTAAGTGTGCCAGAAGGTCATAATAGGCCGAACCTTCCAGGTTTGCGATAAACTCCTGCAGATCCCCGGCGGCCGACAGTTTTATTAAATCCAGCCGCGAATGCTTCTCAAAAAACTCCTGAAATACAGAGAGATCGATATCCAGTGGGTTCCGCCCCATTGCATTGCGGAAGCATTTCTTCAGGATACCGATTTCAAAGTGCATAAAATATAAGTCCAGAAATTTACGCTGGGTCAGATTGGCGAACCGGTAGAGCTTGGCAAAATCCTGATACAGAGAAAGGATCAGCCGCTGTTCAATGGCTCCCCTGTGAAGGGACACGCCCTCTAGGTTTGCAAACAGCCCCTCATAAGCAGTCAGATGCCTTAAATATTCCACTGCGTCAGATACGGTTTCTAGGGCTGCCATCTCGCGAAACTGGCTGCTGGTGATCAGATGGCTCTCCATGGCTCTTACCTTGGTTGTAATGCCGCTGTAGGATAGTAAGTCTCCCATAGGATCACTCCTTTATCATAGTATTGAATAATTCCTCCACATATTGTGTATGATGTTCTTCGTAACGCTGCTCCATGGCTTCCAGGATTCTTTGAGAATCCCGTCGCTGTTTTTCCAGGCGGTCATTCATACTGATTTCCATGTCAGCCTGGAGGTCTTTAATTCTTTTACTGGTTTCCTCTTCCAATTTGGCATCAAATGCGGCAGTTCGCTCTTCCATTTCTTTGGCAAAGGCCTTCTTGCGCTCATTGGCATCATTCATAATGGAGGCCGCAGCCGATTCGATTTCGGATATTTTCTCAATAACGGTATCCATACCGTCCCCTCCTTTTCGTTAGTTATCTCCTGATGAATCAAACGGATATGGTTCCTATCCAACTGATTCAAAAATTCAAAATAGAAAGATGTTTTTCTTTCTGCCTTGTTCATTGAAAAGCATAGTGCTTAATTTATAATGATACTACAATTTTAAAAAAATGCTATAGGCTGTTATAGAAAAATGACAATATAATTGAAATTTTATCATAAATATAAATTACGCTGCCGGAGCCAGGGTTATGCATCAACAATAGAAAAAGCGAAGTTCAGAGGAATGTTTCCTCTGGATTCTTCGCTTTTTTTAACACTTTCTTTACGGGCTGGCGGCTGTGGTTCCCTCGGCTGCAGTGGTGGATTCTCCTTTGCCGGTTTCAGCCCCGCCTTCCGATACGGTCAGGAATTCGGTGGCAACATAAGCTTCGGTTCCTTCAAACATGATGACCGTCCACTTGTCATCATAGGTTTTTACATAGTCCACGATTGTACCGGAAGCAAGACTTCCAAGCTTGGCTCCGGTGGTGGAAGGTTCGGAACGGACATTAAGTTTGCTCTTGGTAGTGTAAATCTTAGGCGCTTCTGTCTCCGGCTCTTGAGACGTAGTAGGTATTTCCGCACTTGTTGGAGCTTCAGTAGTGACCTCTGCAGAGGTAGCAGGTACGGTGGGATCCTTCTTTGAATCTTTTCCAGGAATCAGCTTCACAATGATCAGGACAAGCACCAGAAGGACCAGGAAAATAAGGGCCGGCTTCAGCAGCCCATAGGCGTCAAAGCCGTTCTTTTTGGAGCGCCGCCTGCTTCTGCTGTGGGAAGCAGGCCTTTGGCCGTTTCTGGAGACATTCCTCTGGGGCGGTCTTTGTCCAGGCCGTTGCCCAGGCCGCTGGCCTTCCGGTCTTGCCCCGTTATTTCTTGTTCCGCCGGCATGTTCCTGAGTTCTTAACGGCGCAGACCTTGCCCCGGTGCTTCTTATATTCCCTGTCCCATGGGATTCATTCCTTAAAGCATTGCTTCTCTGGGGATGATTCCTGGATGCAGGGGATACGGTCCTTGCGTCTGCTGGCCGCTTATGAATGGGGGTGTTCCCCTGGCTTCCTCTATTTGCAGAGTTTACAAAGGCATTGACTTCCTGAGACAGAAGCTGAACGGCTTCATTGGCATCATAAGGGCTGTCATCGCCTTCGTGAACTGCTTTATTTCCCAGTACCCGGATCCTGTGATAGTGGTCTTTGGCAGACTGGGAAATAAAGCGCCCTTCAAATAACTGGTCGATGCTGTCAGCCAGGTCGCCCTCCACAATCAAAGCCCTCTCTCCAAGATAATTTACCATATATTCCAGGGTCTGCCGGGCTTTGATCATAGCCATGTTATACTGCTTCTGGCTCATGAGCCTATCCGTTTCCCTTAGACCCTGCTGGATTCTGATCAAGAAACTGTTGTCTGTAGTTCCCATTTATTTCCTCCTTTGCAAAGACGGTTATATTCCAATATACAGATATTATACTAGATTATTGTAAATTGCGCACCTGTTATTTTGTCGATTTTTGATTTGTAAGAGAAAAGTAAAAAGTATGCGTTCCGTAATAAGATAAAAGGAAAATTCCATATCAATTAGCAGCGTAACATGACTGTGGCGAATGTCCTGTATGCGTATTGGATTTTATTGATAACTTAATATTGATAGTTAGTGAGCCGATATCCCTTTCAGGGAATATTATATGAGGAGAAAAAAATGGGATATTATACAGTTGTGTTGATGTGCGTAGTTGGACTTCTGGCATATCACGAAATTATTACATTGAAAAGAGTGATCCGAAACCAAGAGGAACGTCTAAGCCAATTAGAAAAATTGATGAAAAGCGACAGCCATTGCCAGGCCCAAGTCGCTTCTGCTCTCGCTGCCGGTGGCCATCATAATCAAGATCTGTGATTAATCATCAAAACTGATATTGAAACTTAAGTAGGATGGAGGAACGTAAGTATGTTTAATATTTTTGATAGAGTAAAAGTATTTGATGGTTCTATGAAATCAGTGGATGGATTGTGTTTGGCTAACAGTATAACACATCCGGTATATGGTCGTGGTTACGTGGTTTCGGGATATACAAAGTTTGTTCCAGAGAAACACATACATAGTTCAGTTTACAAACAGGGGTATAAGCAGGTAGAATTATATAAGAAGCTTCCAAAGCTTTTGCCTAATTCAAAACAAATAATTTCAGATTTGATTAACGTAGACAATGCCTCTGTTTTGATAAAGCAGACCTGTAAGTTATTGGTGGCTGGAATAGATGAAAATACTGTCATTAATGTAATTAAAGGATTGATAAGAATTGAGAACGTTAGTGATAAAGAGTTTTTACGAATAGCATCTATTTCTAAAATAATAACGGATTCTAGACACGACTTACTACTAAACGAATATTCTCAGTTAATTAATGAAAGTAGGGATATTAATGTATATACTGATAGGTGGCGGGTTGATAGATCTCTTGAACTGGGGGTATATCCACCTAAAGTGCTACATTTATTATCATTAGATGAAGAGACATTATCTGTAGAAATGTTTGATTCAATTACTTGGCTAATCAAATTACTTGGTGACGTTGATGTAAAGTTTAATGAAGAAATGGGTCTAGTTAATTATTTTGATTCTCTAGTTGCTGCAGTTTCTAAATTAAATGTAAACTATCTAAAAAGTTTGTTTGGAGTTTGCGATGATAACTTGTAGTTAGCTTATATTAATTAAAGCAGAGATAGTGTGTGATGAGTTTTTTAATCTCCTGTCTAGCGAAGGAGAAAAACTTTCCGGGTTTTATGAGTGGGAATTATATTGTATAAACTGATATTTAATGGAAAACAGATTAAAAGGTGCCATTGCTTTTAAGAAAAAAGCACTCCAAAAGTTATGGAGTGCAAAATGAAATGAGTCAATGGGGGATCTATATGTATTGAACTCTGCCAACATTAAAATACCAATTAGGTATAACGTCTTTTTTAGCCGGAACCGCTTTGTAACCTGCTTTTACCATGGCTTCCATGAAGCATTGTGAAGTAATTTGTTGCCCCATATCAGCCCCTGTTATGCGGTTGAAGCGCGCTATCAGACCATAAGCAGTCTGTTGATAATTAATGCTTGGAATCATCTTATAGTTAAAAATGATGTGATCAATCAGAATATCCTGATCAGGAAGAGATAAGTCTGAAAAATGATTAGCCTTTATCATGGAACGTCTCCTTTCGTCTATACTTAGTTCTGGTTTGAGCCTACAAATAAATTATATGAGAAATGTAAAAAGATATGTCAAAATTATAAAAAACTGCCACACGGCCCCTAATGTGGAATGCAATGCAGGCTTATCCATATACAATGTCCAGATCGGAGGCTTCAGGATCCGCTTACTCCAAATCAGGATGGAGGCTTTCAGGATCCGGGATTGGGGTATAGGGCCCCCAAGGAATTTGTAAGATATTATTAATAGTATACTCATAAGTTGGAACATATAATTATACTGGCAGGTACAAACTGCTGGCAATCGTGTATAGGATGGTAGGCCTCGATTCTACATAGAATGGAGGTGTTGCTCATGAAGTATTTTGACTTTAAGGACTTAATGTCTTTTGGCATGTTCTTTCTGGCACTGCTGACATTCGTCTTAATGACGTGTCGCTAAATACAAAAAGCCTTCCCTGTACTTTGGCCGGTTGGGAAGGTTTTTGCTTTTCTAATTAGCCAACCACCCTGTGGCGATTGCCTTTTTTATTATATTATACCTACTGTTAAAATATTACAAGTACAGAAATCTTTTATAAAAAATAAGGGTAATTATCAGTCTTTCCTTCCATAGATCTTAATACCTCTTCCCTTAATTCTTCCAATGTTTTATCCTGTATTGTCATAACAATACTGCGCCCCTAAAAGATTTATTAACAAAAATACAATATACAAATTAATTTCTTTGACACAAGCCCTGTTCCATGGCGTTGCAGGGATAGTGCAGGGAAGAAGGAGCCAATGGCGCAATTATCCAATGGTATGCTGTATTTTGGTAATTTTATATTGATCGTTTGGAAAAACCGCTGTATTCTATATCTATAATTTTAATAAAGGGGGTTTATTTATGAAGATTGAAACATGCACAAAGGAAACGTTTGCTGTCATTGGAAAAGAAGGTGCTACAAATGACGGAGAAGGGTTTATTCAAAAGCTTTGGGATGATGCCAACTCGCATTTTAATGAAATCGCACATTTGGCGAAAAGGGATGACAAAGGGAATCTTTTAGGAATTTGGGGTGCCATGTCCGATTTTTCCCGCTTATTTAACCCATGGGATCACTTCTCCCAAGGATTATATCTTGCCGGAGTTGAGTGCTCCGATGACGCGGAAGCACCGTATGGATGGACTAAATGGTTGGTTCCTGGTTATGAATATATTTATGTTGAGAATGAAAATAACAATACGTTTCCTGATGTTATTAAGTATCTGGAAGAAAACAATATTTCTCTTGCGGGCGCAGTAAATGATTTTATTTGTCCGGAAACAGGGAAAAATTATATGTTTTTCCCTGTTCGCAGACTGTAAGCAGAACCAGCTTATCAAACCGGATTTCGTGGAGGCAGATGTGGCTAAATTATAAAGCGTTGCCTCATATGAAAGAGCTGCTGATATACGTACATGATAATTTTGAAATTATCATCTTGGAAGGAATTCAGGCTGCTGATTGGTATGAGTCATAAATATTAATAATTTTGACAGGAGAATAGTGATGAGTATAAATATAAGCAAAGCGGCGGCCCTGTTCCATGGCTGGGATGAAGCATTAATTTGGTCCTGTCTGCAGGGACATATGGGAAATATGCTATTAGATCATGATGAAAATCCTGCTTCGGCAGTTATAGATATCGGCGACTTTTGCTTTTTCGCAGGCGAACCAAATTCTGAGCTGCTGGCTGCAGTGGGCGGTTCAAAGCTGCTGATCCCGAAAGACCAGCCTTGGGAGAAGCTGATAGAGGATTTTTATGGCGGCAAGGTGAATAAGACTTTTCGGTATGCAATAAAAAAAGAGCCGGATGTATTTGAGGATGAAAAGCTGAGGGCTTATATTGATGCACTGGATCAGAATTATGATCTAAGGCTATTTGACCAGGAAATTTATGAAATGGCACAAAAGGAAGCGTGGTCTGCAGATTTATGTTCTCAGTTTAAGAGCTTTCCGGATTACCAGAACAGAGCTATTGGTGCCGCAATTTTACATGAAGGCAAGCTTGTGGCAGGGGCATCTCCTTATGCCGTATATGATGGTGGTATTGAGATAGAGATAGATACAAAGCCTGATTATAGGGGCAAAGGCCTTGCAACTGTATGTGGGGCAAAGCTGATTTTAGAGTGTCTGGAAAGGAATATCTATCCCAGTTGGGATGCTCATGATTTACGCTCTGTAGCTTTAGCGGAAAAACTGGGATATCATCTGGACCGTCCATATGTAACATACGAACTGGCAGAAAAGTAAGAGATGAGCTTTAGGGGAAGTAAAAATGAATATAAAAAGAAAACTACTACCTATTTAACACCAAGGCAGTAGTTTTTTTGCAAATAATTCCCCGGAAAGGAGAGGTGCCGGCAGGATTGGAGGAATTCTGCCGGCAATATGAGAAAAATTTTATTTAAAAGGATATTACCAGTAACAAGTATTAATATAACGGAAGGTTATGTAGAAAAGTTGTGGAAGATGTGAATAATTTGTGAAGGAGAATGCTGCTGATTTATCACCTTGGCCAAGCCAGGCTCTATTGTGAAAAGGTAAAAGTGACATTACAGTAGGCCTTATTTAATCAGTATGCAGCCATAAAAAAATAAAAGGGCAAACTTGCGTACTCAGCACCATGTATGGTACAATCGTTCAGGCAGGAAACGTTTCATTAAGATGAATTTATTTGGAGGAATTATAATATGAGGTTACGTCATATACCTGGCTCGGAGGAGGAAATTGCTGGCAGCCCATATGTTGTTCACAGCCCTTTTGAGAAAAAAGGCTGCTGGAAGGAAGTGTTTGGCAATGAAAATCCCATAGAAATAGAAGTTGGCATGGGAAAGGGCCGTTTTATTATGGAACTGGCAGCCATTCATCCGGAAATCAATTATGTGGGCATAGAGAGGTATCCCAGCGTTCTTTTGCGGGGCTTGCAGAAGCGGGCTCTTCTGGAGCTTGATAATATATTTTTTATGTGTGTGGATGCAAAAAACTTAGCTGATATATTTGCTCCGGGGGAGGTTCAGAAGGTATATTTAAACTTTTCAGATCCATGGCCCAAGGATCGACATGCAAAGCGCAGACTCACATCAGAGGATTTTATGGCGGTTTATGACCAGATCCTGACCACTGACGGTACTGTGGAATTTAAAACCGACAATAAAGACCTGTTTGAATACTCCCTGGAATCCATCCCAAGAGCCGGATGGCTGGTTAAGGAATTTACCTATGACCTCCACCACAGCCAGATGGGCGAAGGGAATGTAATGACAGAGTATGAAGAGAAGTTTTCTTCCCAGGGAAACCCTATTTATAAGTTGATCGCTGAAAGAAAGTAATTTTTTTAATAACCGGCATTGGTTTCTATAACCGTAATGCCGGTTTTGCATATAATAAAACAAAAGCAGATGCGGGAGCGGCAGCTATGGGAATGAAAGACAAGGTCACAAGCAAGCTTCTACAGGCGACCAGCGATAAAACGGAATTAAATAAGAAAATGCTGACCTGGAACAAATCTTTTGTAGAAGTGAACAAAACTCTGGGGGGAAATGTACAAAAAAATAAGAAAAATAAATAAATTCGAAAAAGATGTAAATTATTTGTAAAAAAGGTGTTGACTTTTGCTGGATACGGTTATATAATTACACACGTGCTTGAGACGAAAGCACAGTGTTGAAAAACGAAAGACAAGCGCCTTTAGCTCAGTTGGTAGAGCAGTAGACTCTTAATCTATTTGTCCGGGGTTCGAGCCCCCGAAGGCGCATTCAAAAGTTCCGGTTTTGCAGACAGAGAGCTGCGGGGTTGGGGCTTTTACTTTGTCCGGAATTATGTAAAATTGCAAAAATATGTTTTGTTTCAATGGAATAGTCGGAAAAGCGGATACCTGTAGGGTGTTCGCTTTTTTGTTATTAAAAAATTCACAAAACGGGTGCGGATTTAGAATGGACAGAAGAATTAATAGAAATGGGTGTTGATCAACTTTCGGCTGTTGCAGTGTCGGAATAGTGTCATAAGGGCTAGACAGTATGTTATAACAGAATAGAATAAAAGAAAAGTGTCATTTGTTATAAAATAAATGACAAATTTAAATGATTTTTATGAAAAATATATAATAAACGAGTATGATGAAAGCGTGGAGATGAATCAGGCAATCTGAAAAGAGAATCTTAAAATTTTGCGGCAGACGAATCCTGCGCAGAGGGAGGTGAGAGAGATGGATAGAAAAGTTCTTCTGGCTTCTCATGGAAGACTGGCAGAAGGAATGGCAGATTCCCTCCAGTATATTATTGGAAAATTGGATAATGTGGACACAATGTGTGCCTATACAAATCCGGACTTTAACTTAGAAGAGGAGGTGAAGACGTTATTTAGAAGAAAGGAAGCAGAAAACTTTGAACTGATTGTATTTACTGATATTTATGGGGGGAGTGTGAACAACGAATTTATGAAGTTTCTTAGGAATGAAACCTTCTGTCTGGTATCAAATATGAATTTTGCCACGATTGTGGAGATTCTGCTGCACCAAGGGGAAATAAGCGCAGAATTCATCCGGTCCGTTGTTGACAAGCAAAGCAGCAGGCCGGTTTTCTGCAATGAGCTCTGGGAGATTGGAATCCAAGAAGATAGCTTGTAATGGCCGTGTCTGGTGTCTCCTGAAAAAACATTAGGCAGGAAGGGGGGGAATTATGATTAAATTAGCACGCATTGATCATCGTCTCGTACATGGACAGGTGGCCTTTGCATGGACCGGACACCTGAATATAACAAGGATCATTGTAATTGATGATGCTTCCGCCGGTGATGAACTGAAAAAAATGACAATTAACATGGCAAAGCCCGTGGGAGTTAAATTAAATATTTTTTCTATATCTGAGGCCATTGAAAGAATGCCCAAAATACTGGATTTGAAAGATTCCGTTATGATGGTTTTCGGGACGGTTCATGATGCAGCCGAAGTATTAAGCGGCCATCCGGTTGTAAAGGAATTAAATTTAGGCGGTATCATGAAGAAAGAAAAATCAGTGCAATACGGCTCTGCGGTATATCTGGATGAGACAGAAAAATCAGAGCTTAAAAAGCTGCAGGATAAAGGGATCAAGCTGTTTGTCCAGCAGGTCCCAAACGACCCGGTAAAAAATATTACGTTATAGGAGGAGAAGGGGATGTTACAGGCAATTTTGGTTGGTTTAGTGGCAGTTTTTATGATTCTGGATTCCAGGCTGTTAGGCCGGATGAATTTTGAGCAGCCGCTGATCACATGTACCCTGGTAGGCCTGGTCATGGGGAATGTTCAGGCGGGCCTGGCCGTAGGCGTAACCATGGAAATGATAACTTTAGGACTAATGAACGTAGGGGCATCGGGCGGCATGTCAATGGGAATGAATTTGGGATCCATTATTAGCTGTGCGTATGTCATAAAATCAGGGGTAAATGTAGAGATGGCACTTGCAATTGCCACCCCGATCGCGGTAATTACAGAGTTTCTTTTGACTCTATGGGGGATTATCGAAGTCTTTATGATCCATTTGTGTGATAAATACGTGGATGAGGGGAAGTTTGCCGCAGCCAGGCGGATGCATATAGTCTGGGGGCCTGTGGGATATTCGCTGGTTAATTTTATTCCTGCTTTTATAGCTGTTTATGCTGGTGGAGATGTAATTTCCCGGATTATTGAAAAAATACCTGGAGTAATATTATCCGGTTTTTCATTAGGGGCAAACATAATGGCTTTTTATGGATTTGCATTGCTGCTTTCCATTATGGTAACCAAAAAAACCGTTGTATTTTTTCTCATTGGCTTCATGGCTGTCGCTTATTCAGGCATAGGTTTAATTGCTGTTTCTATAATGGGTGCCTTGCTTGCTGTGGTTTTGTATTTATTAAAGTATGACCACAATGTTCAGGCTGAGGTTGCAGATGAACTGGATTGAGGGGAGAGAACAGTATGGACAATATGGATTCGTATAAGATCGATGAAAAGAGGAAAAAAGGGTGGTTTAAACATTTCTTCTTCGGGGCAATGGCGATGCAGGCACTTTGGAATGTTGAGCGCCAGATGAACACAGGATTTATGTATGGTATTTCAAAGACATTGGATGATATTTACCCATCGCCGGATGAAGTGGAAAGTAAAAAAACAGCATACCGCAGGAGTTTGCAGTTTTTTAACTGTACGCCCCAGCTGACTTCGTTTATCCTCGGTATGAGTGCTGCAGTAGAGGAAGAAGCGGCAAAAAACAAAGAAGGTATCAGCTCGGATATGATTGCAGGGATAAAAACTGCGCTGATGGGACCATTTTCCGGCGTGGGTGATTCATTCTTCCAGGGAATCGTACGGGTAATCGCATTTGGTATCGGCCTTGCTCTTGCAAAACAAGGAAGTATTTTAGGGCCTGTTATTGCTATGCTGATATCCATTGGGGTATCAGTGCCGATTACCTATTACGGAGGCAAATTGGGATATTTAAATGGAAAAAGAATATTGGTGGATTTAGAGAAAAACAATGTTATGGAGAAGATGATGTATCCGCTTAATGTTCTGGGACTGGTTGTCATAGGCGGGATGTCGGCAAGCCTGATTAATCTGACCACTCCCCTGGCTTATGGTGAAATTCTGCAGCTTCAGAGCATTCTTGACAGTATTATGCCTAAGATGATTCCGTTGGTTTTTACAGGATTTATGTATTGGAGAATAAAAAAAGGTGCAAAACCAATGCGTATGCTGCTCATTTGCCTGCTGCTGGGAGTGATATTCCAATATTTTGGAATATTCAGCGTGTTATAGTATTTGAATTTTAATAATTAACTAAAGGAGAGAACGATATGATAAAAGTAGAAGAAATAATCCGGGAAATTCTGGAAGCAAAAAGGGAGATTTACAACATCAGCTTTGTTGGCTGCGGCGGTTCCTTAGTTGGATTTTATCCGGCTTATTATTATGTGACCAAAGAGGCAAAAAAAATAGCGGCGTATTATATTTCATCCAATGAATTCGTCCATGATATGCCCAAAAGCGTGGGAGTAAATTCTATTGTCGTAGTGGCAACGCGCAGAGGCAATACTCCGGAAACGGTTGAGGCGGCAAGGCTTGCAAAAGAAGCCGGGGCATCTGTAATTGGTTTGGCTTTTGTAGAAGAATCAGAATTAAATACAGCCGTGGATTACTTAATTAAGTTTTATGATGTAGATCCGGATCCATTTGAAACGGGAAAAGGAGAACTTGGATTGAGAATTGCTGTAGAATTGCTTCATCAGTCGGAACAGTGTACCAATTACGACCAGATGATAGGCGGGTTTACAGCTGTAAACGGTTTGATCGCAGAAGCCAAAAAAAGAGCGGTCCCCCAAGCGATTAAATTTAGCCTGGACTGTAAGAATGACACGGTTATTTATACGATGGGCAGCGGAACGGCCTGGGGTTCGGCACATCAGGAATCTATCTGTATTTTTATGGAGATGCAATGGATTAATTCTTCGGTAATACATACGGGAGAATTTTTCCACGGGCCCTTTGAAATTACTGATCCAGACACTGCTTTTTTGCTGTTTAAGTCCACAGGGAAGACCAGAGAATTGGATGACAGAGTAATTAAATTCCTGGATCAATATAACAATCACACGATCATCTTGGATGCGAAAGAGTATGGAGTGGATCAGTTGGGGGAGGTATCTGAGTATTTTGATGCATTGTTCTATAATGCGATCATAGGTGTATATAACGATTTGCTTGCTGACATTCGGAATCACCCTTTAGATAAAAGAAAATATATGTGGAAATATAATTATTAATTTAAAAGTGAGTGCGAAGGGGCTGCCGATGCAAAAACATGGCAGCCCTGTTTGCCTTTCGTTATGTAACAAATCTCATGTTAGGCCTATAATAGAAAAGCATATGGGATTATTGTTGAGTTGCATTGATTTTATAATAACGGAGGTAGAAATGAACCCGACTGAAAAACAGATTTATAATTATCTTCAAAGCCTGATGCCTAAATTTTCAGAAGAAAATCTGGAATTATTCACTGCGAAGCATATCAGCGATTATTTACATATCAGCAGAAATTCTGCCAGCCAGTATTTAAATCGTTTTTTTCAAAGCGGAATCACTGTGAAGATAAATTCCCGACCAGTTTACTTTTTAGACAAATCGTACTTGGAAAAAAGCTATGGGGTCAGATTGAGCGATACGGAGTTTCTCAGCTTTGGAGAATTCATTCTAAATCTTAAGGAAAGCGGCCAGGGGGCAGAAACTTTTGAAAACGCAATCGGGAGCCGGTCTTATTTGGGCCATGTGATCCGGCAGATTAAGGCAGCACTTAATTATCCAGAAAGAGGACTGCCGATACTTGTATATGGAGAAACAGGAACAGGGAAAAGCTATCTTTTGTGGCTCGCATATAAATATGCATTGGATCAGGGCCTTATATCAGCTATGGGTAAAAATATAGTATTTCACTGCGCAGAATATGCTGGGAACAAGGAACGGGCTGCATTGGCCCTATTTGACGGAGGGGACAGCAGCTATCTGGCTATGGCAAGCGAAGGGGTTTTGGTCTTTGACGATATCGACAGACTTGATACAGAAGTTGTAGATAGACTTCTTCCCTTTATGGATATGGGTAAGTATCAGAGTGCTGATGGAAAATGGCATGAGTCAAATGTAAGGCTGTTGTTTATTACGAAGCAGGATCCTTCCGCATGTGTGATGAAAAGCCTTATAAGGAGGATCCCTGTTGTGGTATCAATGCCCAGGTTATGCGAAAGAACTATTGCAGAAAAAGAACAGTTTATCATATGTTTCTTAAAGAATGAGATTAAGAGAAACAGACGGCCGATTTTTATTTCAAGTAAAGCTTTTGATGCGCTTTTGAATTATACCTATCCGGAAAATTTAAATGGGATGAGCAAACAGATTCAACTGGCCTGTGCCTCTGCCGCTGCATCGGCAAACAAGGGGGAGCCATGCATCATTTATCTCTATCATTTACCGGATGCGATCATTGGTTCTGTACAGGTAAATAAGCAGTATGAGGATAATGAATCCGTTCTGATTGACGTCTTGAATTATAAGAACAAGGATGATTCTCATAAAATACTGGACTATTATAATGCTGTTACCGATTTATATGAGGACTGCAGCAATGGCAAAATTGATTTGAATAATTTCTGGATGAAAGCGGCAGAAGAAGCAAAGAGGTATTGTGAATACCTTATTTCCGAGAGAACCTATGAAAACAAAACAATTAAGGGGATTGAAACTATTGTAAATCAAATTATAGAACAGTTCCGTGAGGAATATGCCATATATATTCCTGCTAATATTGAGCGTATGCTGTCAAGAGAAGTGTATGTCAGAAGTGTACTGGGCCAGGCTGTAATAGCCTGGGATGAGAGACATGGCTGTCAGGTACAGCAAATACTTGATAGTGTCCTGGAAGAATATGAAAGACAGAAAAAAATATCAATCGTCATCAGCCAGAGAATAAATCAGGAACTTGAAATTGAAATAGGTAAAATCAGTATCTTATTTTTGCTGCTTCAGATCAGCTCATTCAATAAAAAGGTTACGGATAAACAAATGAGAGGCATCATCATATGCCACGGATATGCAACGGCAAAAAGCATAGCGGATACGGTAAACCGGACCCTGGGAAGAACTGTTTTTATGGCGTTTGACATGCCCTTTGATACAAGCGTCAATGAATTGAGTTTACGATTGGAAAATTACATGAAGCAGTTAATTGATTGTGAACATTTGGTTATATTAGTGGATTGTGGTTCAGTGGAGGAAATTGACAGTCTGATGAAGTTTGACAAAATGGATATTGGAATATTGGATAATGTATCCACGAAATTGGCCATGGAGGTTGGAAGAAGAATTTTAGATGGACAGGATATTGAAACGATTGCAAAAGAATCTTGTGACAGAATCCATAGTGAATACCGGCTGATTTTGAAAGAAAACAGACGGGAGGCCATTGCTTTTTTCAGTGAAAATGGAATCAATGTATCAAAGCGTTTTTCTAAGCTTTTTGCTAACAGTCTGGAGAAAAAGATTGAAATAGAATTAATACCATTGGACTGCGAATATGCCGATGATAAAATTTTAAAAGAACAGCTTATAAAAAATAATGAAGTGCTTATGTGTATTGGTACTATGAATCCGGAAATACCGGATGTTCCATTTTTGGCCATGCAGGATATTATTTCCTTTAAGCATATCCAGAAAGTACACACCATTCTAAATCCGTATTTAACAGCAGAAGAATTGGAGTTGTTTGATAAAAAGCTTTTGCAAAATTTTTCTCTGCAAAATGTTATCAGTAATTTAACGATACTGAATCCGGAACGGGTCATTAATATTGTGGGGGAGGGGCTGGAAAACCTGCAGGCAAATCTGGGAGTGAAATTTAAGGCGAAAACCATTATCGGATTAAATATACACCTATGCTGCTTACTGGAACGTCTGGTACTGAATCAGCCGATTGAAAATTACCGGGGAATTGATGTGTTTGAAAAAGAAGAAAAGGAATTCATACATTATGTTCAAAAAAGCTTTATCAGCGTAAAGGAATATTTTAGGGTGGAAATTCCAATTGCGGAAATCGCTTATATACATGACTTCTATATAAATGACAAAAATATGTGAATGTTAAATCCGGGAGGTTTCTACTATGGCTAAATCGAAATTAAAAAGGAGATGAGTAATGAACAAGTATTTTGCGAATAAAGGCTTTTATAGAAATGTCGGCAATGTAATGATTCCAATTGCGATACAGTCCTTTATCAATAGTTTAAGCGGATTAATCGATATTATAATGGCTTCAAGATTTCATGCAGTAAGCGCAGTGAGCACTGCATTGCAAATAGATGCGTTAGTACAAGGGATTGCGTTTGGTATAGCAGCCGGGATCAATATCTTTGTAGTCCAATATTATGGAGCTAAAGACTTCAAAAATATGAAAAAAAGTTTTGGCTTGAGTATGACTGCTGTTTCTTTTAATGCTCTGTTTTGGCTTGGTTTATCCTTGGGGATGAATACAAATTTGCTGAAGTTATTTATTGATAATGAAAGCGTTGTTGCTATGGCATATGATTATTTGAAATTTTCTTGTTTTGCTTTTATTTGTTCATCGGTCACGATGTCATTTAATTTTGCTTATCATAGTGTTCAAAAAGCATATATTCCTCTTATAATTAGCATTTTTGTGGTCGCTTCACATGTTGCTTTGAACTACTTTTTGATGATTTTCTTAAACCTGGGAGTCAGAGGTGCTGGAATTAGTATGCTTTTAACACAAGTGCTGAATGTATCGTCATATGCCATATATTCGTTTGCAACTCATCAGCCTTTTGTCGGACCATTGCCGGAAATGTTTTCCTTTGACCTGACGTTTGTAAAAAAGGTATTCAAAAGGGTGACCCCATTGGTGATTAATGAAACTTTTTTTGGTTTGGGTAACAGTTTATTTATTGTAGCCTATGGTTCGCTGGGAAAAGTTGTAATGGATTCGTATTACATAGGAAATCAGATTGTAAATGTTTTTTTTACAGTGGTCAATGCTATGAGTGATGCCGCCACATCAATGATTGGTTATGAATTAGGAAAGCATAACTATGAAGAAGCTGAAAACGAAGTAAATTACTTTTTAGGGATCGCTTTTATATTAGCTGTTGCAGTCATAGGCACTATTATGATGTTCGCTCCTAATATTGTTCAGCTGTTCCATGTGGAGTCAGAAAAAGCTTTCAATTTATCTGTTGATATTATTCGTGTCCTTTCGGTAAAAATTGCTTTTCGATTGTTTAATGTGATTGTTTTTGCATCCTTGAGAGCAGGTGGAGATTCTAAGTATCTAACTCTCCTGGACTCCAGTATTTTATGGGGTGTTGGATTATCATTAACGTACTTCATGATCTATCTGCTAGGAGTAAAAGATATAGTATTAGTCATTCTGTTAGGACAATCAGAACAGCTTGTACGTCTTTTTCTGGGAATTAAGCGTGTCAAATCCAAAAAATGGATTCGAAAGCTGGTGTAATAAATCAAGTAAGTTTAAAGTTATTTCTTTAATTTTCTCTGATAGAAAGAGGTGGCAGGAAAGCAGATGGCACCGCCTCAATAGCCCTCCAAACCAGTGAGTTTGGAGGGCGTTTTGTTCTTACCATGACGGAGCTGGAGGTACTTACAGGCTTATTGAAATGATTCCTTGACAAAGCATAAATAATTGTTATAATGTAAAAATAAAAATAAATTTCAATTTCAGATTTAGGAGCTGAGTATGGCTGAAAGAGGCAGATACAGAACAAAACAACAGGAAATCATTTTAGATTGCCTGAAAAAGCAAAAATCACGATTCCTTACGGTGGATCAGTTTATGGACTGTCTTAGAAAGGAAGGCGTGCAGGTCGGGCAGACAACGGTATACCGGGTCCTGGAACGTCTGGCCGAAGACGGGGAAATTATGAAGCTTCCCATGGAGGACGGCTCCAAGATACGGTATTGCTATGCTGACAAGGACGAATTGAACAAGCCGGGGAAATTAGTATGTATGCGGTGCGGCCGTTTCATCCCTCTTGAGTGTTCCAAAATGGCTGATTTTTTAGATCATATCTATGAGGAGCATGGTTTTGAAATGGATAACCAGCACACGGTCTTGTATGGCTATTGCGGGTGCAAAAAAAAGACAAACTCCGGGGAGTAAGGTGAGTTCTTATCTTTTTATCCGGCCGGACTTTATTTGTGCACGGTTTCATTAGTCAGCTTAAAAATCCGATTCGATGATTGAATCCTTTTTTTATGTCATTTATCCTATTGTCCATTAGACAGAGGATCCATCATTAAAAACACAAATTGGAGGATCATTTTATGAAAAAAAAATTAAGTACTACGTTGGGTGCACTGGCTGTGACGGCGTTTGTTTCGATTGCTATGCTTTCAGGCTGCTCCGGGACTGCATCCGGAACGGGAGAAGAAAATTCTGGAGGAAGAAAAGTGAAAGTTATGACCAGTTTTTATCCCATGTATGATTTTGCAGTCAAGATCGGGGGTGACAAGGCTGAAGTGTCCGAAATGGTTCCTCCCGGCACAGAACCTCACGACTGGGAACCGGCAGCAGCTGATCTAAAAAATATGGAGGAAGCGGATGTATTCGTCTACAGCGGTGCGGGAATGGAGCATTGGGTTGATGATATGCTGGCCAGCCTGGAAAATAAAAAACTGGTGTCTGTAGAGGCATCCCTGGGAATCACCCTGCGGGAAGGCCGTGAGGAAGAGGAGCAGGAAGAGGCAGAGGAAGACGGCCATGACCACGGTCCGTATGACCCCCATGTGTGGCTCAGCCCCATGAATGCAAAGAAGGAAATGGAAAATATCAAAAATGCTTTTATAAAAGCGGATCCGGATAATCAGGATTACTATGAATCCAACTATCATCTTTATGCGGCCAAGTTTGAGGAACTGGACCAGGAATTTAAAGATACACTGTCCGCCCTGCCAAACAAGGATATTGTAGTATCCCATGAGGCTTTTGGTTATCTTTGTGATGCTTACAGCTTAAATCAGATGGGGATCGAAGGGCTGTCTCCGGATTCTGAGCCAGATCCGGCAAGAATGGCGGAAATCATAGATTTTGTCAAGGCCAATCATGTGAAGGCTATTTTTTTTGAAGAGCTGGTAAGCCCGAAAGTTGCGGAAACCATTGCAAAGGAAACGGGAGCGGCAACCCGGGTTATAAATCCCCTGGAGGGCTTAAGCGATGAGCAGCTGAAAGGCGGCGCCGATTACTTCTCCGTGATGAGAGATAACTTAAAGCAGCTGGAAGCAGCACTGAAATAAAACAGACAGGAGGATTGAAGATGGATGCCATTGCAGTCAAGGAACTGGACTTCTCCTATGGAAGCACCCAGGTACTGAATCGTATTAATTTTACCGTTGCCGGGGGTAAGTTTGCCGTCCTGCTTGGGCAGAACGGAGCAGGAAAAAGCACACTGTTAAAACTCCTGCTGGGAGAACTTGCCCTTACCGGAGCAGACGGAAGTATCCAACTGTTAGGGAGGGATATCCGGCAGTTCAAAAGCTGGCAGGAGATCAGTTATGTCCCTCAAAGCGGAATGGCATCCTTTCAAAACTTTCCGGCCTCTGTGGAGGAAATTGTCCAGGCAAATTTATACGCCCGGATCGGGCGGTTCCGTTTTGCCGGGAAAAAAGAAAAAGAGATGGTCAAGGAGGCACTCGTACAGGTTGGGATGGAAAACTTTGCGAAACGGCTGATCAGCCGGCTGTCCGGCGGGCAGCAACAGAGAATCCTCTTGGCAAGAGCGCTGGTTAACCGGCCTCAGCTTTTGATTATGGATGAACCTACCACCGGTATGGACGAACAAAGTACGGAAGATTTCTACCGGCTCTTAAGAAAGATCAATCTGGAGCAGGGCGTAACCGTACTGATGGTCACTCATGACCGGAAACGGCTGGAACCATTCGCTGACCATATCTGGCTCCTGGAGGACGGAACCATGAAACAGATTCAGACAGGTCAGGAGGAAAATGGCAATGGAGATATTTAATTATGCGTTCATGCAGCGGGCCTTTATCGTGGGGATCCTGCTGGCAGCGGTCATTCCGTGTATCGGGATTGTGATTGTGTTCAAACGTATGTCCATGATTGGAGATGCGTTATCCCATACTTCCCTTGCCGGAGTTGCGGCAGGACTGGTCTTTGGAATGAATCCGGTTGCCGCAGCTGCGGCCGCCTGCGTGATTGCCTCTTTTGGGATCGAGTGGATTCGCAGGAAGCTGCCGAAGTTTTCGGAGATGTCAATTTCCATCATAATGTCTGCAGGAATTGGTCTGGCAGGCGTTTTATCAGGGTTTGTAAAGAATGCGGCCAACTTCAACAGCTTCTTATTCGGCAGTATTGTGGCAATCAGTGATACAGAACTGTACCTTGTGGTGGGGGTCAGTGTTATGGTGCTGCTTTTGTTCCTGCTGATGTACAAAGAATTATTTTACGTGTCACTGGATGAGCAGAGTGCCAGGCTGGCAGGAGTACCGGTCCGGACTGTGAATTTTATTTTCACAATTTTAATTGCAGTGACAGTTTCCGTGGCTGCCAGGACGGTGGGAGCACTGATTGTATCATCCATGATGGTGGTACCCGTGGCCTGTGCCATGCAGTTCGGAAAAAATTACCGCCAGACGCTTCTCTATGCGGTGGCTCTGGATGTCATATTTATGATCATCGGGCTGTTTGCCGCCTACTACTTAAGATTAAAACCTGGAGGTACCATTGTACTGGTAGGAGTGATTTTTTTGATCCTGGTATTTGCAGGAAAAAAGCTTTACCTGAAAAAAGAATAAGAATCATGGAAATCGTTCATTTCATTTATCCTGTTTTTCCCTTATACTAGAAGATAGTAACATCATTTATGAAATATATCACGGAAGAGGGAGAACGAGATGCCAAAGGAACAGTATTTTGAAAACCGGAACAATTTTATTGCCCTTGAGGACAAGGCCTGGGTCTCAGCGTTCTGTCAAAGGATCTGGCCGGAGGAAGTGAGCCATATCCTGCGCATTGCAGATGATGCGGCTGAGCATACATTTTTATTTGATCTGCGGTGGGATATGGAACGGACCTATGTGCCGGTTCATTTTGACGGGGAAGTGGCCTGGGATTACATGCCGGGAGATGATCCGGAATTTATCTTTCAGTTCAACCGCCACCAGTTTTTTATATGCCTGGGACAGGCATATGCCATAACCGGAGATGAAAAATATGCAAAGACTTTTGCAGAGCTGTTGGATTCCTGGATAAAAAACAACCCTCTGACAGAAGAGACCAAACAGACCACCTGGAGGAGCATTGAGGCTGGGATACGGGCTGAAACCTGGGTAAAGGCCATGGGCTATTTTAAGGACAGCCCCTCCGTGAGGGACCAGCTTGTAAAGGCATATATGGATTGTCTCACCGTTCATGGGGAATACTTGATGACGACCTACAAGCATTTTCAGATTAAGAGCAACTGGGGAGTCATAGAGAACCGGGGGCTGATGGAGATCGCTCTGGCCCTTCCCGTCTGTGACAGGACAAGAGAGTATCTGGATGCAGCGCTTATGCGCCTTAATGAAGAAATAGAGGTGCAGGTGACCGACGACGGCGTCCATTGGGAGCAATCTCCCATGTATCATAATGAAGTATTCCACTGCTATCTGGAAGTGATGCGTCTGGCCAGACGCTACGGCATTAAGCTTCCGGGGAAAATGAAAGAAAAAGTAAAGCAGATGGCTTATGCTAATATTGTATGGAAAAAGCCCAATCACTGCCAGCCCATGCAGGGAGACAGCGATGAAACCGATCTCAGGGATTTACTGGCTCAAAGCGCCTGGCTTTTTTCAGACCCGGTTCTGAAGTTCTGCGCCTATGAAAATATGGATTATGACGGAGCCTGGGACTTTCTAAAAGAGGGGATTGAGGGCTATGGAAAGCTGGAATCAAAGGAGCCGGACTTTTTAGACAAGGTTATGGAAAGCACCGGTAATCTTTATGTCCGATCCGGCTGGGATGAAAATGCAGATTATTTTCACTTCCGATGCGGATTTCTGGGTGGAGGCCACGGTCATTCTGACAAACTTCATGTGGATCTTGTGATTGGCGGAGAAGACATACTTATGGATACGGGGCGTTATCATTATGTGCCCGGAGAAGCGAGGACCTGGTTGAAAAGTGCCCTGGGCCACAACGTTCCCCTGGTAGACGGAAGTGACTACTTAACCTGCCGTGATGCCTGGGGGGTGGATCACATGTCCGCAGCGTATTTTGGAGATTATAGGAAAAAAGACGGATACCGGTATATCCAGGGTAGC
Source organism: [Clostridium] saccharolyticum WM1 (assembly GCF_000144625.1). Taxonomy (NCBI): domain Bacteria; kingdom Bacillati; phylum Bacillota; class Clostridia; order Lachnospirales; family Lachnospiraceae; genus Lacrimispora; species Lacrimispora saccharolytica. The sequence goes on along the minus strand of NC_014376.1, from coordinate 4,513,947 downwards.
CACGGCGGATATTTAAATGGAAAAAAGGGAAACGTATGGATTACCAGAAAAGTGCTGGTAATTGATACGGATCTTTATCTGATCGCCGATGAGTTTTTTTCCGGTGAAAAGCATACGTACCAGCAGCTTTTCCATTTTAATAACTTAGGGAAGGTCTCCTATTCCGGGTCTACGGTGCGCTATTCCGGCATAAATGTTGACGGAGAGTTGACGGTTCTCACGGAAGGGTGTGAGATGAATCTGTCAGAGGGGCGGATTTCCAGAAATTACAACCAGATAGAAACAGGAAAACAGCTTCTGGCAGGAAAGGAAACCGAAGGCTTTGCCTCTATGATTACCGTTGTATCAGGTGGTGATAAAAGGAACTACATAGCCCCGGAACTTTCTCTCCTTCCTGTATTCGGTACAGATCCAACCAATCCGGTCAATCCTTCTGAGGCAGAAGCAGTCTCCATTGTGTGGAAGGGAAAGAACTATGTGGTCATACTGGCCCACAGGGATATCGGTGATTCCTGTGACCTGCTTACTGCAGGAGGGGTGAAGGGCCTTGGAACAGTCATTGTCTTTGATACGGAGATACAAAAAGTGGGAGGTACGGTCCTTCACTGGTAAAGAGACTGAACGAAAAGAAAGAAAGCAGCGTTTGCCCCAGGGGAAAACGCTGCTTTTTGCATAACATTGATTATAAATGATGTGTGAGCCTCTTATCGGGAAATCCTAGCCTGAATCCAATGAAGGGCATCTTGAATGACCTCGTCCCTGCAATATTCATTAAAGATTTCATGGAACAATCCGCCGTAAATCTTCATCTGTTTATCCTTAGATGGGGCGGCAGCAAAAAAACCATAGGTATCCTGAACGCTTACCAACCCATCCTTTTCCCCGTGAAGCATGAGAATGGGGTATTCAAACCTTGCAGCTGCCTCTTCAAACCAGGTTAGACCCTGGCACAGTGCGTAACATAAGCCGGTGGTAAAGGTTTTGGAATTATAGGGATCCTTGCCGTACCATTCGGTAACCTCGGCTACGGAGCAAACACCTGCTCCCAGTTCGTTGGGAAGCTTTGTGTGGGGATCCAGACCTTTGGGAACACTGCTGATCAGCCCTATAGTATCCTTTGTTAATGCTCCGCTGGTGATGATGCCCCGGATCTTTTTATCTGTGTATTTTGCACCGTAAAGGGAAACGGTGAAGCCTCCCATGCTGTGGCCGATTAAAAATACCGGAATATCAGGGTTTTCCCTGATGGCCATGTCAACCACCACATTGGTATCATCAAGCAGTTCATTAAAATCTTCATAGTAAGTCCGTTCCCCTTCAGAACGCCCGTGCCCCCTGTGATCAAAGCGGTAGGTTGCAATCCCTGCTTCGTGGCACAGCTTTGCAACGTAATCATACCTGCCCTGATGCTCACATAGTCCATGGACGATGACAGCAGCTCCCCTGGCAGTCTCTGGTACCTCTCTGTTTAAAAACAGCCTGGTCCCGTCAAATGAAGAAATCATTTCTCCCATAGAAATACCTCCTTTAATACCTTTGATTTGTATTTCCTCTATTATATCAGAATCTTGTCTATTTTAATAGGAAGAAAGACACGAAAAGCCGGGAAAAAAGTTACCGTGGCATTTGTAAGATTTGATAGCCGGATCGTTGGACAAGGCTATCGGAGCATCCTTTTCTTCCATCAATTTCTTCCAAATTTTAATCGTGTTAGGTACTAATGACGGGGAATAAAAAAAACAGAAAAAATACATGGTGAAATTGCACAAATAATTAGAAAAAAATTCTACATAAAACCCAGAAAAATCTGGTGAAAATAAAATACTTAAGGATCCTGTGATATCTTGCCTTAAAAAATTAATAATTTTTTTAGAATTTCATAGGATAAAATTGTTTTAATTGTTCAAACAAGTGCACGCATTAATAGGATGTTACGAATTTTGCAAAACGTTGACAATTACCGAAGATGAAAGTATGATACACGGTATACCTCCTGCATGTTGTATATTTAGGAGTACAATTTACAAATCCGGTAATAGATAAGAGGAGGATGGTTTAAGAAAGGAAGTGAGCATTACGGAGGATTTGGCAGAGAAGTTATTAGAGGAACTGAACTGCGAAACGGTTTTTACCATTCCGGTATTCGGCGGGATTCCCATCGCTGAATCAGTGGTGGTCTCATGGATTATCATGGCAGCTCTGACGCTCCTCTCCATTATTCTGGTAAGAAATCTTAAGGTTGAGAATCCTGGGAAGAGACAGTTGGCGCTTGAAATGACAATCAGCGGAATTTACAATTTCTTTGAAGATCTGGTGGGAGAAGAGGGGAAGCGGTATATCCCTTATCTCATATCCGTGGCTATTTATATCGGAGTAGCCAATCTCATTGGCATGGTGGGATTCAAGCCTCCTACCAAGGATTTAAATACTACCGCAGCGCTTGCTATTATGAGCATTTTGCTGATAGAGTATTCAGGTTTTCACAAAAAAGGGATCAAGGGCTTTTTTAAGAGCTTCGGGGAGCCGTTACCGTTGCTTGCCCCCATGAATGTTCTGGAAATATTGATCCGGCCGCTTTCCTTATGCATGCGGTTATTCGGTAATGTTCTGGGATCATTCGTAGTAATGGAGCTGATTAAGCAGCTGGTTGGGCCAATTATCCCAATTCCGTTCACCTGTTATTTTGACATCTTTGACGGATTGATTCAGGCGTATGTATTTGTATTTTTAACTGCACTTTTTATCAGGGAAGCAGTGGAGTAAGTCATTAAAAATTAAAAGGAGAGAATTATTATGTTAATAGCAATCGGAGCAGGAATCGCAGTATTTACAGGGATTGGAGCAGGAATCGGTATCGGAATGGCAACTTCCAAGGCAGTGGATGCCATCGCAAGACAGCCAGAAGCAGACAGCAAGATCAGCAAGGCCCTGCTGTTGGGTTGTGCCCTTGCAGAGGCAACTGCCATCTATGGTTTCGTTATTGCCCTTCTCATTATTTTATTCCTCAAATAATTCTTACGATCAGGATTAAAGTGGATAATATAAGTGGATAATATAAAAAGAAAGGCAGGCGGTATAAAAGATGCTTAGACTGGATATGAACTTTGTGTGGAATATCGTAAATCTCATCGTCCTGTATCTGCTGCTTAAACATTTCCTCATAGGCCCGGTAATGGAAGTGATGAACAAACGGAAGGGAATGATCGAGCATAGCATTTCAGATGCAAGAAACAAGGAAGATCAGGCAGCAGAGCTTAAAAAACAGTATGAAGAAAAGCTGGCTGCCTCCTCGGAGGAGGGATCAAGGCTTATTGAAGAAGCGAGAATCCAGGCAAAGGCCCAGTATGACCGGATCTTAAAGGATGCACAGGAAGATGCAGACCGTCTGATGGCCGATGCCAGGAAGCAGGCGGAGGCGGATCAGGAAAAGGCGATGCGTGAGGCCAAGGCACAGATTGCGGGTTTAGTTATCGCAGCTGCGGCCAAGGTGGTTAATCAGGAGATAAGCGCCAGGGCAAATCAGGCGCTGTACGATTCATTTATAGCAGAAGCAGGTGATTTCCATGATGCAGGCAGCAATTAATTACGGACAGGTGCTTTATGAGCTTTCTGTTCCAGAAACGGCCATTGAGGATACGGCTCTGGCACTAAGATCTGTGCCGGAGCTGAAATGCGTTCTAAACAGCCCTGTAATTGCAGGGAGCAGCAAGCACAGGATCATTGACCGTGTATTTCCTTCCGAGATCAGGACTTTTTTAAAGGTTTTGGTGGACCGCCGGGATATGGATCTGGCAGATGATATTTTTAAGGCATGGCGTACCTGTGTCAGCAGACAGGAAGGGATCCTGGAGGCATCTCTTTTCTACGTAACGGAGCCTGAGGAAGAGCAGCTTCATGAGATCAAAGGGGTGCTGTGTAAAAAATATGATATAAAAGATGTAAGGCTTCGTCTGGTCCAGGATCCCGGTTTGATCGGTGGATTTATCATCCGTGTAGGAGATGTGGAGACGGACTGGAGCATAAAGGGACGTCTCAAAGAATTGGAACAAAAAATAATGCGGAGGTGAAAAACGTGGCTTCCATCAATTCAGATGAAATAATTTCTATATTGAGAAGTGAGATTGAAGATTATGACGCTCATGCCAGGGACCAGGAAGTGGGAACGGTGATAAGCGTTGGAGACGGCATTGCAACGGTTTATGGAATCGACCGTGCCATGTACGGAGAGATCGTTATTTTTGATAATGGAATCAAGGGAATGGTTCAGGACATTAGAAGAGAAGATATCGGCTGTATCCTGTTTGGCCCGGACCGGGATGTCAAGGAAGGCTCTAAGGTAACAAGAACAAAGAAGCGTGCAGGTATCCCCGTAGGCAACGGGTTTGTAGGAAGAGTGGTCAATGCTCTTGGTGCTCCCATAGACGGAAAGGGAGAGATTATCTCAGACGATTACCGTCCCATTGAACAGGAAGCACCTGGCATTATTGACCGCAAGAGCGTATCTGTGCCCATGGAAACAGGAATTCTTGCCATTGATTCCATGTTTCCCATCGGACGGGGGCAGAGGGAGCTGATTATCGGCGACCGCCAGACAGGGAAGACCTCCATTGCCATTGATGCCATCTTAAACCAGAAAGGGAAGGGTGTGATCTGCGTTTATGTAGCAGTGGGCCAGAAGGCTTCTACTGTGGCAAAGCTGGTGAATACCCTGACGCATTACGGAGCCATGGAATATACCATCGTGGTATCTTCTACAGCCAGTGAACCGGCGCCCTTACAGTTTATTGCCCCCTATGCAGGAACTGCACTGGCCGAGTATTTCATGTACAAGGGAACAGACGTGCTGATCGTTTATGATGATCTTTCAAAGCATGCAGTGGCATACCGTGCCCTGTCTCTGCTTTTGGAACGTTCTCCGGGCCGTGAGGCTTATCCTGGCGACGTGTTTTATCTCCACTCCAGACTTTTGGAACGTTCCAGCCGTTTGAGCGAGGAAGCCGGGGGCGGTTCCATTACCGCACTTCCCATCATTGAAACCCAGGCAGGAGATGTATCGGCCTACATTCCCACCAATGTCATTTCCATAACAGACGGACAGATATTCTTAGAAAGTGACCTGTTTTTCTCCGGTATGAGACCTGCGGTAAACGTTGGTCTTTCCGTATCCCGAGTGGGGGGAGCGGCGCAGACCAAGGCCATGAAAAAGGCAGCGGGCAGCCTCCGTATTGATCTGGCCCAGTGCCGGGAGATGGAGGTGTTTACCCAGTTCAGCTCGGATTTAGATCCGGCTACCAAGGAACAGATCCAATACGGAAAGGGGCTCACAGAATTGTTAAAACAGCCCTTATGCCATCCCTTAAGCCTCCATGCCCAGGTGATCAGCCTGGTAGTCGCCAATAACCGGCTGCTATTGGATGTGGAAGTTTCAAAGATTAAGGAGTTTCAGAGAGAAATGCTGGCTTTCTTTGATGAGCGACATCCGGAAATCGGGAAGGAAATCGAAGAGAGCAAGGCACTGTCTGATGAGCTGAAGCAGAAAATTCTTGATACGGCAGCCGAATTTAAACAGAAGCGGGTGTAGGATATGGCAAATGCGAGAGAGATACAAAGCAGGATGAACAGCATCAAAAGCACCATGAAGATAACCAATGCGATGTATACCATTTCCTCGTCAAAGCTGAAACGGGTAAGGAAAGCCCTGACGGATACGGAGCCTTATTTTTATGCGCTGCAAAGGACCATTGCCAGAATCATAAGGCATACGCCGGACATTGACGATCCCTATCTGGATACCAGGCCGCATATTAAAAAAGAAGACCGTAAGATCGGATATATCGTGGTAACGGCTGACAAGGGGCTTGCTGGTTCTTATAATCATAATATTTTTAAACTGGCTCAGGAGCAGATTGACAAGGGCGGGAATCCCATGCTGTTCGTAGTAGGCGAACTGGGACAGCAGTATTTTACCAAAAAGGGAATACCCGTGGAGCAGGATTTCCGGTATACCGTGCAGAAGCCCAATATGAGCCGGGCCAGGATCATTGAAGAAAAAATCGTGGATTACTTCCTGTCCGGAAAGCTGGATGAGGTGTATATGATTTACACAAGAATGGTGAATGCCATGAAAATGGAGGCTGAAATCGAGCAGCTACTTCCCCTCCCCAAGCACCGGATCAGCCAGAGCGTTCCGATTAACGTGCACCTGGAGGAGATCACCATGAAGCCGTCTCCTCAGGCAGTGATCGATGCTGTTGTACCTAATTACATTGCCGGCTTTATCTATGGAGGCCTGGTGGAATCCTATTCCAGCGAACAGAATTCCAGAATGATGGCAATGCAGGCCGCAACAAAGAGTGCCCAGGAAATGCTTGACGAACTGGCGATCACCTATAACAGGGTCCGTCAGGCGGCCATTACCCAGGAGATCACCGAGGTGATCAGCGGCGCAAAGGCCCAAAAGAAGAAAAGGAAAAAAGCGTAGGCGGAACGCTCCCCATGGAAGAGTAACGAGGCGGAATGCGAATGTGCCTGACCGGATGTTCGTATGACTTTAGAGAGGAGGAGTCCTCACGACTGTGAGTAACAGAATATGAATATAGGAAAGATCGTTCAGGTCCTAGGACCTGTAGTAGATGTTGAGTTTTTTGAGGGCAGCGACCTTCCGCGCATGAAGGATGCCCTTGAAGTGGATAATGACGGAAAACGCTGTGTCATGGAAGTTGCACAGCATATGGGAAACAGCACGGTCCGCTGTATCATGCTGGCCTCCAGTGAGGGGCTTTATAAAGGCATGGAGGTAATGGCCACCGGGGAAGGAATTAAGGTTCCTGTAGGTGAACAGACTTTAGGACGCCTTTTTAACGTCCTGGGTGAAACGATTGATCATGGGGGTGATTTAGAAGGCGGCCCTCAGTGGGTCATTCACAGAGATCCTCCGGCTTTTGAGGAGCAGAGTCCGGTGGCTGAGATCCTGGAAACAGGAATCAAGGTCATAGACCTTTTGGCCCCTTATGCAAAAGGCGGAAAAATCGGTCTGTTCGGCGGTGCAGGTGTGGGAAAAACAGTTCTGATCCAGGAGCTGATCCACAACATTGCCACAGAACATGGAGGATACTCTATTTTTACCGGTGTGGGAGAGCGTTCCCGAGAGGGAAACGATCTTTGGACTGAAATGGGAGAATCCGGGGTTATTTCAAAAACAGCTCTGGTCTTCGGGCAGATGAATGAGCCGCCGGGCGCACGTATGCGTGTGGCAGAAACAGGTCTTACCATGGCAGAATATTTCCGGGACGAAGAGCATAAAAATGTCCTTTTATTTATTGATAATATTTTCCGTTTCACCCAGGCAGGTTCTGAGGTATCGGCTCTTCTTGGACGTATGCCGTCAGCGGTCGGCTATCAGCCTACTCTGGCAACGGAAATGGGAGAGCTGCAGGAGAGGATCACTTCCACGAAAAATGGTTCCGTTACATCCGTTCAGGCAGTATATGTTCCTGCCGATGACTTGACGGACCCGGCGCCGGCAACCACCTTTGCCCATTTGGATGCAACCACGGTTTTATCAAGAAAGATCGTGGAACAGGGAATTTATCCGGCGGTTGATCCTCTTGCGTCGAACTCCCGGATCCTGGAACCGGATGTAGTGGGAGAAGAGCATTATGAGGTTGCCCGCAAGGTTCAGGAAATCCTTCAAAAGTACAAAGAGCTGCAGGATATTATTGCAATATTAGGAATGGAAGAGCTGGGGGATGAGGATAAGACCACGGTATACCGGGCAAGGAAAATCCAGAAATTCCTTTCCCAGCCATTTTCTGTGGCTGAGAACTTTACCGGAGTTGCAGGCAAATACGTTCCCCTGAAGGAAACGGTCCGGGGCTTTAAGGCGATTGTAGACGGTGATATGGACCAGTATCCGGAAGCCGCATTCTTTAACGTAGGAACCATTGATGAGGTGATTGAAAAGGCCGGAACATTAGAGGCTTAGGTTGGAGGTGCTGCCTGTGAGTACAAATATATTTTTCCTTCAGGTTCTTGCCAGCAACAAGATCTTTTATAAAGGCCGGTGCCAAAAGCTTATTATTCCCCTTGAGGATGGCGAGAAGGCGGTCCTTCCCCATCATGAGGATATGGTCATCGCAGTTTCCGTGGGGGAAATGCGCCTGATGGATGAAGACGGCCAGTGGATCCATGCAGTTGTGGGAAAAGGATTTATCCAGATCATTAACAACCGCGTAACACTTCTTGTGGATACTGCCGAGCATCCGGAGGAAATTGATGAGCGCCGTGCCGAGGAAGCCAGGGAAAGAGCGGCGGAACAGCTAAGGCAAAGTAAGAGCCTTCAGGAGCATTCTCATTTTGAGGCTTCTTTGGCAAGATCTCTGGCCAGGCTGCGAACAAAGCACAAACATGATGTTTGACAGGAAATTTGAATAGAAAAAAGGATATCCGAAAGGCAGGAAGCTGGCTCCCGGATATCCTTTTTTCTTATCCTAAAGCTACGTCTAATATCATCATGATCAGAAAGCCAACCATAACTCCAAGGGTTCCGGCATTGGAATGTTCTCCCAGGTGAGCCTCCGGAATCAGTTCTTCCACGACCACGTACATCATGGCGCCTGCTGCAAAGGACAAAAGCCATGGCATAAGAGGCTGAATGCTGCCGGCAACGATCACCGTAAGAATCCCAAATATAGGTTCAACGATACCGGACATGCTGCCTCTTATAAATGCCTTTCCAGTCGATAAGCCTTCCTGTCTGAGAGGAAGGGAAATAGCGGCGCCTTCAGGAAAGTTCTGAATGCCGATACCGATGGCAAGGGCCATGGCGGCGGTATATAGGGTCGGATCGCCTCCGTGCTGGGCGGCCAGGGCAAAGGCAAGACCTACGGCCATACCTTCCGGAATGTTGTGCAGGGTCACAGCCATGACCAGCAGTGTGGTCCGTTTCCAGGTGGAAGAGATTCCTTCCGCCTCATTCTTTCCATGACCGTTCATGCTGGGATGAAGGTGGGGAAGAAGCGTATCCAGAACAATGAGAAAAAGAACTCCCAGAATAAATCCTCCGGCAGCAGGCAGCCATCCAGGAATTCCGTTTGCTTCGGCTTCTTCGATCGCCGGAATGAGAAGCGACCATACTGAGGCCGCGATCATGACACCGGCAGCAAAGCCCAGGAAGATTCTTTGAACAGACTGGTTTACCTCTTTCCGGAAGAAGAATACTACGGAAGCTCCCAGGGTGGTCATGAGGAATGTAAAGCCAGTACCCCCGGCAGCCCACAAGATCGGTGACATAAAAATCCCTCCTTTTTTGTTTAAAGTCAGCGCTTCTGACTGTATTTCTCTCTGCTTTAACTATATCATAACCTCTGTTTGGGTGCAATGAGATAAATTCCCTTTCCCTTTCCGACAGATTTATGCTAAAATAGACCTGATTTTACATAATAATCTTCCTTCGGGTGTCTCTAATTCCGGAAGGTATGTCAAGGAACAGGAAAAGACTTAGGGGATCCTTTACGCCTCTAAGTTCCCCTTTTTGCCTAAAGTGCATGGGTAATGATTAGGAAAGGAATTTGATTTATGAATTTAAAAATAAAATGGAAAAGGCGTTCGGCCTATTCTTTATTTCTGGCGGCAGCATCAGCTTCCCTGCTGGCAGGATGCGGTAAAACAGAAACGGACACGGAACCTGGAAAGGATGCTACGCCATCCATGGCCATAGAAACGGAACAAAAATCGGAAATGCAGCCCATTGGTGTGCTCACTCCCGGTGGGGATTTGATGCCAAAGCTTTTAAAGGTGCCGGAACAAAAAGAGAATCCCATACCTGAATATCTGAGGAACGGAGTGGAGCATCCGGTGGTGGCCAGTTTACAGGAGCGTTTGATGGATCTGGGCTTTATGGATAATGATGAACCCACCCATTATTTTGGAAATGTGACAGAGGCTGCAGTAAAAACCTACCAGCGCCAGAACGGCCTGGTCCAGGATGGGATCGTGGGGCCTGAGACATTAAATTCTATTATGTCACCCTCCGCCAAATATTACGCCGTGTCAAAGGGCGTGGAAGGGGAGGACATATCACGGATCCAGAGCCGGCTTTATGAATTAGGGTATCTTGCCAGCGCTGGTCAGGTATCGGGAAGCTTTGGGGATGAAACTGAGGCGGCTGTGAAGAAGCTTCAGGAGGTCAACGGATTAAACATAGACGGTAAAGTCGGCCGTCAGACTATAAACCTTCTCTACAGCGAAGAGATCAAGCCCAATTTTCTTGCCTATGGGGAAAAAAGCGACGTGGTTTTAACCAGCCAGCAGCGGCTTAAGGAACTGGGATATCTGATCACTGCTCCGGACGGAGCTTACGGAGATGATACGGTTACTGCGGTGAAGCAGTTCCAGTCCAGGAATGACCTGGTTGTAGACGGATATTTAGGACCCTCAACCAGAATCACCTTAATGAGCGCCGAGGCGCAGCCTAACGGCCTAACCCTTGGTGAGCAGGGCGATTCTGTTACCAGGATTCAGCAGCTGCTAAATAAATACGGGTACTTAGCTTCTTCTAATGTGACAGGATATTACGGAGAGGTAACGGAGAAGGCAGTAAAAGCGTTTCAGAGCAACAATGGCCTGACTGCGGACGGTTCTGTTGGCCAGCTTACCATGGGTAAGCTGACGGGAAGCGGCATAAAATCCGCTAGTTCCTCCGGTTCCTCAGGCGGTTCCACCAAGGGCGGTCCCGTTAAGGGCGGATCCGGTGTAAGCGGTCTGCTTTCCATTGCCAGGTCCAAAGTAGGGCGCCCCTATGTATGGGGCTCTAAGGGGTCCGAGTCCTTTGACTGTTCGGGGTTTGTTTACTGGTCACTCAACCAGGCCGGAGTCAGACAAAGCTACTTAACATCCTCCGGCTGGAGAAATGTAGGGAAATATACGAAGATCACCAGTTTCGGAAGCCTGCAGGCCGGCGATATCATTGTGGTAAGCGGCCATGTGGGAATCGTAGCCGGGGGCGGAAATGTTATCGACGCTTCTTCCAGTAACGGGCGGGTGGTGGAACGTTCCTTAAGTTCCTGGTGGAAGAAGAATTTTATCTGTGGATGGCGTATATTTGGATAGGAGCGGTTTAGAATAATGAGTATGAAAACACAGAAAAAAGCAATTGATATGATAACAGATTCACCGGGAAGGGCCCTTTTGCTCTTTGCCCTTCCCATGATCCTTGGAAATTTATTTCAGCAGTTTTATAACATCATAGACTCTGTGGTTGTGGGGCGGTTTGTCGGGGAAGAGGCCCTGGCTTCGGTAGGGGCGTCCTATTCCATTACAAACGTGTTTATTGCCATTGCTGTTGGAGGCGGGATCGGCAGCTCTGTTGTGGTGTCCCAGTTTTTAGGCGCAAAACAAACTGGAAACATGAAAACCGCCATATCCACCACCCTGATTAACTTCCTGCTGATCGGTGCGGCATTAGGCGGCCTGGGTCTTCTGTTCAATCATCGTATTTTAAGCTTTATGAATACGCCGGAGAATGTGTTTGATAATGCTTCGGTATATCTTGGGATTTACTTTTTAGGACTGCCCTTCTTGTTTATGTATAATGTACAGGCCTCTGTTTTTCAGGCATTGGGAGACTCGAAAACCCCTTTATATCTTTTGGTTTTTTCTTCTCTTTTAAACGTTGTACTGGATTTGCTGTTTGTGACCCAGCTTTTTATGGGGGTAGCCGGTGTGGCTATCGCGACCCTGATTGCCCAGGGGCTATCTGCGGTCATATCCTTTCTCATACTGATAAAACGGCTGAAGGGATATGAAACATCGGAGGCATTCCGGTTCTATGACTGGGACATGATGCTTCATATGATGCGGGTTGCCATTCCTTCCACTCTACAGCAGTCCATCGTCCATATCGGAATGCTGCTGGTACAATCCGTGGTCAATGTATTTGGCTCTGCTGTTATGGCAGGGTTTGCCGCAGGGACCAGGATCGAATCCATCTGCATCGTGCCCATGCTTGCCCTGGGGAATGCCATGTCCACCTACACAGCCCAGAATATTGGTGCAGGAAGGACGGACCGGGTAAAAAAGGGCTACCGTTACTGTTATTTAATGGTTGGGATTTTTGCGGTCATCATCTGTATCATTATGGAGAACTGGGGAGACTGGTTCATTAGAAGTTTTCTAAACGAAGGAAGCGCGGAAACAGCATTTCAGACGGGCATGGATTATGTCCGGTTTATTTCATTCTTTTATGTCTGCATTGGATTAAAGGCAACTACAGACGGGCTTTTACGGGGCGCAGGAGATGTGGTGGTATTTACCGCAGCCAATCTGGTAAACCTGGCCATACGGGTATCGGTAGCGGCTCTGCTGGCTCCCGTTATTGGCGTCCAGGCCGTTTGGTTTGCGGTACCAATGGGCTGGACGGCCAATTATATTCTGTCATTCCTCCGGTATCTGACGGGAAAGTGGGAAAGGATACGGCTTATTTCTTAATGGGGAAGGCCACGCCTGCCTTAAATAAATCTCCGTCAATGTAAAGCCTTAGGTCTCCGCCCTGAAGCTCCGCCAGGCTTTTGGCGATGGAGATCCCAAGTCCGCTTCCCTCTGTTGTCCGGGCAACATCCCCCCGGACAAAGCGTTCGGTCAGCTCGTCAGCCCTGATGTTTAACGGGCTTTGGGAAATGTTCTTCATGGTAAAGACCGCCATATTCCCTTCCACGGTGATGTCTACGTATACCCGGCTGTGTTCCATGGCATATTTAAATGCATTGTTATAAAGGTTCTCAAGCACTCTCCACAGATACCGGCCGTCTGCCTCGATCAGGATGGATTCCGCCGGAAGGCTGGAGACCAGCTCCAAGTGGCGGAGAGCAAACTTTTCTTCAAATTCTCCATTGGTCTGATGGATGAGTTCTACAAAATCTATGCTGGTGATCTCCAGCTTCAAATTCCCTGAGCTTGCCTTCGAGGCTTCCACCAGATCCTCTGTCAAAGTTTTTAACCTTTGGGACTTCTGTTCCAGAACATCCAAATATCCCTGAATCTTCGGATCCTGAATTTTCTCCCTTTTAATAAGGTCCACATAGTTTATAATGGATGTCAGGGGCGTTTTGATATCATGGGACACATTGGTGATCAAATCCGCTTTCAGGCGTTCGCTCCGCACCTTTTCCTGCAGGGCCGTCTCAAGTCCTGTGCTGATGTGGTTGATATGTTCTGCCAGCTCCCGTTCTTTTCCGTTAAACGTCAAAGTGTCGATCTTATAGGTGGTGTCTCCCCTGGAAATATTTAGAAGAGCATCGTTGATCTGATCGGTTGCCCATGCATTTTTGTACATCTGATGGAATACCAGAAAATCCAGACAGAAAAACAACAGGACAACTGCCCCCATAAGGATACGGGATTCCAGGCTGCTGTAGGTAAACAGGAGAAAGGCAAAGGCCATTATCATGACAACATTAAAAACCAGGAACAGAATATAGGAAAGCATGATCCTGGTAGTGAAACGGTGATTTTTCACATACAGGGACAGGTTTTTCAGTCCCCGGCAGGTAAGGCTTCCGGACCAGAGATTTCCTTCTTTATACCGTTTTAAAAGGCTTAAGGAAGCAGATAATCCGGCTGCATAATAAATCAGGACCCGCAGCGCCAGCTCCCCGTAATCCCATTGCTCATCGGAAAGGAAAAGATGGATGATCTTATATGCCAGCCGATTTGCCAGAAACAGGGCCAGGAGGGCAGCAACGAAAAACAGAATCAGGCAGCTTTCCGCCGGCAGCCGGTGGATACGCTCCATGGGCCGGGAGACTTTTTTAGCATCCGGATGTCCGGTTAAGTTCACCAGAACGTACAGGGTTGCGGCGCATCCTAAAATTCCAAGGCACAAGCTGATCATTCCGGTAATAAACAACAAACGCATCCGGTCATAGGAAGCGGCAGCGTACGCGTAAGCGTCTTTATGGGGATAGGAAGTATCCACGGCTATGGTCATATGGTAATTGCCGTTGTTATAGGGATTCATCTGTTCCAACTGGGAGGAAATATTTTTCGGGACTGTGCTTAAATTGGAATCCACATATAAGGCTTCTCCCGTTACATACAGGTATTTTCCCATGGCTTTAAAGTCATTGACGTTTTTACCGGAAACATTGCTGTAAAGCTTATAATCCTCATCCGTGTTCCGGTAGAGGACTTCAAACTTTAAGTTGCCGGGATTCTGGATAAAGCGGTAATAAAAGGAATAGTAATTGCCCAGGTGGGTTAATACCTCTTGGGCCAGTTGGTTCATGGTTAGAAATGCATCCCCCGGTTCTGTAACCTTAAAATCCGGCTCATAGGCCCGGTAATCTACCCTCACATACGAATCCTCGTCACCGGAAGCCGGCTGTCCTCCGCTCACCTTAAACTGTTCGTTAAGATAATAACCAAGGGACTTTGCCCGCCGTATCATTTCATCCACCGTATATTCCGTGGTTGTCCCAGGGCCTTCCATGACCCGGACAATGGGTTTTGAATAATCAAGCTTTCCGTTGGTTTCAAATACTTCCTTATATTTTACATAGTTAAAAATATCATCGATGTCAGAATTAAGCTGGCGGGTGAAGTCTGGCGTATCCTCATAGGTTTCATGGGTGATCCAGTGGATGCCTTCTCCGTAGTGGGAATTGCTGTACATAATGGAGACGCCGATGACTACAAGAAGGGAGAAGAGCATGTGCAGAGAGGCCGCAAAATCTTTTCTTTTTTTCATAAACGCACCTATTGTTTCTCTATCTTATAGCCTACGCCCCATACCACCTTTAAATAGCGGGGTTCTCTTGGATTGATTTCAATTTTCTCCCGAATGTGCCTGATGTGCACGGCAACAGTGTTATCGGCACCGATGGCTTCTTCATTCCATATCTGTTCGTAGATCTCATCAATGGAAAAGACCTTTCCGGCGTTCCTTACTAAAAGAAGCAGAATGTTGTACTCAATGGGAGTCAGCTTGATCAGCTCTCCCTCCACAGTAACCTCCTTGTTGTCATCATTGATAGCCAGGCCTCCGCATTTATATACCTGCCCTGCGGGCTGCTGGTTCATGTTGCCAAGCTGTGTATAGCGGCGGAGCTGGGATTTTACCCTGGCTACCAGTTCCAGAGGATTAAAGGGCTTGGTAATATAATCGTCTGCCCCGATGTTTAGTCCCAGGATTTTATCCGTGTCCTCGGATTTGGCGGAAAGGATGATAATGGGAATGCTGCTTGTCTCACGGACCTTTAAGGTGGTCCGGATTCCGTCAAGCCCCGGCATCATCACATCCAGGATCATTAAATCCACTTCGTGATCTTCCAGAAGTTTCAGGGCGTCATAGCCGTCATAAGCTTTGATCACATGAAATCCTTCTCCTGTTAAATATATATCAATAGCTTCCACGATCTGTTTGTCATCATCACATACTAAAATATTCTGCATACGAAAACCTCCTTTTTCAATATTATACAACGAAGGCTGTAAAAAAGCATATTACTTTTTTCTGACTTTTCAAAACCCCTTATTTATTTATGATTATCGGCGTCTATCCCACCATTGAACTGCCTCTTTGACTGCAAGATCATATGACTCCAGTTTATCCAACTTTATTTCCGTGTATCCAAAATGAGTATCAGCTTCGGTAAGGCCGGATGTCTGAAACACAGAAACAAGAGATTTTTGTATGTAATAAATGAGTTAAATTGAAAGCCCATGAGCATGAAATGAAGTCCTTAAAACTTCGAAATGTCAGGAGGAACAGAGTAAGACCAAACAGGAATTAGTCCCGGCAGTATAAGACCTGCCGTCATATAAAAATCATGATTAAGGAGGACGGGATCAAGGGTACGGCTGGCAAAATTAGAGTCAGCACCCGTGGAAGCATATCATAATATAAAGCGTAACTTTATTAACGCTTTTATTGGAGCCATCCACGGGGCATTTGCTACTTGCCTGATTATTATGATAGCTCAAATATAAATTGGAGGACAAGATTATGAACAAAGACTACTTATTAAAGTGGGCGAAAGCAGCAGGCGTAAGAGCGGTAAAGACTATGGCACAGACGGCAGTTGCAGCCATCGGAACAACCATGGCTATGTCAGAGGTAAACTGGATATTCGTAGGATCAACGGCAGCTGTGGCCGGAATTCTTTCCATACTCACATCGGTAGCCGGCTTGCCGGAGCTGGCCGAGTAATCGGTTGAAAGTATTCGTTTTCGGTTGTAACATCACATTTTTTGGGCCTGGGATAATCCTGGGCCTTTTGGATAGGAGGAAATATAAAGATCGTAAGCACCTGCCATTGCATTGATAGAAGCTTTTTTAATGCTTTTCTATGTAATATTGAGTATTGATAATAAACCACATTTGAGTATCGAATTTCATAATGGTCCAAAGAGATAAGCCTTGGAGATTATATTCTGCAGCCAGCCTGGCCCGTGCATCAAAGCTTCTTGCATCTTTAAACCATACGACATGTAGAATCCCGTCACTATCCGTATAATAGTAAAAAGGTGATTGTGCTTCATCATTAAATTGTATAGGGATACCGTTATCCGCTGCAATATGTACTGCACTTTGATTGGTTATAACAGTAGCTCCTGTGACACCTGGTATATAGGGCAATGTCCAATCATATCCTAAAGTGGTAATCCCTAGAAAGATTTTTTCAGAAGGAATAATACGAACGGCATAATCCAGCAATTCTATTAAATAATTCACCGGGAAAATTGAAATTGGATAACCGTAAGTTCTTGCCCAATCATAAGAGGCAAATATAATTCCATCTACAAATTCACAAAGTCCTGAATAGTCTATTCGTTCAAAATTAACATTTGGGGTTTCAGTGTTCATAGCTGGCGTTATGGTAATCACGATTCTGTAGCCTTCAGAATGAAATCTCGCAGATGCTTTTTTTATATATTCTACAAAGCTATTTATATTGTCAAAGGTGACATTTTCGACATATATGTTTATGCCATAATAACCTTTCGCTTTCAGTGTTTGAAGCGTATTATCAATCAGGTGATCCTGTACGGACGGATTATTTAAAATATCATTGATCACTTCACGGCTAACGATTCCCTCTACGGAAATCGTGGAAACAAACATCATGGGAGCAACACCATAAGTTTTTGCCAGCTCAATAAGTTCCGTCTCATCAGCACTGGAGATAATTTCTCCTTCGCCTGTAGCCCTATAATTGAATATGGTCAAATAAGATAAAAAAGGAAGTGTTTTTATTAAGACAGATTTATCTATATAAGGAAAGGTATAACCACTGGTGGCAATCGTCCTTGTTTTATTTGTCTGATAGGTTATGACTATGGTTTCACCGACGTATAAGATTTCTCTATCGGAAAGATAGGGATTATTTCTTAACAAATCCATTGGTGAAACACCGTACTGCTCTGCGATACTCTCTAATGTATCACCCGCCCGAACGGTATAAAGTATATCGGGTTGTACTATTACAATTGTTTGGCCGATCGCCAGATTGTCTGGATTTGTGATTCCGTTTTCCAATATTAATCTGCCGGCAGGGATATTGTAATACTCTGATATTGAATTGATGGTTTCGCCAGGTTGAACAACGTGTATGTTCATAGCTTCCCTCATATGATCTTATTAATTCTATTATATGATACTCTTACCTGTTCATAACAACATGATATAAATAATTTATATCAATGATTATCGCAATAGCTGGTTTAGGAATTGTGACAGATGGTCAATTTGGATTGCAAGGGTTTGCGAATTCTTAATAAAAATGGCATAGACTTATTTCTGAAGATCTCTGAAAAAATGTCTGTTACTGTCATGTCAGGGAATTTTTCAACATATGCTTTACCAATTCTGGTATAAGGATGCTGCTATGAAAATATATGTGGTAAAGCAGGGGGACAGTGTGGACACCATTGCTGCTTCCCAGGGCATTCCGGTAGAAAACCTGTTATTTGATAACCAGATTGGTTATCCCTACCGCCTGGCTGTGGGCCAGGCACTTTACATTCGGGATGAGGTCCCTTTTGATGAAAGGATGCCTCTTTATGTATTCGGTTATGCATACCCCATCATCAGTCCGGATAATTTGGAAAATACCCTCCCGTATCTGACCGACCTTTATGTTTTTTCCTATGGATTTACCATGGAGGGAGACCTTGTACCGCCCATGAGTCCTGATGACTGGATGATAGAAAGAGCCTGGCAGCTTGGGGTACGCCCGGTTCTGACTCTTACACCTCTTGGTCCTGACGGCCATTTTAACAATAGCCTGGTCTCCTCGGTAGTACATAACAGGGAAGTCCAGCAGCGTCTGATCTGGAGCCTGGGACTTAAGATGATGGAAAAGGGGTTTGCAGGCCTGGATATTGATTTTGAATATATCATGGCGGCAGACCGCCTTGCTTATGCGGATTTTGTAAAACGGACTACCCAGATCATGAATCAGTTTGGCTATCAGGTTACGGTGGCTCTTGCCCCCAAAACATCAGCCGCCCAGAGCGGACTTTTGTATGAAGGCGTTGATTACAGGCTGTTAGGGGAAGCGGCCAACAGAGTGCTGCTTATGACATATGAGTGGGGTTATACATTCGGCCCCCCAATGGCCGTAGCCCCGATTAACATGGTCAGAAAAGTAGTAGATTACGCGATAACAGAGATCCCTAAGGAAAAGATCAGTCTTGGGATCCCCAACTACGGGTACGACTGGCCTCTTCCCTATGAGCGGGGAGTGACCAGGGCGAGAACCATAAACAACTTAGAGGCGGTCCAGATAGCGATTGACCATGGGGCGGAGATCCAGTTTGATGAGGTTGCCATGTCCCCGTTCTTCCGGTATTGGCAGTATGGAGTCCAGCATGAGGTGTGGTTTGAGGATGTGAGAAGCTATAAGGCCAAATTTGATCTGATACAGGAGTATGGCCTGACCGGAGCCGGATATTGGCAGATCATGCAGTTTTTCCGGGCAAACTGGCTGCTCATGGAGCAGATGTTTGATATAAAAAAATTTAGTGCCTGATTTTGTCCATTTATATGAAAAGTCCGTTGAACTTTTGCTATTGCCAATACATACCCATGGTACACTTTGTTTATGCGTGTTTCATGGGTATTACTTTTCTCTATGACTGTATTTTGACTGCATTATAATAAGCCTCTAATTTATCAACCTTTACATCTGCGTATCCGAAATGGGTGTAAGTATCTAAGTGGTTTTGTTATCATCATGTCCTAAAAGATATTGCGCTTGCTTGATATCTACTCCCGCCTTATATAAATCACTGGCATAAGTATGCCTAAACGTATGTGCGGTAATTTCGTCAGGGAGAGGCTTGTCACTAACAGTCTGGAGCTTATTACCCCGATATAGCTTCCATATTTTGATGGAAATAAGATCCCATCTTTATGGGAAACATAATCTTTCAAAATAGGGTATAAAGGCATTGGTATAGGCACCTGCCGCTTGCCAGCTTTGGTTTTTGGGTAGTCTTGCAAGCAATTAGTAACGGTATGGCAGCCATGCATACTGCACACTGTTTATCTTTCGCTGCTTTATAGCTTCCTTTGCTTTCAATCGTCACAAAGTCAGTGACATCCGCAAAGCCGATCTTTGACAGCTCTTTTAAAACCATATCCTGGGTGATCTCATTACGCTTTTCCTGGTCCATCATACGTTTTTCAACATGTGCTGCAACGTTAACATTGGTTAACCTTCTTCTTGCAGCCGCTTTAGCTGTTTCATCTTTTTGATCTTAGGATATGCGACCTTGTAAGCCTTGGTGGCATTAAGATCAATCAGGTACTCATCCGCAAATACTTTCTGCTTGGCTGTTTATACCATCAGTCTCACCTCAACTTCCAATCTGGCTGTTTATATATGTTAACACCATAGATTAAGATTGTATATTTTTTATTACCCCTAAACCGCCAAGCAATGATAATATTGAACCTAGAAATCTAAATTTTATAATTGACTGTTCCAAGTAAATCAAATATACATTCGTATCCATACTGCCGCCATTAATTTGCATAATGCTTGACATATTAATAGTACCCAGCTTGATACTACCAAGTAATATTACTATACCGATAACGAAAACGATTCCAAACCGTACTATTATTTTATTTTTCATAAATTCCTCCTATTTTTTCTTCTATCATATCATCGACAGGTATAAAAGAAAACACCCATCTACAGCAGCAGAAATATGTAAATGAGCTTTGTTCTAATACATTGAGAGATTATAACCTCGTTTTTTCTTTGATATCCTGACAGCTACCTTTCAAATTCATTATTCAATTCCTATTCTTTTACAAATTCTATTGAGACATTGCCCCCCCGGATCAGAACGGTGCATTGCAGTTTTCTGGATTAGTGAAATAGTTCTACTATAGTTTGGTAATTATTACAGTTAATTTGATTGATATAAGATGATAATATATTTAAGTATTCTGAGATGTAAAAAAATATAGCAAAGGAATTAGAAAAATATAATAGGTTATATAATTAAATCGTACTATTCGTGATTTGGTCTTACTTTTTTGCTGTATTATTTTTGTTTTTAGAATATTGGTTAATATACATAAAATAAATTTTGGAGGTAAATTAAATTGTATGAAAAATAAATTATTACTTAGAATAGCAACGGTTATTTGCTATGTATTGTTTTTAGTGCAAATTCCTGCTTATGCTGAAATAAATAATAAAAGTTTTAAGATTAATAACACAGTATTGGAATTTAAAGAAATAATTTATGTGGATGGATCTAATGGTGATGATATTATAGGTGACGGAAGCAAGAATAAACCTTTTAAAACAGTTGTTAAAGGCTTTGATTACATGAGTGTTAATTGTAGAGATGGAGGAGCTATTGTAATAAAAGATGGCACTTATGATATTGGGAATTTATTTAAAGGTACTCAGTATAATTTAAATAATAAATATAACGGCATGAAAATATCCATATTAGCTGAAACGATGGGAAAAGTACAATTTACAAATGTAGGCGAATGGATTGTTGTGGAAAATTCAGCTACATCACGAATCAAAATAAGTTTCTATGGGGTGATATTCAAAAGTATCACAACAATGGTATTGCTTAGGAGGTGATGACTGGACCAACGAATATTACAATTGCGTCTTTGTTGAAGGATATGGTGGTTGGAATTATATAGTTAAAAGTGCTAAAATAAAGGTAGAGAATTCCTTGTTTATAGGATCACCAGGATCATATTTCAGTTCAACGCCTCTTAGTGGCAGCGCATTTAATTGCGTATCAACAACTCAAAATTTGGATCCAGCTAATGGAACTAAATTAAATAATTTATATAATGCAACTATTGATTCTGAATATAACATAACAAGTACTGGCTGGAAAAATTCAGGAACAGGAACTAATCCGGATGGAACAGTTGCTCACGTAGGTGTATATGGCGGTTCTTTTGCGTGGGGATATAAGGGATCAGAAATAAAAAACATATTAAAGGTAGTTTTAGAAGTTAATGAAAGACTACAATTAAGCGTAGATAATGATTTAGGTGTAAATACAGAAATGTCCTGGACATCTTCAGATAATACAGTAGTTACTGTAAATGAGAATGGAGTTGTGTCAGCTTTGGCACCAGGAAATACGGTAATAACAGTTAAAAGTGTAGACGGTACATATACTGAGAATATTAATGTATTAGTTGTAGAGGATGCAAGCGATTACAGGTTGGCAGTTGACTTGAAAATTGGGCAATCCTGTAGATTGACTATTGATGATTTAACCGACACAATTAAAGCTACGTGGGCTTCAATGGACTCTTCAGTAGCTGATGTTTCCAGAAATGGGAAGGTTGCTACACTAAGTAAAGGGTTAGCATTAATTACTGCGAAAGATGAAACGGGAAATATTATTGGTAAGGTATATGTTAGAGTAAGAGAGTAGTATCTAAGGTTATAGATAGATAATATAGGATGATTTAAAGGCGGGTATCCGGTATTCCGGGCCCGTTTTTTACATAGGTGCTACGGCGGGCGCACGTTTCAACGGGTGCAAGTCCCGAATCCGCCCGGTAGTGGGAAGGATAAAGCCGAAGGCTAGGGTGTCCATCATGAGGTGGAATCTGAAGGAAACGGGATACTGGGAACATACTAATCAGTGGGCAAATTTCTGGTCTGACGAACAGAAATCATATCAAGCTATGCATGAGGGTAAGACTGTGCTACAAGTTGAAGCCCGATAACTACACAGAATCATGTATGGTAAATGTGGAAGATAGATGGAGAGTAGGAACGTATGAGTACACGGGGAGGTCTGCATGGCATGCTCTGAAAAGAGTAACTATAATCGTAAGGTAATACTGAACATGCAGAAGTCAGCAGATGTCATAATAGCTGAGAGGTGAAGGATCAAATCAATAGGAGTCCCAAGTATAACCGTGAAAGGAGGAGTGGCTGATGTAGGCAGAAAACTCTGAAAACAGAGACTGTCCGCAAAGAGATAGTGCGGAACATAAAGGGTATGCGGAAGTGCGGAGGTAAATCCGCTCGATATGGAAAGAAAAGGACAGTGCACAGCCGGAGCTCTTGGAGAAGATACTGTACAAAGATAATCTTAAAAGAGCTTTTAAGAGGGTAAAGGCAAAAAAAGGGAGCACCGGAAATCTTGGCTTTGTATTGGGAAGGAACGGAAATGGCATATATGTCAGTTTCGCCCAAAGTCATGGAAGAAGTTTTAGTCTAAACTGAGAGAACTTTCTTCCCGGAGGCCTGCTCAGAACATACGACTAGCATTGGATAAGGTAAAGGCATATGTAAGAGGCTGGCTTAACTATTATGAAATAGCAAGTATGAAGAACCCTATTAAGGATATCAACGGTTGGCTCTACCATTGAATACATATGTGTATTTGGAAACAATGGAAGAAGCCAAACGCAAAAAAGAAAACCTTGTAAACTTGGAGTATCCAAAGACTTGTCATTTAAAACGGCTAATAGCCGGAGAGGTTACTGGTTTGTGACAAATACAATGACGGTCAATATAACATTAATAAAAGAAAGACGGATACATAGTGGCTTTTATGATTTAGCCAATGCATATCAGTCTGTGCACATCAACTATTGAAAGCGCCGTGTACCGAATGGTATGCACGGTGCTGTGAGAGGACGGCGGTTAGTCACCACCTCCTACTCGATTAGAACATATCATTTACTGACTGCATTATACTGCAAGATACCCGGTTTTGACTACATTTAGGCGGTTATAGACGGTAATGCAAAAGTCTTAAGGATCTCGATTCTAAGCGTTAAAAGTACGGATTTTTGTGGGCGTATGGAAATTAAGAAATAAAACCCGTTGCATTTCTTCTGTTTTTCTGTTATATTGATTTGTTAAACGGTGAGTGGAGAGGACTTCAGGATGTTTTTATATCAGATTAAGGAAAACCATGTGAGGATACTGGGCTGCCGGGGATACGACGGGTCCATACGGATCCCGGAGAAGATCGGGGATATGCCGGTGACAGAGCTGGCGGCCTATGCATTTTCCAATGGCTGGGGAAAAGAGGAGATGCTGTCATCGGCAGGGAATGAGATATCCTTGTGTGATGAAGAAGGCAAACCTGAGGAAATAGATGAGAAAGATCTTCCGCCGGAAATAAGCTGTGACAGGCTGAAGGATATCTATTTGCCTCATACGATTAGAAAAATAGGAAACTATGCATTCTATAATTGTTATGAGTTAGGCCATGTGGAATGCTTCAGCTCTATTTTTGATGTGGGGTCCGGATTGTTTACCGGATGTTCGGGAATCCGGTTTTTGGATATTCATATCATGGATGGTGGGCGCTCCTGCATGAAAGAGCTGCTGGCAGAATTACGTCAGGAGCTCTATGTTAATTATTACTGTTCCAAAGGGGAGGCAAGGCTGGTATTCCCTGAAATGTTTGAGGAATCTGTGGAGCATACGCCGGCCAGGATCATTCTCCGGGAAATGCATGGGTGCGGCCATATGTACCGCTACTGCTTTGATCATACGGAGTTTCAGTTTCACAAATATGATGCCCTGTTTCCTCACATCCTGGTGCAGGAGCCGGAGCGGGTAACTGCGGCTCTGGTTCTTGGAAGGCTGTATACTCCTGTGGATCTTCTTAATAAGTACAGGCAGGGATACGAGGCATACTTAAAGGAGCATTTTAAGGGAGCGGCAAGGCTGGCACTAGAGGAAAGGGATCCGGCTCTTTTCCTTTGGCTTGCAGAAACCTACGGCCATAACCAGGAGGACTTTGACGGAATGGTGGATCTGGCAGGCAATGAGGACAGGCCGGAGGTCCTAAGTGTACTTATGAAGCTTCGCCGGAAGCGTTTTACCACAGGGAAACGGAGGTTTTCCCTTTAAAATAATCCTACGGAAGAAGGTGGAAACGTGATAGATCCGGTAAGACAAAGGCAGCTTGATGAACTGGCGGAGGTGGAACTGGGCCATGAGATACTCTCTAATGCCAGAAATGAACTATATTTAGGCTTCCGGTATCTGGATGTAGCCCTAAGCAGTCTCGGTTTTGAAGCCGATCATGCAGGACGGGGCGTGGGTACGGACGGGTTTTTGATCTATTATCAGCCGGAGCATTTGTTTTCCATATATAAAAGGAGCCGTATTCTGGTAAACAGGGCCTGCCTGCATATGCTGTTTCACTGCCTGTTCTGTCATTTAAGCGGCAGAGGAAAGCGGGATAAGAAATATTGGGATCTGGCCTGTGATATTACCATAGAGTCCATTCTGGATGGGTTATATGCAAAGTCTGTATACCGGCATCAGACCCCTTACCGCAGAGAGATATACGGCGGGCTTTCTAAAAAGCGAAGGGTCTTTACCGCGGAGGGAATATATCAGGACCTTCAGGATATGAACATGACCGCACAACAGTATGAACGGATGGCGGCGGAATTTTATGTGGACAACCATGACCGGTGGGAATCTGATGAAAGCCCCAGGTCCCAGATGGAACGCCAGAATAAATGGCAGGACATCCGGGAAAAGATGCAGACAGAAATGGAGTCTTTTGGGGAAAAGAAGGAGGAGTCGTCAAGAAATCTTCTGGAACAGATAAGGGTGGAAAACCGGGAAAAATATGATTATAAGAAGTTTTTGAGAAAGTTTGCGGTGTTAAGGGAGGAAGCGGAGGTCGATCCGGACTCCTTTGATCCTGTGTTTTATACCTACGGCTTGTCTCTTTACCGGAATATGCCTCTTATTGAGCCATTGGAAACAAAAGAGGTGTACAGGATCGAGGATTTTGTGATCGTGATTGATACATCCATGTCCGTATCAGGAGATTTGGTGCGGAATTTTCTTCAGGAAACCTATGGTGTTCTTGGGGAGTCGGAAAGTTATTTCAGGAAGATCAATATCCATATCATCCAATGCGACGAAGAAATCCGATCGGATGTGACCATCACAAGCAGGGAAGAAATGGAAGACTATATGGAGCATTTCACTTTATCCGGATTTGGAGGAACGGATTTTCGTCCAGCCTTTGAATATGTGAATGGTCTTTTGAACAAGGGAGCTTTTCAAAAACTCAGGGGCCTTTTGTATTTCACCGACGGAAAAGGGATATATCCCTTGAAAATGCCCCCCTATGATACGGCCTTTGTTTTTATGGAGGATCAGTATGAGGATATTTCTGTACCGGGCTGGGCCATGAAGGTGATCCTTCGGTCAGAAGATCTGGAAGTTACGTGACGGGAGATTTTAACATGAATATTAAACGAGCAAAAGAAGAAATTAAGAATACCATAGAAGCTTATCTGCTAAAGGATGCATACGGAGCCTATGAGATACCGGCGGTCCAGCAAAGACCGGTGTTTCTCATGGGCCCTCCCGGAGTGGGAAAGACTCAGATCATGGGACAGGTGGCCAGGGAATGCGGAATTGGTTTGGTAGCTTATACCATCACCCATCATACACGTCAGAGTGCGGTGGGACTCCCCTTTATCAATGAGAAGGAGTTTGGAGGAAATGTCTGCCGGGTAACGGAATACACCATGAGCGAGATCGTGGCGTCCATATACAATAAAATTGAAGATACCGGTCTGAAGGAAGGGATCCTGTTCATTGATGAGATCAACTGTGTTTCCGAAACTCTTGCACCCACCATGCTTCAGTTTCTCCAGTATAAGACCTTTGGTAACCACAGGATCCCTGACGGCTGGGTCCTTGTAACGGCCGGAAATCCGCCGGAATATAACAAGTCAGTCCGGGATTTTGATGTGGTGACCTTAGACCGTTTGAAGCTTATTCACGTGGAACCGGATTTTGAGGTTTGGAAGGCCTATGCCTATGAGCAGTCCATCCATCCGGCGGTCATATCTTATTTGAATGCCAGAACAGAATATTTCTGCAGGATCGAAACTACCGTGGATGGTAAATTTTTTGCCACACCCAGGGGCTGGGAAGACCTATCAAAATTCATTGAAATATATGAGCGTCTGGGGAAGAAGGCGGATCGGGATGTGGTGGGAGAGTATATCCAGTTTCCTGTGATAGCCAAGGACTTCGCCAATTATCTGGAGATCTATTATAAATACCGGGATGATTACCAGATCGATGAAATCCTGACGGGCATTATCCGGGAAAGCTTGTGCAACAGGCTGAAACGGGCGCCGTTTGACGAGAAATTAAACGTCATGGGTCTTTTGTTGTCCAGATTGGGGCAGAGCTTCCGGAGCGTATCCCATCAGGGAGACAAAACAGAACTTCTTCTGGAGGAGCTGAAGAAATTAAGTCCAAAAGCCGGCAGCAGCCAAGATGCCTCCATGGCAGACCGGCTGGAGGCCTTAAGGGTCCAATGGAACGGGGAATGGGAGAGAAAGCGGAGCGCAGGCCTGCTAAACAGGAGAGAGGATTATTTGCGCAGGGATGTGGAAGCCCTTCTTCTTCAGTATGAGGAAGTCCTTCGCAGAGATGAGAATCAGGAGAATGAGACGGCCTGGAACAGGATACGTGAGATGTTTGAAGAGGAAAAGGCCAGGTATGATTCCTTATCTGAAGAGGCAGGAAACGCATTGGAGCATGCCTTTGATTTTATGGAAGCTGCCTTTGGGGACGGTCAGGAAATGGTGGTGTTTTTAACGGAGCTAAATACCGGATTTTACAGCGTTAAATTTTTAAAGGAATACGATTGTGAACGGTATTACCAATACAATGAGCGGCTGTTGTTCAAAGACCGGGAGAATGAGATAAAGGCAAGGATTGATGGTTTAGGAAAATAATGTATAAAAACCAGAAAGCTACTCCATAATAAGAAAGAAAAGGAGGTAGTGCCATGAGAAATAATGCATTAAGTTACACAGCTCTGACCTTAGCCATTATTGGTGCGGTAAACTGGGGGCTGGTAGGTTTCTTTAATTTCAACCTGGTGTCATTTATTTTCGGCAGCATGACATGGATCACGAGAATCGTGTATGCCCTGGTAGGAATTTGCGGGTTATACCTGCTTACCTTTTATGGCCGTTCAGAAGCCGAAACAGAAAAATAGCTAATGATTTAAACAGGGGCATTGCAGCAGGTTGGTATTACTTACCGTGCTGCGGTGCCTTCCATCATTTCATGGGGCATTCTTGGAAGCAGAGTCCCCGTTTTACATACAGACTAGATGATCGCATATGCCCCGTATACAGACCGGGTATGAGTTGTCAGCCATATGGAATTGTGATAGAATTAACTAACCAAACATCCAATCACAGGAGGGAATTATGTTCTTTATATGCGGCATGAGTCAGGGAAAAAAACTGCTCGATTATACCAAAACAGTCATCTGCGGACTGTGCGGGGGTTACGGCAGATACCAGGTGTTTATGACCTTTCGTTATGTTAGTGTTTTTTTCATTCCCATCCTAAAATGGGACCGGCATTATTACGTTCAAATGTCCTGCTGTAATACCATTTATGAACTGAACCAGGAAAAGGGAAAAAAAGTAAGCCGTGGAGAGTCTGTGGACATCAGCGAACAGGATCTGTCTCTGGTGCAGTCCGGCCACCGGACTTCAGACTGGGGCAGAAAGCAATGCTCCCACTGCGGCTATGAAACCGCAGAGGATTTTGAATACTGTCCCAAATGCGGACAGAGATTTTAAATGGAGGAAAGGAAGTATGGAGATAAAAAAGATAACTTCCGTATCTGTTAGTACATGCTTCTCCTGTATGCACTGCATTTCCGTCTGTCCCGCGGGAGCCGGAAGCGTAGACCAGTTAAAGATATCCAAACTCTCTCGGGCACTGGCAGAAGAGTATAGAGAGGAAGGAAAGTGAACGGTTTCTATTTCGCTCTAAATGATGATATCGTTAAGGGTTCTTTTTGGTACATAATGGATCTGGTTTTCATCCCGGTAATAGCGGGTATCACCATTCTCCTTCACCGGTACCATAACCACCTCTTCCTTGGGCTTTCCAAGGGCAAGGACTAAATCGATGGAATACCTGGAAGGATCAATGGAAAGTGCTTCTGCCAGGTGCGGTCTTTGTACATTTGCCAATATACAGCCGCCGTATCCTTTTTCCGCCGCACCAAGCATGATGGTCTGCGCGGCGATCCCATCATCATACAGCTTGTTTTTTCCCAGGGATAAGTCGCATAAAATAATGATATAGGCAGAAGGGCGTTCCCCCTTTTCCGGTCCATTCCAGTCCGGCAGAGCACCTGCCCAGCCTAAGGCAGGAAATACCTTATCCGTTTCCTCTGGAGTGCTGCACAGCCGGAACTTCAGGGCCTGGGAATTGGCCGTTGACGCGGTAAGCCGGGCTAAATCCACCAGATCTCTTAAATCTGTCATGGAAATGGCTTCATCCTCATAAAATCGGCGGAAGGTGCGGCATTTGGAAACCAGTTCTTTTAACATTTTAATTCCTCCTTTTGTTTTTTATGTGTCAGCTTATCTTAAAAGTATAGCAGGTATTCACCCGGCCTGCAATGGACAGGAGGAAGGAAAGAACCACGGCGGGATCGTATCCGGTATAGAAAAAACAGGCTGGTATCTGCCCGGATCTTAAACAGAGAGGGACTGGCCTTTATTTGTTTAAAATGTGACTTTGGGAAGGGATATCAGGCAGAAGATAGGGGAAAGCTTTGATATGGCCGCATAATTGTCCTTTTTTGTCGAAAACACAGTGGTAAAATGTTACAAATATTTTTTGATTTTTCAGCCAATTATTGTCATATTTTTAGAGTGGACAAAATTGGAATCAATGGGATAAATAAAATACAAGAGCATAATTTCATAATTTATCTTCGGTCCTTCCCCGGTCGATTGTCATTTAGTTTTAAGATTTTGCTTATTTTTACGGTTGGAAAAAGGTGTAAAGGGACCATTGACTTTATTTTCTTAAGGTGCTAAACTTGGACTCGGCTTCAAGGACATAGGTCAACAGGAAGCCGCGGCAAACAAAGAACAATAACACCTATGTAGTCGCAAGGAGGAGAATTATTATGAAATTAACAGCAAAGAAACTGGTACTTACAGGAGCAGCCGTATTAACCATGGCATCCATCTCTGCATGTGGCAGCACCAAGACTGCTGAAACAACAGCAGCCACAGAAGCAGCCATCACAACGGAAGCTACCACAGAGGAAGCAACCACTGCAAATGAGTCTAAGGAAGTTGTAGAAGAATCCAAAACAGAAGAAGTTTCCTTAGAGGAATCTTCCGATGAGGAGAGCAGCGAAGAAGCTGATGCTGATGCAGCAGAATCAGAGTCTGCAGAAGCAGAATCCACAAAAGCAGCAAACTAATCGGCTGAATTATTAAATCGGTCAGGAATGTAAAATTTCCGGGGCGGGGACAATTGTTCCCGCCCTTTTTGCATCCGCCTGCTATGCAGAGTGATATCGGTTGTGATATAATTTTTTCAAACAGCCATAAAAGGAGGTCTTTTCCAATGAAAATCACCTATATCCATCACAGCGCATTTCTGGTGGAGCTTAAGACAGTGGCCCTGCTGTTTGATTACACAGAGGGTACCCTGCCAAAGATCAATGACAAGATGCCCCTTCTGGTATTTGCAAGCCACCGCCATGGGGACCATTTTTCTGAAAAAATATTTGGGCTTATGAAAGAGCATGAAAAAACCAGATACATCCTGTCGGATGATATCTCAAAGGGGCGGCTGCCTGCGGAGCTTTCCAGTGAGGCAGTTTTTATGAAGCCCGGAGAAAAGACCGGCTTCTGTATTTTTAAAGAGGGATTATCAGGCCCCGTCTCTGGAGACAAAAAGGGGGAAGTAAAAATTTTTACCCTTCGTTCCACAGATGAAGGCGTAGCATTTCTGGTAAAAGCGGAGGAAAGGGTCATTTACCATGGAGGGGATTTAAACAACTGGAGATGGGAAGGAGAACCCGATGACTGGAATGACCGTATGGCACAGCAGTATTCCGTGGAAGTAGACAAGCTGGATGGCATGGACATTGATGCGGCCTTTCTCCCTCTGGATCCCAGACAGGAGAAGGCTTTCTGCCTTGGTTTTGATGAATTCATGAGAAAGACCAGGGTAAACCATGTGTTTCCCATGCACTTCTGGGGAGATTTTTCCGTCATTGGCAGGCTGAAGGATTTGGAAATTTCTGCACCATACAGAGAAAGGATTGTAAATATCCGGGAAGACGGGGAATGCTTTGAAATCGGGCAGGAGATAAACTCTTATGGAAAATGAGATGGAACAGCCGGGGGATCTGACCGCGGAGGAACAGAGAGAGGTTTTGGAGGCAGCCATGCAGGCTGGGCATATCTTGTTGGAGAACGGAGCGGAGATCTTCCGTGTGGAGGAGACCATGGACCGTATCTGCCGCCACTATGGGATAAGGTCCGGGAATTCTTTTGTCCTCAGCAATGGGATTTTTACCACCTCCGGCAATGAAAGAGAAGAAATATTTGCAAAGGTCCAGCACATTCCGGTAAGCGGGACTCACTTGGATCGGGTGGCGGCGGTAAACCAGTTATCCAGGGAGATCGAAAAGGGCCGCCTAAGCCCCGGTGACGTAAGACAGCGGCTGGATCAGATCCGGATCATGCCGGGTAAATCAAAGATCATGCAGATCCTGGCCTCCGGCATTGGAAGTGCCTGTTTCTGCTATCTGTTTGGAGGTAATTTAAAAGACAGCTTTTCGGCATTTGGCTCAGGAATTCTTCTATATGTTTATGTAATCTTTGTAAGCAGCCCTCATCTTTCCAAGATCGTGGGAAACATCGGGGGAGGAGCCCTGGTGACCTTTATTTGTACGGTTCTGTATCTGCTTCATTTTGGAGAACATTTGAATTTCATGATCATCGGTTCCATCATGCCTCTGATCCCTGGGGTGGCATTTACCAATGCCATTCGGGATATTGCAGACGGTGATTATATCTCAGGCTCCGTTCGGATGCTGGATGCGCTGCTGGTATTTTTCTGCATAGCCATGGGCGTTGGGCTGGTTTTCAGCCTGTTTCACCGGCTGACAGGAGGTGTGCTTTTATGAGCGTGATTGCGGAAGCCGCCGCAGCAGTTACCGGAACGGTTGCGTTTTCCCTTTTATTCGGGGTGCCGGGAAGATTTTATCCTTATTGCGGCCTGATCGGCGGATCCGGCTGGCTTGTATATGCCGGGCTTATGAATGGAGTGACGGCTCCGTCAGCCGCGCTGGCAGCCACCATTGTCGTGATCCTTCTGTCCAGGACCTTTGCCGTAAGGGAGCGCTGTCCGGTGACTATTTTTTTAATATCCGGTATATTTCCCCTGGTGCCTGGGGCCGGAGTATACTGGACCGCTTATTATATCGTGACGAATGAACTGGAGCTTGCGGTTCGGACCGGTTTTCTTGCCCTTAAGGTGGCGGTTGCCATTGTTCTTGGCATAGTCTTTGTTTTTGAACTGCCTCAGGGTTTTTTTCGATTTGCTGCAAAGAAACAGGTGCAATCGGACGATATATGAAATGTCCCGTAATGTCCTGCAGGATACCGAATGAACATGCTTGCATGATTATTTGGAGGCTGCTGCGGCAACTACAGGAAATACGCGATGCAAGTTTCCTGTAGTTTACAGAATGAAAAGAGAAGGGAAGGAATAGAAGATGATTTGGATTAAAAATGCTCATGTGGTTGACCCTGGGAACCAGGTGGAAGGAAACATGGATATCTGTATTGCAGACGGAAAAATCGCAGGTGTGGGAG
Source organism: [Clostridium] saccharolyticum WM1 (assembly GCF_000144625.1). Taxonomy (NCBI): domain Bacteria; kingdom Bacillati; phylum Bacillota; class Clostridia; order Lachnospirales; family Lachnospiraceae; genus Lacrimispora; species Lacrimispora saccharolytica. The sequence goes on along the minus strand of NC_014376.1, from coordinate 4,481,759 downwards.
AACAGATAAAGCTGGATGCCTTTCCGGCCTCCAAAGAGGATGTGGTGATTGACGCTTCCGGTTTTATTGTTGCCCCAGGATTTGTTGATGTCCATGTCCATTTCCGGGATCCAGGGCTTACATATAAAGAGGATATTCAGACCGGAGCCAGAGCCGCAGCAAAAGGAGGGTTTACAGCGGTAGTCTGTATGGCCAATACCAAGCCTCCCGTTGACAACCTGGAGACCCTTCAATATGTGGAGCGGGAAGGGAAGAAAACAGGCATCCATGTTCTGCAGGCAGCGGCAGTATCCAAAGGGCTTCTAGGGAGAGAACTGACGGATATGGAGGAGTTAAAGGCCCATGGGGCCGTAGGATTTACCGATGACGGAATCCCTCTTCTTGATGAAAAGCTGGTAAAGGAGGCCATGGAACGGGCGGCTGAACTTAACGTTCCGCTGAGCTTTCACGAGGAGGACCCTGCATTTATCGAAAATAATGGGATCAACCACGGCAGGGTGTCCGATGTGCTAGGGATCTTTGGCTCTCCCGCCCTGGCGGAGGACTGCCTAGTTGCCAGGGACTGTATGATTGCCCTTCATACCGGTGCAGCGGTGGATATCCAGCATATCAGTTCCGCCGCTTCGGTAAAGATGGTGAAGCTTGCAAAGGAGCTGGGGGCACAGGTTTATGCGGAGGTAACGCCTCATCATTTCACCCTGACAGAGGACGCCGTCTTAACGCATGGAACCCTGGCGAAAATGAATCCCCCCCTTCGGACAGAAGAGGACAGAATGGCCATTATCCAGGGGCTAAAGGATGGAAGCATTGATATCATTGCAACGGATCACGCACCCCACAGCGCTGAGGAAAAAGCAAAGAAGCTGACGGAAGCGCCTAGCGGAATCATCGGTCTTGAAACGGCTTTGGGGCTGGGGGTGACTAATCTGGTCCGTCCCGGCCATCTGACCATGATGCAGCTGATGGAGAAAATGAGTTTAAATCCTTCCAGGCTGTACCGGCTGGATTTTGGCTTCATTAAAGAAGGAGGGGCCGCGGATCTGGTGATTTTCGACCCGAAGGAAGAATGGACCGTAGGAGAATATGTATCAAAATCCTCCAACTCTCCGTTTACAGGTGAAAGGCTGTTTGGAAGAGTAAAATATACCATTTGCAGCGGGAGGATCGTCTATCAGGATGAAAAGGACTGATTGCAGCTGGTTCAATAAGACTTTTCGTGAAAGGAGCCAAAAAGGGAAGAGGATATGGAGATAAAGGTACAGGAACCCACAGCCGCCGGGGCTCCCATTGGCGAGACTGGGGCTGGGGATATTCAAAGGGCTGTTGAGGAAGCGGACATAAGGGGAAAAATCGAAGCCGGAGAACGGTTTATGGAAGAGCTGAGCCGTAATGTTGAGGAAAGCCGTGAGAAAACCAGCCGGGAAAACAACGAGGATACCAGGGATACCAGAGAGGCCAGGCCGGGCAGGGATACGGATAAGGCATCCCTGTCGGAAGAAAGTGCATATTATAAGCTAAGTCCCGAGGAACTCACAGATCTTGATAAAATGTGGGGAAAGGAAAATGCGGATCTGGCGTGGGCGGATATCCTGGCCTGGAGTCCTTCTGCTGCAAAGAATTTTTCCGATGAACTGGCTGCTCTGGCAGGGATTTATAAGGAACTGCTCCGTGCCATACTTGCGAATACCATGGCAGGAGTACAGGAGGGTCAGCTTGCTGCACTGGATGCCGTCTTATCAGATATTCTTATGAAGGTACTGGAAGCCCGCATGGGGGAGTTGGGAACGCTTCTCGGAAAATATGGCTCCCAAAGCTCCATGATAGCCTTAAAAGCCGCACTTTACCGCAGCGTCACGGGAAATACCTTAAGCCCCGGAGAACTGGAATTGGTTTTTAAAGGTCAGCCGGGGAGTGCCGGGGATCTGACTTCATTCAATCCGGGCAGTATCAGAATTCCGGTCAACGAATCGGGAAATGACGGAGAACAGGGAATGATCTACCAGCCAGCCGGGGAGGGGCGGATCAAGAATGATCCCCAGTATGCCCAGCGTATGCGAAGGGAAGTACCCATATCCGTTCTGGATGGAATGGGAATTCCCGGAAGTAAGCCGGATAAGGCCCAGGGGGTTCAGACCTCTATTACCTCCATGGGGAAAAATCCGGTTTATTCTTCCGATGATCTTGAATCTGCGGAGCGTTTTGCAGGGTATATAAACCGCCGTGGAAATCTGTTAAAGGCCTCCGGCCTTTCCGGGGGAAGTGAGGAGCTTTATGGGTTTCTGGCGGCTGTGATGGCAATGAAATCCCAAACCTATGGGGCTTATTCCGGAATCAACAAAGGGCTGGCCGCGGATCTGCGGGAAGCCGTTGACCGGATGATCGACTACTATATACAGGATGCTTTTAAGCAGTCAGAGAGCATCATGAAAAGGTCTGGAAGCAGGAGTCCCCTTTTTCAGCCAAGGGCGGCCTATAAGGTCTACTATTACATGATGAACCTCTATCAGACCACCAGGGATTTGAGGGAGACTGTAAATAAGGGAATAAGACATGCTTATCAGCAGTTTCTGAAGAACAAGGAATGCCTGGAGGACAGGAAAGATTCCGGTTCCTTTTTTACCAGGGAGAAAAAAGATCCAAGGGAAGACTGGAAAGAGGGAAAAAAGATTGTGGAAAGGGACTGGAAGGAGTTTCTGTCCTTTATGGGAAGAGAGGATCTGGGCGGGATCCCCATTGGAATCATGGAACTCAGTCCATGGGGAATGCTTGCGGAGCCTGAGCCGCCTTCAGAACGAGGGGGACGTACAGCAACCCCGGTTTTCCTGGCTGGGGCTGGGATCGTCATTCTTATCCTGATTTTATTTTTCTCTTTTTTTTAAATAGCGGCAATCTAATTTTTATAACTGCAAATTTCTTCTTTACAGAAACTTCTTCTTTACAGAAACGCTTTACTGTGCTACCATGGTAGCACATGAAAAACAAGAGGAGGATGCAATTATGAAAAAAAAGATTTTATTAGCAGCAGTGTTTGGAGCAGCAGTCCTGGCCAGTGGTTGTTCCGGTCAAAAGAATGCGGTTACAGCTTCTGCGGCTTCCGATCCGGCAGCATCAACAACGAAGGAATCAGCAAATGAAACGGCAAAAGAAACAGAAGCAGGAAAAAAGGAAGAAGCCGGCACCGGCACCTTTACGGTTGGATTTGATCAGGATTTCCCGCCTATGGGCTTTGTAGGAGAAAACGGAGAATATACCGGTTTTGATCTGGAGCTGGCACAGGAGGTAGCAAACCGCCTTGGTAAGAAATTTGTTCCTCAGCCTATTGCCTGGGATGCCAAGGACATGGAGCTGGAATCCGGAAACATTGACTGTATCTGGAATGGCTTTACCATTACAGGGCGTGAAGAAGGCTATACCTGGACAAAGCCTTATATGGAAAACAGCCAGGTGTTTGTGGTGGGAAAGGATTCCAGCATCAAGACTCTGGCAGACTTATCAGGAAAGATCGTTGAAGTACAGGCGGATTCCTCTGCAGAAAAGGCATTGCAATCGGATGAAAAGCTGGCCGGTACCTTTGGTACTCTTCAGACAACACCGGATTACAATACAGCCTTTATGGATTTGGAAATGGGCGCAGTGGATGCCATTGCCATGGACGTGATCGTGGCGGCTTATCAGATTGAGCAGAGAAAAGCAGATTTTATTATATTGGATGAAGCGCTTGCCGCAGAGGAATACGGGGTAGGCTTTAAGAAAGGCAATGAAACATTAAGAGACCAGGTTCAGGAACAGCTGGAAGCTATGTCAGCGGATGGGACTCTTAAAAAGATCTCAGAAAAGTGGTTTGGCAAAGATGTAACAACGGTAAAATAAGAAAAAGAAAAAGGAGTTCCGGTCCCGGTTTTATGGGCCGGACTTCATTTGCGCCAGCAATGATTTGAGGAGATGTGCGTGCATATTCAGCCGGTCAATGCCGTGGCAATTAGAAAAACCGGAATAGCGTGTTTTTCTTAGTTTTTCAGAGAACATGGAGGAGAAATCATGACTTTAACGAAGATATTATTACAACTGGCCGGGGGGATGTGGGTCAGCATCCAGATCTTTGTGGTTACCCTGGTCTTTTCACTGCCCCTGGGGCTTTTGGTATCCTTTGGAAGGATGTCAAAAAACCCTGTTGTACAGGCCATTGTTAAATTTTATATTTCAGTCATGAGAGGAACTCCGCTGATGCTTCAGTTGATGGTGGTTTATTTTGGCCCCTATAATTTATTCGGTATGAAGGTGGGAAACGGGTACCGCCTCTGGGCCGCATTCATTGGTTTTGTTTTCAACTATGCAGCGTATTTTGCGGAAATATACCGAAGCGGGATCCAGTCCATGCCGGTAGGGCAGTATGAGGCCGCTAAGCTTTTGGGTTATTCAAAAACCCAGACCTTTTTCCGTATCATATTTCCCCAGGTGGTGAAACGGATCCTGCCGTCTGTGACCAATGAGGTCATTACTCTGGTGAAGGACACATCCCTGGCCTTTACCATCAGCGTTTTAGAGATGTTTGCAGTTGCCAAGGCCCTGGCTTCTTCCCAGACAAGTCTTATTCCCTTTGTGGCGGCAGGATTATTCTATTATATATTCAACCTTATCGTTGCGGTGGGGATGGAATACATAGAAAAACGGATGAACTATTATCAATAGGAGGATGAGAAGATGTACTTACTGGAAATGAACCATGTGAAAAAGGCATTTGATGGCCAGGGCGTGCTTCGGGATATCTCCCTGTCGGTAGAGGAAGGGGAGATCGTATCCATCATCGGTCCTTCCGGTTCGGGAAAATCCACCCTGCTTCGGTGCGCCACCATGTTGGAACAGATGGATGGAGGCGAGCTTAATTATTTGGGAGAAAAGGCCGCATGGAACGGGCCCGATGGAAAGGCTGTTTATGCCAAAGGGGAAAAGCGGAAAGAAATACAAAAAAATTACGGCCTGGTATTCCAGAACTTTCACCTATTTCCCCATATGACGGTTTTAAAAAACATTACGGATGCTCCCATTCATGTGCAGAAACGGGATAAGGAAGAGGTTCTTTCTGAAGCCATGGAGCTTCTTCGCAAGATGGGGCTGGAGGATAAAGCAGAAGCCTATCCCTGTCAGCTTTCCGGGGGACAATGCCAGCGTGTGGCCATAGCAAGGGCCCTGGCCTTGAATCCAAGGATCCTGTTTTTTGATGAACCCACCTCCGCTCTGGACCCGGAGCTGACGGGAGAAGTGTTAAAGGTCATCAAATCCCTGGCAGATATGCACATCACTATGGTCATTGTGACTCATGAAATGGCCTTTGCCAGGGATATATCAGACCGTGTCATTTTTATGGCGGACGGTGTGATCGTCGAGGAAGGAACACCGGAAAAAGTATTTTCCTCCGGCAACCAGCGTACTCAGAGTTTCTTGGGAAGGTATGGAGAAATTCTGTAGGAAATGGAATAGGCGGGTTGTATTTTATTGCTCAAAACGACAGTTATCCACAATAATGTGGAAATAATTGTGGATTGATTGTTAATGTCTGAAAACACGACAAAATATTACAAATCATTACAAGATATTCTTATTTTAAATATACAGATCTGAAGCAAAGTAAGTCTGACTCTTCCTTATTCCAAGTCAGGTATTAAGCAAAAGAGTGTTGGGCAATTATCACAAAAATGGCCGGAGCTTCGGGCTTCGGCCAGAGAATTAGACTTTAATTTAACATTAAAATTGTATAATTCAGAATAGCTGCAAATATGCACCATAAAAGGTATGGGATCTGTAGGTATGCTGCTACAGGATTTATTTTATAAAACTGCTGGATCATTAGAATGATTAGAATGATTAGTAATATTAACCATAAAAATGCAAGTAAATATTGAGAAAAGCCAAAGAAAATAATACTCCAGCAAAAGTTAACAAATAGTTGAATTCCATAAAGGATCAAGGCTTTCCCAGAGCTTGCATTTCCTGAGACAAAAATCAGGTATGATGATATTCCCATCAAAATATAAAGGAACGTCCATACAACAGAAAATATATAGGCCGGAGGGCTGAATGAAGGTTTATTCAGGGAAGAATACATGGACATATTCCCGCTGATAAGAGCAGATAAAGATCCGATCGCTAATGGAATAAGAATTGATATTATGAGAACACTTTTATTTTGCGGCTTCATATAACGCACCCCAGGGATATTTATGACAATATATGATATTACGTTAAATGATATGCCGAATAATTACTTTCCTTTCTTAAATTGTGATGCCGCTACTGGCTTGAGTATAAAATACGCCCAGCAGCCCGGTGCTGTCAGCACCGGGTGTTTTTGGTTCAAAGCTTAAGTGTGAGGGTGCTTACACTTTCCTGGCAAGGAAAGCAGGCGCTCTCTATAAAATAGCAGAAGCGAGAATTTTGTCAAATTCTCTAATGTCTACAGACTTATTTAAGTTGATCTTAATGTGCCCTGCACGCGTCCACAATTCTACTTCGGAGTTAATATCCAATAATTTGCCTGCATTTTCTGTTGAGTACATATTAATTGAGGAATATGGCAAGGAATAGATTTCAACTTTCTTCCCGGTGATCCCTTGCGCATCTCTTACTATAAGTCTCTTATTTGTAAAAATAGCAACATCCCGGATTGTTTTGTAGGCGTGCAAGGCGGTTTCTCCATCAATTAGCATACCTTGCACATCATTAGGGATCGGGCATTTTGAAGAGAACGTCCAAGTCATCATTGTTTGTAATTCATTTACAGCCATAATCATTTCACCTTTTCTTTCGTTTTATTAAAAATATAGAAGATTGAAAACCTTAAAACTGTTTCCGTTTTCTGATTGTTCATAACTTATAGTATAAGGAAAATTGGAAAAATTTACAAGTAGAGAATAGTAAATTCCAAGCTCGCTATTTTCGTGAGTGAATTATATCATTTTCTGCCTGCATTTTGACTGCATTTAGGTGGTAAAACCTGGTGAGACTGTAAGTCTCTAAAACCTCGATTTTAAGCGGAAAACTACCATTTTTAGGCAAATATTAAAATTACTTAAGAAAAAAGATAAAGATTTTTCACAAACGCATGATATACTAAATGTGGAATCATAGGTAATTTAGGAAAGAAAGAAGAGGATGCTTATGAAGAAAACATGGATGATAGTAATGGCTGTATGCGCGGCATTTTTATTTACAGCCTGTGGAAAATCAGAAAAGAATACGGAAAGTGTGGCCAATACGGGAACGGAAACCACGGCTCCCGCCACCGAAGCTACGGAAGCAGTCAGCCAGGAAGCTCCGGGCAATGGAGCAGAATTTAAGATTTTAACGGGTAAGGTGAGAGAGGTTGCGGATAATCTAGGGTCCATGACCATCCAAAGCGGAGACAAGGAATTGATTTTTGATTTAAGCGGTGCCGGTGTGGAAACTACTTTTGCGCTGGAACCGGAGGTGACCGTCACCGTCATTTATAAAGGCGAGATCTCTGGGTCCGATGCTGCCAATGCCAAGCCTGTTCTGATATTGGATGGACAGGAGAACATGAAGGTGCAGGAGTTGACAGGAAGTGTTGTGGACCAGGCCATGAGTACCTTTACCATTCAACCAGAATCCGGTACAGAGGTTGGTTTTATAAAAGACAACTGCGAAGGACTGGACTCTGATGTCCTTGGAACCGCTGCCAATGACAGTAACGGCAGCGGAGCAAAGGTGAAGGTGACCTATGTGACCGTGACTTATGATGCAGGGAGTATGTCCAATTTTCCCTTAAGGGTGGAAGCTGTAAAATAAAATCATGAACCCCCCGGGTTTGCAGGCATGATTTTCGTAATGGCGGCATATACGGCAGCCGGGATTTATGAAATCGGCCGTTGGGAAGCTCTAAGTTGATGGAACTTCATAAAAAGCTTGCAAATTCGGGATTTTCATGTACAATAATAGAGATGACAGAAGAAGGGGCCAATGGACCCCTATTTTGATGATTTTGGCTATCTGGAGGCGGACTGAAAACAGGAAGGTCAAGCTGCCGGAGGACATAGCGGACGATAACCAGATTGCAGAAAGGGAATTTAAGATGATCAGTGCACATAACGTAACATTAAGACTGGGGAAAAAGGCATTGTTTGAAGAGGTAAACATTAAGTTTACCGAAGGCAACTGCTATGGGATGATCGGCGCCAACGGTGCTGGAAAGTCCACGTTCCTTAAAATTCTTTCCGGTGAATTGGAGCCTACAAACGGCGATATCGTCATAACGCCGGGACAGAGACTTTCCTTTTTAAAACAGGACCACTTTAAATACGATGGCTTCCAGGTGCTTGATACCGTTATCATGGGGAATGCCAGACTTTATGAGATTATGAAAGAAAAAGATGCCATCTACATGAAAGAGGATTTCACTGATGAAGACGGCATAAAGGCAGCAGAGCTGGAAGGAGAATTTGCCACCATGAATGGCTGGGAGGCAGAATCCGATGCGGCGAATCTCTTAAACGGCCTTGGGATCGAGACCGATCTTCACTACAAATATATGAGTGAATTGGACGGCGGTTCAAAGGTGAAGGTACTCCTTGCCCAGGCATTGTTTGGAAACCCGGACATCCTGCTGCTTGACGAGCCCACCAACCACCTGGATTTAGATGCCATTGCATGGCTTGAGGAATTCCTCATTAACTTCGAAAATACAGTGATCGTGGTTTCCCACGACCGCTACTTCTTAAATAAGGTCTGCACCCATATCGCCGACATTGACTACGGAAAAATCCAGCTTTACGCAGGGAACTATGATTTCTGGTATGAATCCAGCCAGTTGATGGTAAAGCAGATGAAGGAAGCCAACCGGAAAAAAGAAGAAAAGATCAAGGAGCTGCAGGAGTTTATCCAGCGTTTCTCTGCCAATGCCTCTAAGTCCAAGCAGGCGACTTCCAGAAAACGGGCTCTGGAGAAGATTGAACTGGATGACATTAAGCCATCCAGCCGGAAATATCCTTATATTGATTTCCGTCCGGCACGTGAGATCGGAAATGAGGTGGTTACTGTTAATGGTTTATCAAAGACCATTGACGGAGTGAAGATTTTAGACAACATCTCCTTTACCTTAACCCGTGAGGATAAGGTTGCATTGGTGGGACCCAATGAGCTTGCAAAGACCATTCTTTTCAAGATTCTTTCAGGAGAAATGGAACCTGATGAGGGTGATTACAAGTGGGGCCTTACCACCAGCCAGTGCTATTTTCCAAAGGACAATTCAGCGGAATTTGACAACGATGATACCATCGTAGACTGGCTGACCCAGTATTCCCCGGAAAAGGAAGCCACCTATGTACGCGGATTCCTTGGCCGTATGCTGTTTGCCGGAGAGGATGGAGTAAAGAAGGTACGGGTATTGTCCGGTGGGGAAAAGGTGCGCTGTATGCTTTCCAAGCTGATGATTTCCGGAGCCAATGTTCTGCTTCTTGACGAGCCTACGGACCACTTGGATATGGAATCCATCACAGCCCTTAACAATGGTCTGGTTAAATTCCAGGGAGTTCTGATTTTCTCCTCCCGTGACCACCAGATCGTTGAGACCACGGCCAACCGCATCATGGAGATCGTAAACGGGCAGCTGATCGATAAGATCACAACCTATGACGAGTATCTGGCAAGTGATGAAATGGCTCGTAAGAGGCAGGTATTCACCTTGACCGAGGAGCAGGAAGAAGAGAATAAATAGATCGTGATTTAAAGGGTTCGCAGTCTGGCACTTAAATGGTCAGGCTGCTTCTTTTATTTAGGGAAGCAGAAAGTTTGCTGTTAAAAAAGAAGGATTTTCCACTTGATACTGTGCTGTGATTGCACAATGGCCTCCTATGGCGTATAATCTTTTTGACAAGGAGGTGAGAACTATTTATACCATTGACCATTATGCCTATCTTTCAAGGATGAGAAGCTGGAATCCCCAGTTTAAGGCAGCAGTTGCCATTGTCTCCCTGCTTTTTTGCATTGGGGCAGATCATGAGATGGTATCTGGACTGGTGTTTTTGACTATGGCTGCCATTACCATACTGGCAGGAGGATACCCCTGGAGGAATTATATCACGCTTCTTAGGATCCCCATTGTCTTTCTTCTTTTAGGGACAGCCGCCATTGTGACCGGCTTTTCGCCGGTACCTCATGGAAGGGCGTTTCTTTCCGTTGGCGGAGTTTCTCTGTACTTATCAGAAGGAGGCGCGGAGCTGGCCCGGGGGCTGATCTTAAAGGCTCTGGGGGCTTTAAGCGCCATGTACATGCTGGTGCTTTCCACTCCGGCCAGCGAGATCATCAGTGTGCTCCGAAGGCTTCATGTTCCTAAAATGATCTTAGAGCTGATGAACATGATCTACCGGTTTATTTTCGTTATGATGGACACCCAGTGCTGCATGAAGCAGGCGGCCGAATCAAGGCTCGGCTACTGCGATTTTAAAACATCCTGCCGGTCCTTTGGCAGAACGGCCGGTAATTTATTCGTAGTTTCTTTAAAAAAGGCCGGCGCCTATTATGATGCCCTGACCGCCCGCTGCTACGATGGAGAGCTTTTGTTCCTGGAAGAGGAAAAAAACGTAAAGGGGTGGCAGCTATGGACTGCAGCCGGTTATTTTCTGGTACTTTTCTTGGTACGTCTGCTGGCCTGACCAGTTTTACGGAAGATAAAACAGAGAAAGGGGGTATGGGAAGATGAAAGAAATTCTTTTGCAGGCGGAAAATCTATGCTATTCCTACGGGCAGGGGAACCAGGTGCTTAAAGGAATCAGCCTTACGGTGAAAGCAGGGGAGAAAATTGCAGTTCTTGGTTCTAACGGAGCGGGAAAATCCACCTGTTTTCTTAACTTAAACGGAGTGTACCGCCCGGATTCAGGAAGGATTCTTTATTGCGGGAAAGAAATAGGTAATAAGGAATTGAACGAGCTGAGAAAAAATGTTGGAATCGTTTTTCAGGATGCGGACCATCAGATCATTGCCTCAACGGTATATGCAGAGGTATCCTTTGGCCCTATGAATTTAAAGCTTTCCAAGGAGGAAGTGAAGAAGCGGGTGGAAGATGCCCTGGAATACATGAATTTAGGGCCGATGAAGGACCGGCCCCCTCACTATTTAAGCGGAGGGGAAAAAAAAAGGGTCAGCATAGCAGACATCATTGCAATGGAATCCCCGGTAATTATATTTGATGAGCCGACTGCTTCCCTGGATCCTGTGAATGTGGAAATGCTGGAGAATGTCCTGGATAAAATGAACAAAATGGGGAAAACTCTTCTGGTTTCCACCCATGATGTGGATTTCGCATACCGCTTTGCAGACCGGGCGGTGATCTTTTCCGGCGGATGCATCATTGCGGACGGGCCGGTAATGGAGGTATTTGAGGATGAACAGGTATTAAATCAGGCCAATTTGAAAAAACCGGTCCTTTTGGAGGTTTTTAACAGTCTGGTAAAGCACGGTGTTTTAAAAGAGGGAGGAAGCTGCCCCAGGAATGCCGGAGAGCTGGAAATGCTCTTAGAGGCAAAAAAAATTGACAGATAGGTTATAAACAGCTACAATACAATCGTATCATGTGAAAGGTGCCTGTGAAAATTCTCCGCAGGATAATAGGGAAAAGGGTGGAAATCCCTTACGGTCCCGCCGCTGTAAGTGGGGAGCAGAGCTCAATGAATCACTGGGAAACCGGGAAGAGGAGCTGCTGTGACGATACACGAGTCAGAAGACCTGCCTTTCGCTTTGCGACGCATCCGGTTACGAGCGATGACCGGATGCCGGGAAGTCTTTTTGTTGTACAAAGATTTTCCCTGTAGGCGCCGGTCTGATGAGTGGGAATCATCGGAATAAGGTGCTTATTTTATTTGGAACACCCCTGGGTATCCTTATATATCCAGCAAACCGGGTGGGAAAACAGAAAGGAGAATGAAAATGAGTAAGAAAGAAAAAAGAGTCATGAAGCTTGTCATTGCATTTGCCCTGGCCTTTGGAATTGTTCCAAGCGCTTATGGAATGCACATTATGGAGGGGTATCTCCCTGTGGGATACTGCATCGCCTGGGGAGCTGTTTGTTTGCCCTTTCTAACAGCGGGCTTTTTCTCCATCAGGAAGAGGCTTGAGGAAAACAGGAAGACCATAACCATACTGGCCATGTCGGGAGCCTTTATTTTTGTCATATCATCGTTAAAGATCCCGTCGGTTACAGGAAGCTGTTCCCATATGACAGGAACCGGCCTTGGAGCTATTTTGTTCGGGCCGTCTGCGGTCAGCATTCTGGGGATGATCGTGCTGGTATTTCAGGCCATTTTATTGGCTCACGGCGGCTTGACAACGCTGGGTGCCAATACCTTTTCCATGGCAATTGCAGGACCGTTTGTGTCTTTCGGAGTCTATCAATTATTGAAGAAGCTGAAGGTTCATAAGTTGGTCAGCATTTTCCTGGCAGCAATGATCGGTGACCTGTTTACATATTGTGTAACAAGCATTCAGCTTGCCCTGGCTTATCCGTCGGAGGTTGGCGGTGTCTCTGCTTCCGTCCTGAAATTTTTAGGAGTCTTTGCTCCGACCCAGCTTCCCCTTGCGGTTATTGAGGGGATCCTTACCACAGTGATCATCATGACTCTAGAGACCTATGCCCTTCCGGAGCTGAAGGCTGTTGGATTTTTAAAGGAGGTGCAGTAATATGGCTGTAAAAAATAAAAGGATCATAACCGTCCTCCTGGTGATTGCCTTCCTGATTGCAGCGGTACCTCTCTTTGCCCGAAAGGGAGCGGAATTCGGGGGTTCCGATGACGCAGGGAGCCAGATGATATCGGAAATCCAGGGAAGTGAATACGAGCCGTGGTTTACTCCGGTTATGGAAACCTTCATCCAGGGGGAACTGCCCGGAGAAGTGGAAAGCCTGCTCTTTTGTGTCCAGACCGGAATCGGAGTGGGAGTCCTGGCCTTTTTCCTGGGCCGATTTGTGGAACGGAAAAAATGGCAGGAAAAAGGGAAATAACCAGACAGGGATAAGAATCAGAACCTGATCAGAGGTGTCTGAAAGGACCTTTCAGACACCTTTTTGGAACGCTCTTTGCTGATTAAGATTCAATCATTTCATTTACGTTTATCATGGCACCTAATAAATTGGAATCATTGTTAAAATACATTTATCAATTCTGGTTGTAATAAATTTCCCATCTCCCCAATAGCTCTGACACGTGCTTATAAACTGTTTTCTGACAGCTTCAATAAACCAGGCCTCTTCCGATATTTCCCCCCCCCATACATATGATTTCCGGATTATAGAATACCGCTATTGCCAGCAGGTGAATGGATATATGGCCGATTCTCCTTCGATTATAGAATATCTCAAAATAATTGGATTCGTCAACGGTAATTACACCTTGGATAGCATGATCAGTATCAGAGAATAAAAATTCTTCCCTTTCCTAATCGCAGGGAAAATGATATACTGTTTTTATATTTGATCCGAGGTGAAAAACGATGAAAAAAATGATTTCCTGGAATGTAAACGGCCTTCGTGCCTGTGTGGAGAAGGGATTTTTGGATTATTTTAAAGAGATGGATGCAGATGTATTCTGTATCCAGGAAAGCAAACTCCAGGAGGGTCAGATTGATCTGACTCTTCCCGGATACCACCAGTATTGGAATTATGCAGAAAAGAAGGGATATTCCGGTACCGCATTGTTTACAAAGGAGAAGCCTTTGTCAGTGGCTTATGGGATCAACGCAGAGGAGCATGACAGGGAAGGCAGGGTAATCGCTGCCGAATATCCGGAATATTATGTGGTCACCTGTTATACCCCCAATTCCCAGAATGAGCTGGCCCGCCTGCCCTACCGGCTGACGTGGGAGGATGCGGTCCTGGCCTATTTAAAGAAGCTGGAGGAGAAAAAACCGGTGATTTTTTGTGGAGATCTTAATGTTGCCCATAAAGAAATTGATTTAAAGAATCCCAAGACCAACCGGAAAAATGCAGGTTTTACCGATGAAGAGAGAGAGAAATTCACCGTTCTTCTGGAGAGCGGCTTCATTGATACGTACCGCTATTTCTATCCGGAGCAGGAAGGCATCTATTCCTGGTGGTCCTACCGGTTCAGCGCCAGGAAGAAAAACGCAGGCTGGCGGATTGACTATTTCTGTGTTTCAGAAAGCTTAAAGGACAGGCTTGCCTCAGCGGCCATCCATACGGAGGTACTGGGCTCCGACCACTGTCCTGTTGAGCTTGTGATCTGCTAGAAAGAACCAGACAGGAGAAAACGATAAGAAATGAATTTACTGACGATTGAACATTTAACAAAATCATATACGGAACGGCTGCTGTTTGACGACACCAGCTTCAGCATCAATGAGGGGGATAAAATCGGACTGATCGGTATTAACGGAACCGGTAAATCCACATTGCTGCGGATGGTGTCAGGACTTGAGGAGCCGGATCAGGGAACTGTGGTAAAGGGCAGGAATTTAGACATCCGCTTTCTGTCCCAGAATCCTAGATTCTGGGAAGGGGATACCATATTGGAAAGCATTGTCAGGGACAATGAAGGGCATGACCATGTATGGGATTTAGAAAGTCAGGCAAAGGCCATGCTCACCAGGCTGGGGTTTACGGACTTTGATTCCAGGGTGGAGACCCTGTCCGGAGGACAGAGAAAAAGGGTGGCATTGGTCAGCGTACTTCTTGGGACCGCTGACTTACTGGTCCTTGATGAGCCTACCAATCATTTAGACAGCAGCATGGCAGACTGGCTGGAAGATTATCTGCGGCGTTTTAAGGGAGCACTTTTGATGGTGACCCATGACCGGTATTTTTTAGACAGTGTTACCAACCGGATCGTGGAGCTGGATAAGGGCAAGCTTTACAGCTATCAGGAAAACTATGAAGGGTATTTAAAACTGAAGGCAGAGCGAATGGATATGGAGGCGGCAACAGAACGGAAACGCCAGTCCATTCTTAAGGTGGAGCTGGAATGGATGCAGAGGGGGGCCAGAGCACGTTCCACCAAGCAGAAGGCCCATATTCAGCGTTATGAGACCCTTCGGGATCAAAAGGGGCCTGAGGCGGATCAGACCGTGGAACTGGATTCCATAGCAAGCCGTCTGGGGAGGACCACGGTGGAGCTTCAAGAGATTACAAAGGCCTTTGGGGAAAAGGTGCTGATGAAGAACTTCACCTATATATTCCTAAAAAATGACCGCATTGGTATCATAGGTCCCAACGGAAGCGGAAAGTCCACTTTCATGAAGATCATTGCCGGCTGGCTGACTCCTGATTCAGGTACAGTCACCATAGGGCAGACCGTAAAAATGGGTTATTTTTCCCAGGAAAGTGAGGACATGGATGAAAGCGTAAAGGTCATTGACTACATCCGGAATGTGGCGGAATTTGTGAAAACAAAGGAGGGAAGCGTCAGCGCTTCTCAGATGCTGGAACGCTTTTTGTTTCCGCCCAGTGTCCAGTACACCAACGTGGGAAAGCTGTCCGGAGGGGAAAAGAGAAGGCTTTATCTGCTCCGGATCCTGATGGAAGCACCCAATGTTCTTTTGCTAGACGAGCCAACCAATGACCTGGATATCCAGACTTTGACAATATTGGAGGACTATCTTGACAGCTTCCAGGGGATCGTTGTGGCGGTTTCCCATGACCGCTATTTTCTGGACCGTGTGGTTCGCCGGATCTTTGCCTTTGAAGGCCAGGGTCAGGTGACTCAGTATGAAGGTGGCTATACCGATTATCAGGCGGCCTTCCAGGAGAGATATCCCCAGAGTATACCCGGTCAGGCTGAGGGGAATGGAAAAGGTACCCAGGCAACGGAGAAAAAAAGCAGGGAAAAGCCAAAGGGAGAGCGGAAGTTTAAATTTTCCTTTAAAGAGCAGAGGGAATGGGATACCATTGAGGAAGATATGGCGGCCCTGGAAGAGAAGATCCAAGCTCTGGATAAGCAGATATTGGAAGCAGCCAGAGATTTCAGCAGGCTGAATGCACTGATGGAGGATAAGTCAGAACAGGAAAGGCTGCTGGAGGAAAAGATGGAGCGGTGGATGTATTTAAATGATCTTGCAGAAAAGATCCAGAACCAGTAAGACACAGAAACTGAAAATAAGAAGGAAGAATGTAGAACCAATCAGTAACATCAGCAGGAACTGTCCCGGAAACAGACCAGGAGACGGAGGAGATAATTGATATGGAACAGTATAAGATTGCAAAGCATGAAATGGTGGCTTATCCTATGGGGCTTTCTAAGGTATCCGGAGGGATCCGCTTTTGTGTGGCTGCAAAAGGGGAGAATTGCAAGGTCCATATTTTTAAGGCTGGGGCAGAAGAGCCGGACCAGACTCTTTCTTTTCCTGCAGAGTTTAGAAAGGGCGACGTATGGAACATGACCGTTCTGGGAAAGAATTTTGAAGGGCTGGAGTACTGCTTTGAAATCGATGGAAAGCTGTTTTCTGATCCTTATGGCAAATGCTTTACCGGACGGGAGACATGGGGGGATCTTGAACATGCTTCGGCTCTTTTAAGGACTCCCGTAAAGGGGACGGATTTTGACTGGGAAGGGGACAGATCTCCTCAGATTCCATATGAGGACAGCATCATATACCGGCTTCATAACCGGGGTTTTACAAAGCATGCCTCTTCCAAGGTAAAAAATAAAGGCACCTTTGATGCCATAGAGGAGAAGATCCCATACTTAAAAGAACTAGGCGTTACTGCTGTGGAACTGATGCCGGTCAATGAATTTTCCGAGGTCATCATGGTGGAATATGTGCATGGGGACCCTGCCGGTGTGGATAAGCCTTCGGGGAAATTAAATTACTGGGGATACACAGCAGGCTGTTATTTTGCTCCCAAGGCCTCCTATGCAGCAGGGAATGATCCTGTTCTGGAGTTTAAAAGCCTCGTGAAGGCTCTTCACAAGGAGGGCCTGGAAGTGATCGTGGAGCTTTACTTTACCGGAAAAGAACCTCCCTCTTTTGTTCTTGATGCAGTCCGTTTCTGGGCGGATGAATACCATGTGGATGGAATCCATCTGGTAGGAGAGATTCCCTTAGAGCTTCTTGGCAGAGATCCATATTTAAGCCGGATCAAGCTGCTTGCTGTCTCCTGGGAACCGGTCTCAGAAGGTACGGCCAGGCACTTGGGGGAGTATAACGACGGTTTTCTCATAGATATGCGCCGGGTATTGAAGGGAGATGAAGAGCAGATGAAAAATCTTGCCTTCCGTACCAGGAGAAATCCGGCCGGATACGGGATCATCAACTATATGGCCAATACCAACGGCTTTCCTATGATGGATATGGTGTCCTATGACACCAGGCACAATGAGGGGAACGGAGAGAATAACCAGGATGGCAATCCCTACAATTATTCCTGGAACTGCGGGGTGGAAGGTCCCACCAAGCGGAAAAAGGTGATGGAGCTTCGGAAGAAGCAGCTGCGAAATGCATTTCTCCTTTTATTTTTAAGCCAGGGAACTCCCCTGATCATGGCAGGAGATGAATTCGGCAATTCCCAGTCAGGGAATAATAATGCCTATTGCCAGGACAATGAGGTGTCGTGGCTTAATTGGAATCTTGTCAGGACCAATCAGGATATCCTGGATTTTGTAAAGGCTGTTATCGCCTTTCGTAAGGCACATCCTGTATTTCATATGCCTAAGGAGCCCAGGATCATGGATTATCTGGCCTGCGGCTTTCCGGATGTTTCTTACCATGGTGTAAAGGCATGGTGCCCGGAATTTGATAATTTCCGGCGCCAGCTTGGAATTTTTTATTGGGGAGAATATGGAAAGAAGCCGGATGGAACCCATGACAACAACTTTTTCGTGGCCTATAACATGCATTGGGAGCCCCATGAATTTGATCTGCCCAATCTTCCGAAGAAGGAGCGGTGGCATGTAGTCTTTCATACGGATAAAACGGTTGAAAACGGCATGTATCCCGAAGGGAAGGAGCCTGCGGCAGAAGGCAAGAGGTTTCTGGTTCCTTCCAGGTCCATTGTGGTGTTTATGGGAAAGAATAATTAGGCCATCTTTGTTTGACTGTAATTGCAGTGTAAAAAAATTATATACGGTTATGATATGTCTGAGGGCAATGAATCTGCATTGCTCTCATTTTTTTATGGGCGGCAAACAGACATGAGTCCATTTTTGTCTGATTTCAGGTGACAAATTTAGGTACCAATGAAAATGGTAAAATAATGCCTGATTCATTATAATAATTATAGGGAATCAGTGATATATTGCATAAAAAAGAGGTGGGACAATGCTAATTATTGAAAAGCGCGCGTTCAATTTATTGCAGTATTTGCTGAATGACAGGAATTTTTCCGTAAGCAAGGCCATGGATCTGCTGGGATGTACCAAAAGGCAGATTGAATATGATGTTGGCAAAATCAATGAGCTGCTGAAAGAAAATGAGATCGAGTTGATCAGATTGTCAAAAGGCAAATTTCTCATTCATAAGGAAACCATCAGCAAAGTATCCCGATTAAACCTGCCTCCCCAGAAATTTGCGGTCAATGGGGAAAATAAAATCTGGATTATCTGTATTCAGATTTTTTGTACAAGGGAGCCCTTGGGGCTGAATCATTTTATTATCAACCTGCAATCAAGCAAAAATACAATTTTATGTGATTTAAAAAAAATTGCAAAGATCGGCAGGCAGTATAAGGTGGAATTAAAGTACTCAAGAAAACAGGGGTATTACTTTGAAGGGGATCCTGTTAAAATCCGTTCTCTGGTGCTGCTTGCAATTATTAATTTAAAAGACAATTTTTTATGTAAGAAATTAATGTCACTGGCTGTTTCGGATGGGTCTTACGAAGCGGTCTTTGAGGAGGCAAAAGGCAAGACAGAGGCATTGATTAAGGAATTTAACCTGCCGGTTATGAAGGAGTATTTGATTCAGGTGATATATTTTATCAGCCTGCTTCCTTATCACTTCCGGTCCATTGCATACTTGCCTGTTTCTATACATGAGACTACGTGGAACCAACTTCCCCTTTATGCAGCCGTTACAGCTTTTTATGAATCACTGACATTTCATTTGCCGGAAGAAGAGGTTGACTATTTATTTGTTCTACTGTTAAGTACGGTTATAGGTGACAAAATGTATTCCCGGCTTTACAGCCAGGAAAGCGTGTTTTTGCAGGAACTGTGCCAGAGCCTGATTAACCGGTTTGAGGTCATCACAGGAACTGAGGTGCAGGCAAAGACTGGCATATCAGAAAATATGCTGATGCATTTGCATTTGGCCTGCTTTCGGCTGAAATATGGGATACCAGTGGTGAATCCGGCATTGAAGCAGGTTAAAAAAGAGTATGGAGAAGTGTTTGACATATGCAGATTGGTGCTGGAGCCTTTTGGGGACTATTTGGACTGCTTGATTCCCGAGGATGAGATTGCCTACATAGCCTTGTATTTCATGACGGTAATGGAGCTGCCGGATCAGGAAAAGATCAGGAAAAGAGCCATTATTGTATGCCAGAACGGGATTGCAAGCTCCGTCATGATGAAAAACCAGTTGAAAAAGATATTTCCTGAAATACATTTCGCGGACACTTGTAATGCAGAAGAATTTCAAGAGATTCCGCCGGAAACCTATGATATGGTTTTTTCCACTACGGAGGGAATTTGTGTGCCTGCAGAGAAGCATTTGTTCCTGTCCTCTCCCATCTTAACGGTAGAAGAGCGGATTGTCATCAGCGAAGCGGTTTATTCATCGGTATTTGGGATCAAGTCAGAGGCAGGGATCACCGTTCATTCAATCCTGGAAATCGTGGAAAAATACGCGGTGATCCATGACCAGAAGGGGTTATGGGGTGACTTAAAAAATCTCCTGCAGAAACGATATAAGAAAGAAGAAATCGGAAGGGAAGGATTACCTGTGATAAAAGACCTTCTTACGAAGGAAACCATACTATTTGCTTCCAGAGTAAATACCTGGGAGGAAGCCATCAGGCTGGGGGCAAAGCCTTTATTGGAGAATGGTTCCATAACAAATGAGTACATCAATGCAATGATTGGCAATGTGAAGGGTTTTGGTCCTTATATCGTAATCTGTCCCTATGTAGCAATTCCTCATGCGCAAAGTCAGGCAGGAGTCCATAGGCTGGGAATGAGTTTTTTAAAGCTGGAAGAAGAGGTCTGCGTGCTGGATAATCCCCAGAAGCCGGTGAAGGTCTTCATTACCCTGGCTGCCATTGATAATCACACACATTTAAGAGCCCTTGCTCAATTATCGAATATTTTAACCAATGAAGATACCAGGGAACAATTATTAGCCTGCAGTTCCGTAGAGGATGTGATGGAATTGATTGATATGGAAGAAGCATAAACAGACCAGGAGGAAATTATATGAAGATATTGGCGGTTTGCGGTTCGGGACTTGGAAGCAGCTTTATGGTGGAAATGAATATAAAAAATGTGTTAAAGGAAATCGGCGCTGCGGGGGTCGAGGTGGATCACAGTGATTTGGGAGGTGCCACACCGGGAGCAGCAGACCTTTTTATTGCAGGAAGAGATATCGCAATGGGAATGACCCATTTAAAAGGGGTGGTGGAGCTGGAGAACCTGCTGGATAAAAAAGAACTGAAGGAAAAATTGGAAGAGGCGTTAAGGAAGCGGAATGTAATCTGATTGTGCATTGAAAGGAGAAAGCCATGGCTGTTTTAAAAATCATTCAGGAAATTCTTTCAACCCCTGCAGTGTTAGTGGCATTCATTGCGTTCATTGGTTTGCTGCTGCAAAGAAAACCGGCAGCAGATACCATCAGGGGTACCATAAAATCATTTCTGGGTTTTATCGTACTATCGGCAGGAGCAGATGTGATCGTCGCATCCCTGGCTCCCTTTGGAGGAATGTTTCAGGAAGCATTTCATACGGCAGGGGTTGTGCCCAACAATGAGGCCATTATTGCGGTAGCATTAAAGGACTATGGCCAGGTCACTGCCTTGATTATGTTTTTCGGGATGTTTGCCAACATTATCATTGCCCGTATTACCAGGTTTAAATATGTCTTTCTCACAGGACACCATACTCTTTACATGGCATGCATGATCGGCGTTATCTTAATTACCATCGGCATGTCTACGGCGATGACCGTAGTGGTGGGCTCGGTTGCCCTTGGAATTGTTATGGTGTTATTCCCTGCCCTGGCTCAGCCGACCATGAAAAAGATAACCAAAACCGATGATGTGGCCTTCGGTCATTTCAGCACCATCGGATACTGGTCTTCCGCAATGATCGGTAAATTAGTAGGGAAAAATTCAAAATCAACGGAAGAGATAGATTTCCCGAAATCCCTTGCATTTTTAAGAGACAGTTCGGTTTCCATTTCCCTGACGATGGTTCTCTTTTATGTGGTTCTTGCGCTTTTTTGCGGACCGGACTATATTAAGAACAACTGGTCAGACGGAAAGAATTATATCATGTTTTCCATTACAAAAGGAATCCAATTTGCAGCAGGTGTAGTAATTATATTACAGGGAGTCCGTCTGATCCTTGCAGAAATCGTGCCTGCGTTCAAAGGCATTTCAGAAAAACTGATTCCCAATGCAAAGCCGGCCCTGGACTGTCCGATTGTTTATACCTTTGCGCCTAATGCTGTATTGATTGGTTTTTTCTCCAGTTTTGCCGGCGGGATTGTGGGTATGGCGATTCTGGTTCTTACCGGCGGAATCATTATATTGCCGGGTGTTGTGCCTCATTTCTTCTGCGGCGCAACGGCAGGAGTTTTCGGCAATGCCAACGGAGGGGTAAAAGGAGCGGTATTCGGTTCTTTTATAAACGGTTTGATGCTGACCTTTGCACCGCTTTTATTAATGCCCCTGCTGGGAGATCTGGGTTATCAGGGAACAACCTTTTCTGATCTGGATTTTATAGCTTCCGGATTTTTAATGGGGAAAGCCGGACAGTTAGGGCCTATGGCAGCTGCCATATTCGTTTTTGGGGTGCTGGCAGTCATGATCGCTGTCTCAGCTGTAAAGTCTGACAGGAAAGACGTTAAATAATGATACATGGGGAAGGCTGTAATGCCTGATGATATACAGGCATTACAGCGCTTTTTTTACCGGAAGACAGGGTTCGCTGTCAGATTGTTTAGAAAGAGGGATTGGGATGGAATATGAGGAGCTGAAATTAACAGCCAATGGTATCCGCAAGGGTATCATAGATGCCGTATATCATGCTGGCTGCGGACATCCGGGCGGTTCTTTATCCGCAGCGGAAATACTGGCTTACTTATTTTTTAAAGAAATGAATATTGACGAAAAAGATCCGGGGAAAGAAGACCGTGACCGGTTTGTCTTATCCAAGGGTCATGCAACACCGGGATATTATGCCGCTCTGGCTCAGCGGGGCTTTTTCCCTGCGTCTGAACTGACGACGTTCCGGAAATTAGGTTCCAGGCTGCAGGGGCATCCGGATATGAAAAAAACACCTGGCGTGGATATGTCCAGCGGTTCCTTGGGACAGGGGATTTCAGTTGCCGTGGGGATGGCATTGTCAGGAGCGCTGTCTTTGAAAAACTACCGGGTTTACGCCTTGGCAGGAGACGGGGAAATACAGGAAGGGCAGGTATGGGAAGCGGCGATGTTTGCAGCCCACAGGAAATTAGACCATCTGGTTGTGATTATAGATAATAACAATCTCCAGATCGACGGAACCGTTGAAGAAATCTGCTCTCCTTATCCGATTGATCAGAAGTTTGAAGCGTTTGGATTTCATGCGGTCACTGTGGATGGACATAGCTTTCAGGAGTTGGAAAAAGCCTTCTTGAAGGCTAGGGAGACAAAGGGGAAGCCAACGGTCATTATAGCAAAAACAGTGAAAGGAAAAGGAATTTCGTTTATGGAAAATAATCTGTCATGGCATAGCGGCGCTTTGAATGAGGAACAGTATCAGCTTGCCATGAAGGAATTGGAAAGGGAAAGGATTTTTTTATGTCAGAGATCATAAAGAAAGCAACCAGGGACAGCTACGGGGAAGCACTGGTAGAATTAGGCGGTATCCATGAAGACTTATATGTATTGGACGCTGACCTGGCTTCGGCAACTAAGACCGCATATTTTAGAAAGACATATCCAGACCGGCATATTGACTGCGGAATTGCTGAGTGCAATATGATGGGAGTTGCGGCCGGGCTGTCTTTAACAGGTAAAATTCCCTTTGCCAGTTCCTTTGCCATGTTTGCAGCAGGCCGTGCATTTGAGCAGATCCGTAATTCCATCGGATACCCTGGTTTAAATGTAAAAATAGGAGCCACTCACGGAGGAATCTCCGTTGGAGAGGATGGAGCCACTCATCAATGCAATGAGGATTTTGCACTTATAAGAACCATACCGGGAATGGTTGTCCTGTGTCCTTCGGATGATGTGGAAGCGAAAGCAGCGGTGAAAGCGGCTTATGAACACAAAGGGCCTGTTTATTTAAGGTTTGGAAGAGTTCCTGTTCCTTCCCTGAATCAGAAGGAGGGCTATCGGTTTCAGATGGGGAAAGGTGTGGTTTTAAAAGAGGGGACAGATATTACCATCATAGCAAATGGAATCCTGGTAAATGAGGTTCTGGAAGCAGAGAAGATGTTGGCAGAAAAAGGGCTTCAGGCTCAAATCATAAATATCCATACCATTAAGCCTCTGGATAAGGATCTGGTGATCCGGTCGGCAAAAAAAACGGGAAAGGTAGTGGTGGCGGAGGAACATTCCATTATCGGCGGATTGGGAAGCGCAGTGTGTGATGTCCTGTCTGAATATTATCCGGTTCCGGTATTAAAAATAGGTGTCAATGACGTCTACGGAAGATCAGGCTCTGCAAGGGAATTGCTGAGAGCATATGAATTAGATTCAGAAAGTCTGGCCGGACGTATCCTTCATTTTTATCATCAAGGATAATAAACTGCGTTTTTGCAGGAATATTGCCTTGTATTCTTATGATTTATGGGGCATGTGATACATAGAATAAAAAACAGCATCCTGCTTCCTTTTAATGGGCAGGATGCTGTTTTACGGAGTTATGATGCAATCTTTTCCACTTTTTAATGAATTTCATGCAAATCGATTTTTCTTTTCCATTGATGATTTAGTATTTCCCGGCCGGCTCTTGCTGGTATCCCAGTTGCTGACAAGCAGGCCCTGGCCTTTCCAGCCATCGCATAAAAGGATATAAGATAGGTTCTTGACAACTTCTTGACACTTCTCCTTTCCATCTTAACACTGTCTTGATTTTTTCTTTGCTATGATTGTGTGCATAAGGGAAAACGATTCCTTCTTCCGGCATCTGTTCTGGAAACAGCGGCTGGATGGATTCTGCCGTATGCCGTGGATTAGGCAGACAGCAGGAGAAAAATTAAATGATCAGGAGATGAAGTCATGGGAGTTATCTTAATGCTGGTAGGCATTATCGGCGTTTCACTGTTAATTTATTTATTTTACGTACTATTTCGAGGTGACCGTTTATGAGCGTTATGGTAATGCAGGATCTGATTTATATGGCAGTGTTAGTTGGATTGTCCATTCCCCTGGGAATCTATATATACAAGGTGATGACAGGGCAAAGGGTGTTTCTTACCCCTGTTTTAGCCCCTGTGGAACGGGTGATCTATAAGCTTATGGGTACTGCTGCCGGGGAAGAAATGAACGCGGGGAAATATGCGGTTTCTGTTTTGTTATTCAGTGGGGTTGGCTTTGTTTTTCTTTTTCTCTTGCTGATGCTCCAGGGGGCACTGCCCTTTAATCCGGAAAGGATGAAGGGTACCAGCTGGCACCTGGCCTTTAACACGGCCGCAAGCTTTACTACCAATACCAACTGGCAGGCATATTCAGGTGAATCCGACCTGTCGTATTTCACCCAGTTTACAGGCCTTGCCGTCCAGAACTTTGTATCGGCAGCAACGGGGATCGCAGTCCTTTTTGCCTTGATCAGAGGCTTGGTCCTGAGACAGAAAAAGACCATTGGAAATTTTTGGGCGGACTTGGTAAGAACCACGCTCTATCTTCTCATCCCACTTTCCTTTGTAGTGGCTCTGCTCCTTGTTTCCCAGGGGGTAGTGCAGACCTTTGGCCCTTACAAAGACGTAACCATGCTGGAAAGCGGGGCTTTGCAGACAATTCCCTTAGGTCCTGCAGCAAGCCAGATTGCCATCAAGCAGCTGGGAACAAACGGAGGCGGTTTCTTTGGAGTGAACTCTGCATTCCCTCTTGAGAATCCTACCGCCTTTTCCAACATGGTACAGTCCCTGTCCATTTTGCTGATTCCTGCGGCCCTTTGCGTAAGTTTTGGAGGGGCGGTAAAAGACAGCAGACAGGGCCGGTCCATCTACCTCACCATGTTAATTTTTTTTGGGGCGGCCCTGGCAGCAACAACTGCCAGCGAGCAGTTCGCCGGTCCTGTATTTGAACAGGTGGCAGCTTCCGGCAGCATGGAAGGCAAGGAGGTGATCCATGGTGTAGGCGCTTCATCCTTATGGGCTGTTGTAACTACGGCGGCATCAAACGGCTCTGTAAACGCCATGCACGACAGCCTGACTCCCCTTGGAGGAATGGTTCCCATGTTCCTCATGCAGCTTGGAGAAATTGTATTCGGCGGCGTGGGAAGCGGACTTTACGGAATGCTTGCCTTTGTGCTCCTCACCGTATTCATAGCAGGACTGATGGTTGGACGGACACCGGAGTACTTAGGGAAGAAGGTGGAGCCCTTTGATATGAAAATGGTATGCTTAATCGTCCTGGTACCTCCGCTCCTGACCCTGCTTGGCACTTCTGCCGCAGTTGCTGTGCCTGAGGCCCGGTCATGGCTGACCAATTCAGGAGCCCATGGATTTTCGGAGATTTTGTATGCCTTCTCCTCCATGGCAAACAACAACGGCAGTTCCTTTGCAGGTTTTCAGGCGAACACCGTATTTACCAATGTTTTAGGCGGTATTATTATGCTGCTGGTTCGCTTTATCCCCATGACCGCTGTCATTTTCCTTGCAGGGAATATGGCACAGAAAAAAGCAGTTGCTGTCAGCGAAGGGACTTTGTCCACCAGCAATACCGTATTTGTAGGGCTTCTGATTGGTGTGATCCTCATCATAGGCGCCCTGAGCTTTTTGCCGGCTCTTGCCCTAGGCCCAATCGCAGATTTTTTAACAACCCAGTGATAGAAGGTGATTGAAATGGAAAAAAAGAGTGTTGATAAAAGCATCTTTTATGATGCGCTGAAACAGTCCTTTGTAAAGCTTTCTCCCCGTGTGCAGGTGAAAAACCCTGTCATGCTGGTAGTATATATAGGAGCGGTCCTGACTGGAATCTTATTTTTTATTTCCTTTGCAGGACTTAAGGATGAAAATTCCGGTTATACCTTAACCATATCGTTGATTTTGTGGTTTACCGTGTTATTCGCCAACTTTGCAGAGGCCATTGCAGAGGGGAGGGGGCGGGCACAGGCAGACAGCCTGCGCAGCGCCAAAAAGGATGTAAAGGCTAAAAAGCTGAAATCCGCTGCCAATATTGATGAAAATACAGAAGTCCTTTCCAATGCATTGAAAAAAGGAGATATCGTGTACGTGAAGGCTGGAGAGCAGATCCCCATGGATGGAGAAGTGATCGACGGCGCCGCCTCTGTGGACGAAAGTGCCATTACCGGGGAATCGGCACCGGTCATCCGGGAATCAGGAGGAGACCGGAGCGCAGTCACCGGAGGAACCACCCTGGTGTCTGACTGGCTGATCATTGAAGTGACAGCGGAAGCGGGAGAAAGCTTTCTGGATAAAATGATTTCCATGGTAGAGGGGGCATCCAGAAAGAAGACCCCCAACGAAGTGGCCCTCCAGATTTTACTTATAACCCTTACCATCATCTTTTTGGTGGTCACGGCAGCCCTGCGGCCGTTTACCGGGTTTGCAAGCGTCCAGACCGGGGCAGGCTCCGCCATTTCCATAACCAATGTCATTGCTCTCTTGGTATGCCTTGCTCCTACCACCATCGGTGCCCTGCTTTCCTCCATCGGCATTGCAGGCATGAGCCGGTTAAACCAGGCCAATGTTCTGGCTATGAGCGGGCGCGCCATTGAGGCGGCCGGAGATGTGGATGTGCTTTTGCTTGATAAAACCGGGACCATAACTCTTGGAAACCGCCAGGCCAGCGAATTTCTTCCTGTGGGAAACATCACGGAACGGGAGCTTGCCGATGCAGCCCAGCTTTCCTCTCTTGCGGACCAGACGGCGGAAGGCAGAAGCATTGTGGTTCTGGCAAAGGAACGGTTTGGGATTCGCGGCAGGGAGCTTTCGGCCTTGGAAGCAAACTTTGTGGAATTTACGGCAAAGACCAGGATGAGCGGCATCAACTATCAGGGAAATGAGATCCGGAAGGGGGCTGCCGATACCATCAAAGCCTATGTACTGGAAAAGGGCGGCAGATATCCGGAGGAATGCGGGACCTTTGTTAAGCGTGTTGCCGAGGCGGGGGGGACTCCCCTTGTGGTGGCAAAGAATGATCAGGTAATGGGTGTGATCAATTTAAAGGACATCGTGAAAAACGGTGTGAAGGAACGGTTTGAGGACCTGCGCAAAATGGGCATCAAGACCGTTATGATCACCGGGGATAATCCCATGACGGCAGCGGCGATTGCCGCAGAAGCAGGCGTTGATGATTTCCTGGCAGAAGCAACGCCGGAAGCGAAGCTGGCTCTCATTCGTGACTACCAGGCCAAAGGCCATCTGGTGGCCATGACGGGAGACGGCACAAATGACGCGCCTGCCCTGGCTCAGGCAGATGTTGCGGTTGCCATGAATACGGGAACCCAGGCGGCCAAGGAGGCAGGAAACATGGTGGATTTAGATTCCAGCCCCACCAAGCTCATTGATATTGTCAGGATCGGAAAACAGCTTTTAATGACAAGGGGCTCCTTAACCACCTTCAGCGTTGCAAACGATGTGGCAAAGTATTTCGCTATTATTCCGGTACTGTTTTTCGGTATTTACCCCCAGCTTGCCGCCTTAAATTTCATGGGGCTGACCAGCGCTTCAAGTGCCATGCTTTCGGCAATCATTTATAACGCACTGATCATTATTGCCCTGATCCCCTTGGCCTTAAAAGGGGTAAAATACCGGGAACTGCCTGCTGAGAGGCTGCTGAAGAGAAACCTGCTGGTCTATGGCCTGGGGGGGATCTGTGCGCCGTTTGCTGCGATTAAGCTGATTGACATGATTCTGACCGGATGCGGTCTTGCTTAAGGAGATGGATAGAATGAAAGCCATGAAATCATTTAGAGCCGCGGCCATATGCTTCGGCATCATGACCATATTGTGCGGCATTGTTTATACGGCAGCCGTTACGGGAGCAGCCCAATTATTATTTCCGGATCAGGCCAACGGCACCATAATAACAGCTGCGCAAAGGGATGGAACCCAAAAGGAATATGGGTCCCAATGGATTGCCCAGGAATTTACAAAACCCCAGTACCTGATCGGAAGGCCTTTCAAGGTGTCAAATCTCTCTCCGGCAGGCAAGGAGCAGCAAATCCTTGTTTCAGAACGGGTGAACTGGTGGCATTCCTTTGACCCGGACAATAAGGCCGATATCCCCATGGACTTAGTTACGGCCTCAGGCAGCGGCGTTGACCCTCATATTTCCCCTGAGGCGGCGGAATACCAGGTGGCAAGGATCGCAGCTGCCAGAAATATGACGGAGGACCAGGTGAGAAGTATTATCAGGTCTTATACCAGGGACCGTTTCCTGGGATTCATAGGCCAGCCGGCGGTCAATGTTTTAGAAGTAAATTTAGCGCTGGATGGTTTGCTCCAGCCGGAAAACGTGGTATGATAGGTGAATATAAAGGTGGTGGATTGTGGATGGAACCATTGGATCACAGGCCTGACCCTGATGTGATTTTAGAAGATATACAGGCGCACCGGGACCATAGGACGGGAAGATTAAAAATATTTTTCGGATATGCCGCCGGAGTGGGAAAGACCTATGCAATGCTTGACGATGCCCAGGACCGTTTAAAAAGCGGGATCAACGTTCTGGTTGGCTATATTGAACCACATACCCGCCCTGAGACCATGCAGAAGCTGCATGGTCTTCCGGTGCTTCCTCCCAAAACAGTGTCATACCGCACCATGGAGCTAAAGGAGTTTGACTTGGACAAAGCCCTGGAGCAAAAGCCGGAACTGATCCTTGTGGATGAGCTGGCTCACACCAACGCCCAGGGAGGGCGGAATAAAAAGCGTTATCAGGACATTGAAGAGCTTTTGGGGGCAGGAATCGATGTTTATACAACGGTAAATGTCCAGCATATGGAAAGCCTCAACGATGTGATCGAGAACATCACGAAGGTCAGGGTCCGGGAAACCGTACCGGATTACATTTTTGACCGTGCCGAGAAAATCGAGCTGGTGGATATTGCGCCGGACGAGCTGCTGCGCCGTCTGGAAGAGGGAAAGATATACCGGTCTGACCGGGCGGAGACTGCCGTTCAGAACTTTTTCACCCAGGAAAACCTGCGGCTTCTGCGGGAAATTGCACTTCGCTGTGCTGCGGACAAAATCAGCCTGGAGAATCAGAATGAGCGGAGCCTGTCTGATAAAATGGCAAATACCAAGCTGCTTGTCTGCATCGGGACTTCCCCTTCGTCGGCAAAATGCATCCGGTGGACGGCCCGGGCGGCGGAAGCCTTCCATGCAAGCTGGACTGCATTGTACGTGGAAGATATGGGGAATGAGGATTTCACCCCGGAACAGCAGAAAACCCTTCGGTCCAATTTAGACCTTTCGGAAAAACTGGGGGCAGAGATCGTCAACCTGACCGGCCATGATATCGCCGCCACCGTTGCGGAATATGCAAAGCTTTCCGGAATTACGAATATTGTGGTTGGCAAAAGCAGAAATAAAAGAACCCTTAAAAACCTGTTTGACATGGACTTTGAAGATAAACTCATCTCTCTTTTGCCTAGCATTGAGATTCATATCATACCGGGGAATACAGGAAAGCGGAGTTATAAGAAGCCTAAAAAAAGGGTGAAGCATGATTCGTTTCATTTTTCCTGGACGGATGCCATGAAAACCTTCACCATTCTGGTGGCAGCCACCCTGCTGTCCCATGGGATCCGCAGGCTTGACATTATGAACCAGAATATTATCATGGTTTATATTTTTTCCGTTTTGCTGGTTTCCCGCATGACAGAAGGGTATTAGTACGGGATCTTCGCTTCTGTTATCAGCGTGCTGACCTTTAACTTTTTTTTCACGGAACCCTATTTCACCTTAAATGCCATTCAGGCCGGTTATCCCCTGACCTTTGTGATCATGCTTTTGGTGGCTCTGATCACCAGCACCCTGACTGTGCGCATCAAGGCGGAAGCACGGCTGGCGGTAAAGAGGGAACACCGTACGGAGATCCTGTATGAGATCAATAAAAAGCTTCTTGCTACAAGGGGGCTTGACCGGATCGTTGCCCTTACGAACGATTATGTTGTCAAGCTGTTTGAACGTTCCATCGTATTTTTTACCATGGATCCGGAACAGGGAGCGGATGGGGAGGTGGCCCAGGCCCCGGATGACATCGGGGCCTCTGTTTTAAACTCATCCGATGAAAAGGCAGTTGCCCATTGGGTGTTCTTAAACCAAAAGCGGGCTGGAGCAGGAACTGATACACTGATGGGGGCTGCGGCGCTTTATATGCCGGTGGTTTCCCAGGGAAAGGTTCTTGCCGTCTGGGGGATTTCCTGCGGGAAAGGAACCCTTGACCACAACACCCGCCTGTTTCTGCGCATGATCGCTTCCCAGGTGGCAATGGCTCTGGAGCGACAGCAGCTTTCTGATGAGCAGCGCAACATCATGGTAGAATCAGAAAAAGAAAAGATGCGGAGCACTCTTTTGCGGGCCATATCCCATGACCTGCGTACGCCTCTTGCAAGCATCCTGGGAGCCAGCTCCGTGATCCGTGAAAACGGGGAAATGCTTGATTATAATACACGGAACAGTCTGGTGGCCAACATACAGGAGGAATCCCAGTGGCTCATTCGCATGGTGGAAAACCTCCTTTCCGTAACAAGAATCAATGAAAATGCCTCCAATCTGGCCAAAAGCCCGGAGGCGGGGGAGGAAGTCATCGGAGAGGCAGTCAGCCGCGTCAAACGAAGATTTCCTCAGCGGAAAATCCTTGTCCAAGTCCCGGAGGAATTCTTAGAGGTACCAATGGACGGGACCCTGATTGTTCAGGTGTTAATAAATCTTCTTGAAAATGCCATCAAATATTCTCCGGAAGATTCTCCGGTTGAGGTCCGTCTGGACAGGGAAGGAACATGGGCCAGGTTCCAGGTGCTGGACAGGGGGAGGGGGATTCCCAATGAAGATTTTCCCTATCTGTTTACCGGATATAAGCCCGGTGAAAGCAAAAGCGCTGATTCCTCCAGAGGGATGGGAATCGGCCTGACCATCTGCAAAACCATCATAAATGCCCATCAGGGCAGTCTGGAAGCGGAAAACAGAAAGGACGGGGGGACGGTATTCCGCTTTGCCCTGCCCTTGAAAGGAAGTGAATAAAGATGGAAATCAAGCCAACGGTATTGATCATTGAAGATGAGGATGCGATCTGCAATTTTATATCTGCCATTCTGTCCTCAAACGGTTATCAGGTGGTGAAGGCTAAAACAGGGAAGGAAGGGCTTTCCCTGTTCACTTCCCATGTTCCCGATCTCATCCTTCTGGACCTGGGCCTGCCGGACATTGACGGCATAGAGATACTGAAAAATTTACGCCAATGGTCAAAAACACCTGTGATCGTTGTCTCCGCCAGGGGCTATGAGCGTGAAAAGGTGGCGGCCCTGGATTTTGGGGCGGATGATTACATTGTGAAACCCTTCGGTACTTCGGAACTGCTGGCCCGGATACGGACGGCCATGCGTCACAGCCCCCAGGCAGCAGGAACGGAAGTGTGGGGAGAAGAAAAAGTAACCATTGGAAAACTTGCGATTGATTACGGCAAACGGACGGTATACAAAGCCGGGGAAAAGATCCATTTAACCCCAATAGAATATAAGCTGCTGGTCCTCCTGTCTAAAAATGCAGGCAAGGTCCTTACCCATGACTTTATCATACGGGAGATATGGGGGGTTTATACCGAAGAAAGCCATACCCTCCGTGTGAATATGGCAAACATCCGAAGAAAGATAGAAGCAAACCCCGGAGCGCCCCAGTATATCCTTACAGAAATGGGCGTTGGATACCGGATGGCGGAAGAAGTAACGGAAGGATAAGCAGATTTACTAAGCGGTCTCTCATTTCTCCAGGAACCGGAGAGAGATGAGAATGTCTCTGTCAGTCCTGGGGATAAATAAGCTGGTCGTCATCAATACCGTACAGCACAGTATGAAGGAATTTTTCAGCCAGATATTTTGCCATTCCCAAATTCATGTCAAGGTAATTGCCGCAGTCCCTTGCAGAGGCGCCAGGAACTTCTTCTTCGAAATCCCGGATGAATTCATACATCTCCGTGATCAATGGAACAATGTCCCTGGACTTGTAATCGCCGGACAGGAGCAGATAAAAGCCGGTGCGGCAGCCCATGGGACCAAAGTATAGAACCCGGGATGCAAAGGTTTCATGGTTGCGCAGGAAGGTGGCTCCCAGATGTTCGATGGTGTGGATTTCCGCCGTATTCATGACAGGCTCAAAGTTGGGGCGGGTCATACGGAGATCAAAGGTTGTGATGACAGAGTCCCCGGCCTGATCCTTGCGGGAGACGTAGATGCCTGGAAGAAGTTTTAAATGGTTGATGGTAAAGCTTGCTATTTTTTCCATGGATATCATATCCTTTCTTATCATGGCTGCTTACGGTTTACGGGTTGCTCATCCCTTAAAGAAATTATAATAATAAATCTGGTCCACTGCAATAGGCAATCCACATAAAATTCTTTCGCCATTGACAGCGGTCCTTCTTGCTGATAAAATGATAATATGGTAATACCTTATGAAAGCGAGTGAGAATATGGAACTTCATCCAATGATTAAACCCAATTTGAGCAGTTCGGTTAAGAACTATCTTTATAAGTACATCCGAAGTCTTGATTTAAGGGGAAATACCAAGCTTCCGCCGGAAAGTGAACTGTCGGTGAACCTTGGAGTGAGCAGGGTAACCGTGCGCCGGGCATTGGATGAACTGGAGAAGGAGGGGATCGTTCTAAGAATTCATGGAAGAGGAACATTTGTCAATCCGGAAGCTGTAAACATCCAAGTGAATCTTATGCCGGGAGAAGAATTTTCAAGGTTGATTGAATCCTGTGGTTATAAGGCAGCTTTTGAAGTTGCAGATGTCAGGAAACGGAAAGCCGGGGAGGAGGTTAGGCGGATTCTTCAGCTGGAGTCCGGGGAAGAAATCTATGAAGTTGAAAAGGTTTTTTTAGCGGATGGGCATCCGGCCATTATCAGCATCGACCGTTTTGCGTGCAGCCTGGTAGGAAATGCTTTGAAACGAGAGGATGTGGAAAAAAAATCCACCTTTGATATCCTAAGAAGACTTGGAGGATGCTTTATTGTCAGAGACAAAATCCGGATCGAAACCATGAACCGCGGGGAAATGGAGCATGAAACCGTTTGGGGGAAGAAGATGGAGTGTGACAGTGTTCTGGTATTTCATGGTATCAATTACAATCAGGATAATAGACCGGTTATTTACGATACTGAGCTTTATGATACAAAATACATAAAATTCAGCCTGTTACGAGTTAAGAATGTTTATGAAGATGGGATTTAGGGAAGGAATAAAGTGCTGTAAAGTACTTTATTTTTACAAAACAATAAGGTAATACCATATTATCATAATAACAAACAAGGGGTATGAAATTATGGGAGAAAAATTGAATCAGTTTTTTCATCTTACGGAGAGAGGGACAAATATAAGGACTGAGTTTTTAGCAGGGATTACAACATTTTTAACCTGTGTTTACATTGTAGCAGTAAACCCGGGAATCTTATCGGCAGCAGGAATGGACACGAAAGCGGTTTTCTGGGCAACGGCTGTGGCATCTGCCATTGCCTGCATCTGGATCGGAGTCTGGGCGAATCTGCCGTTTGCCCTTGCTCCTGCCATGGGGTTGAACGCCTATTTTACCTATTATGTGTGTAACACGCTGGGGCTTCCATGGCAGAATGCCCTGGCCTGCGTGGCCATATCCGGAATTACATTTGTACTTTTAAGCCTATTTAAGGTACAGCAGAAAATTGTGGATGCCATGCCGGACTGCATCAAACATTCCGTGGGTTCGGGGATTGGGTTCTTCATCGCATTTACCGGACTTATGCAGGCGGGAATCATTAAATCTTCTCCGGATACTTTACTGACGCTGGGAGATCTGGCAAATCCGGGAGCGCTGCTTGCACTCTTTGGGATATTCCTCACTGCAATCCTGGTGATCAGGCGGGTCAGAGGGGGGATACTCATTGGGATCCTGGCTGTGACTGCGTTGGGAATCCTGGTAAAAGATCCAGTGACAGGTATTGCTTATACGGTAATTCCGGACCGCATCATTTCCTTTGATAATCCCATAACGGCTATGGCACCTACATTTGGTAAGCTGACAATCAAGGGGATGTTTTCGGGAACACCGGAAATGGTTCTGGGAGTGATCTTCGCTATTGTCAGTTTCCTGTTTGTGGATTTGTTTGACAGCATCGGTGTTCTTTTGGGTGTTTCCTCCAAGGCCGGCCTGGTGGATGAGAAGGGAAATATTCCCTGCGCCGGTAAGGCACTGCTTGTTAGTGCCGGCGGAGCGGCTGTTGGGGCATTGCTTGGAACAAACACTGTGACGATTTACGGGGCTGAAAGTGCAACCGGGATTAACGAAGGCGGAAGAACCGGCCTTACCGCCTGTGTGACAGGTGTGCTGTTTTTATTTACGCTGTTTTTATCACCGTTGTTTCTTATGATTCCATCAATCGCTACAGCGCCGGCCCTGGTGATGGTAGGGATATTTATGATAGAGCCATTAAGAAAGCTGCCGCTGGATGATGTGACCATCGCACTGCCGGTGTTTCTTACGGTAGCGCTCATGCCGTTTACCTATAATATTGCTTATGGAATCCTGTTTGGTTTGATTGGATATACCATAGGGCAGATTGCCGCAGGCAAGGCCAGGGAAATGACCAGGACGGTGTGGCTGTTAACGGTGATCTTTATTGTGTATCTGGCACTGGATATTATTTTGTAGAAGGGGAAAGTATATGAGAACATTTGAGGAAATAAAGAATACCATTGAGACAGGTCTGGGAATGCATCCCTGCGATTTGAAGCTGGAACATGTAAATCTTGTAAATGTATTTTCCGGTGAGGTGTATCCCACCAATATTTTTATTAAAAACAAAAGAATTGTATCCATTGATCCTGACGCGGCTCTGGAGGCAGACCGTGTACTGGATTGCAAAGGACAGTATGCGGTGCCGGGACTGATTGACGCCCATATGCATTTTGAATCCACCATGCTTTCCCCGGAAGCGCTGGCTTCCGTAGTGGTACCCCAGGGAACGACCACATTGTGTGCAGATTTGATGGAAATTGCAAATGTGGCAGGAGAACAGGGGTTAAGGGCTATGCTTCAGTCTATGAACCGTCTCCCTTACAGAATGCTGATTGAAGTCTCCTCCCGTGTTCCCACCGCACCGGGGCTTGAGACAACGGGTGCTGTACTGGGAGCAAAGGAAGTGGCAGAGATTATGGATTGGGAAGAAAGCGTCAGTCTGGGAGAACTGGACCCATCTAAGATTCTTTTTGTAAAGGATGAGTATCTCCATAAGATAGCAGATACCCTTTCACGGAGAAAGCTGGTAAATGGTCATGCCATAGGACGCCTGGGTCAGGAACTGAATGTATATGCTTCTTCGGGGATATCCGATGACCATGAATGCGTAAATACCAATGAGATGCTGGAACGACTTAAAGTGGGAATGAAGGTGTTTATCCGTGAAGGAAGCAGCGAACGGAATGTGGATGAGCTGGTAAAGGGAATTGTAGACAACCGGCTGGATACCTCAAATATCATGTTCTGCACGGATGATAAGCATGCACGGGAAATACAGGTGGAAGGTCATATTAACTACAATGTGTCAAGAGCTGTGGAACTGGGACTGGACCCGATGGAAGCAATACAGATGGCAACGGTGAACACAGCAAAGCATTTCCGGCTGGAAGACGAGATCGGAAGCATTACTCCCGGACGGTTGGCGGACATCCTGCTTGTGGAAGACTGGCGTATTATAAAACCCACTATGGTAATTTTTGAGGGAACGGTGGTGGCGGCAGAGGGGGAACTTCTCAAAGAGTGTAAGGTGAGTGATTATCCCCAATGGATTAAAAATACGGTAATCCTGAAACATAAGATTACCTCTGATTCCTTCCGGGCAGCATCTAAGAAAACAAATGGAACAACAGACATTCACGTGATTGATATGATTCCAAGGCAGATCATCAACCGTCATATCGTAAAAAAGATGGAGGTAAGGGACAGTGCCATTTTAACGGATGTGAAGCAGGATATTCTGAAGCTTGCAGTGGTGGAACGGTATGGAAAAAACGGCAATGTAGGAATTGGATTTGTCCATGGATTCCAACTGAAGAAAGGAGCACTGGCGTATTCCATGTCTCATGACCACCATAACATCGTGGCAGTAGGAACGAATGATGAGGACATGGCTGCAGCAGTAAATGAAGTTGCCAGACGGAACGGAGGTCTGGCGGTAGCTTGTGACGGCAGAATCTTAAACAGCATGGAACTGCCCATTGGAGGCTTAATGAGTGAAAAATCAGCGGAAGAAGTGATGGCCCAGCTTGATATTCTGAATGAGGATGCAAAAAGGCTGGGCTGCGGGATGGAGGCTCCGTTTATGTCCCTGAGTTTTATTTCTCTTCCCACGGTTCCGGATCTGGGGCTTACGGATAAAGGGCTGGTGGATGTGCTTAAGCATAAACTGATTGAACTGGAGGTGGAGTAGGAAAAAACCATATCACGCTGTTTTTTATGACACCCAGTCCGGCTCATGCCAATAGCAAGCTAAAATCATTCATGAAATTCCCTTCCTGTCTCATACCATAGTATGAGAAACGGGAAGGAGCGTCAGAATGGAAGAATGGTTTCGTTTATCAGAGGATGAGGCCCTTGCAAAGCTTGGCGCAGGCAGGAACGGACTGGATTCCAGGGAAGTCCTTAAGCGCAGACAGTTATATGGCCCGAATACACTTAAGAAGGCGGAACGTAAAAACGCTTTTCAGGTATTTCTGGACCAGTTTAAAGACCTGTTGGTCATCATTCTTATTATAGCAGCAGTGATCTCCATGATATCCGGTGACGTGGAAAGCACGGGGGTGATCTTTGCGGTGCTTCTGCTGAATGCGGTGCTGGGGACCGTAGAACACCAGAAAGCGGAAAAATCCCTAGACAGCCTTATGGCCCTGTCATCACCGGTTGCAAAGGTCATAAGGGAAGGCAGGAAGCAGGAAATCCTGTCTTCTGAAATCGTACCAGGAGATATTCTGCTCTTGGAAGCAGGGGATATGGTAGCGGCGGACAGCC
Organism: [Clostridium] saccharolyticum WM1; assembly: GCF_000144625.1. Classification (NCBI taxonomy): domain Bacteria; kingdom Bacillati; phylum Bacillota; class Clostridia; order Lachnospirales; family Lachnospiraceae; genus Lacrimispora; species Lacrimispora saccharolytica. The sequence goes on along the minus strand of NC_014376.1, from coordinate 4,444,212 downwards.
GGATCCTTGAAAATTACTCCTTGCTGGTCAATGAAAGCTCTCTGACCGGAGAATCCGTTAATGTGGAGAAACGGACGGGGAGGATCAGGGAAAATAAGGTGCCTTTGGCAGAACAGGCAAATATGGTTTTTTCCGGCTCTCTGGTAGCGGCAGGCAGGGCCATAGCCCTGGTGACTGGGACCGGTATGGATACGGAAATAGGCAGGATCGCTTCCCTCATGAATGACACCGGGGAAAAAAAGACACCTCTCCAAGTGAGCCTGGACCAGTTCGGAAGCAGGCTGGCAGCAGGCATCCTGTTTATCTGTGCGGTAATTTTCGGTCTCAGCATTTACCGGAGGATGCCGGTACTGGATTCCCTGATGTTTGCGGTAGCCCTGGCAGTTGCAGCAATTCCGGAGGCCTTAAGCTCCATTGTCACCATTGTTCAGGCAATGGGTACACAGAAAATGGCCGGGGAAAATGCCATCATAAAGGATTTGAAGGCAGTGGAAAGCCTTGGCTGTGTTTCGGTCATCTGTTCCGATAAAACAGGAACCTTAACCCAAAACCGCATGACCGTACAGCAGATCTACGTAAATAGCCGCCTTTATCCCCCGGAGCTTTTAAATAAGGAGGTTCCTGTACATAAATATCTGCTTTATGATGCAGTTTTAAATAATGATTCGGCTTATATAGAAGGAAAGCTGATTGGAGACCCAACGGAGGCGGCCCTGGTACAGATGGCGGAGCGGGCCGGCATGGAAGAGGAGGCTTTGAAATCCTATTACCCCAGGGCCGGAGAAGTCCCCTTTGATTCCCAGAGAAAGCTTATGAGTACGATGCACCGGATCGAGGGAAAGCGGATCCTGTTCACCAAGGGAGCAGTGGATGTGCTGCTTCCCAGGATCAGCCATATCTGGACAGGAGAAGGAGTCCGCCCTATTAAGGATGGAGACCGGCAGGCCCTGATGGAGCAGAACATGGAGTTTTCCAAACAGGGGCTAAGGGTCCTGACCTTTGCCTGCCGGGAAATGGATGAGGATGAAAATCTCACAGAGAAGTCAGAATCAGGCTGTATCTTTCTGGGGATGACTGCAATGATGGATCCCCCCCGCCCGGAAACAAGAAATGCCGTGCTGAATGCCAGGAGAGCAGGCATACGGCCGGTGATGATCACAGGAGACCATAAGATCACCGCATCAGCCATTGCGGAGAAAATCGGCATTCTGGGAGAGGATGATCTGGCGGTCAGCGGGCCGGAGCTTGATGACATGCCGGAGGAAGAGTTAAGCCGCAGACTGGAGCGTATCAGCGTTTACGCCCGGGTCTCGCCGGAGCATAAGATACGGATTGTCCGTTCCTGGCAGAAAAAGGGCCATATCGTAGCGATGACAGGAGACGGGGTCAATGATGCCCCTGCCTTGAAACAGGCCGACATTGGAGTGGCCATGGGAAAAATGGGGACAGAAGTGTCTAAAGATGCCTCTGCCATGATCCTTACCGATGATAATTTTGCCACCATCATTAAGGCGGTTGCCAATGGGCGCAATGTTTACCGGAACATCCGCAATGCCATTAAATTTCTCTTATCAGGAAATATGGCCGGGATCCTTTGTGTATTGTATACATCACTTCTGGCTCTCCCGACACCCTTTGCACCGGTGCATCTGCTGTTTATCAACCTTTTGACCGACTCCCTTCCGGCCATTGCCATTGGCATGGAAAAGGCGGAAGCAGACCTTCTGGCCCAGAAGCCCAGAAACCCCAAGGAAGGGATCTTAACAAAGCGTTTTGTCTTTCAGATCCTTCTTCAGGGGGCTCTTATCGCAGTCTGTACCATGACCTCCTATCACACCGGCCTGGTGACCGGAAGCGAGGCGGCAGCCAGTACCATGGCATTTTCCACCCTGACCCTGGCAAGGCTGTTCCACGGCTTTAACTGCAGAAGCGGCCATTCGATCCTGAAGATAGGCTTTCAAAGCAATTTGTGGAGCATTATGGCCTTTGAGGCAGGCGCTGTGCTTTTAGGAGCCGTGCTGTTTATCCCTGGACTTCATACCTTTTTTTATGTGGCAGATTTGACGGTGAGGCAGCTTATTACCATCTTCATTTTTGCAATCATACCGACCCTTGTAATCCAGGCATTTAAGACAGTCAGAGAGAGCCTGCATTAAGAAAATAATCCCCTTAAATCTTGACATACTTTTTGGTACATGGTACTATAAAGTATACATAAATAGATAGCCTAAGAGATGACAGAGCCAGGTGATGAGTGCGGGTAACCGTTCATTTCCAAGGCTCTTTCTTTATTCCTTGAGAAATATTTAACAAGGAATGTAATCCGGGGGCGATTACTGGAAGGGGAAGGAAATTATGGGAAGATATGTCATTGCCCTGGATCAGGGCACGACAAGTTCCAGGTGCATCCTGTTCGATGAACAGGGAAACATCTGCAGTGCAGCACAAAAGGAGTTTACTCAGATTTTTCCGCAGCCTGGGTGGGTGGAGCATGACCCCATGGAGATATGGTCTTCACAGCTGTCTGTGACCATGGAGGCCATGGGAAAGATCGGGGCCCATTACAGTGACATTGCTGCCATCGGGATCACCAACCAAAGGGAAACTACGGTGGTCTGGGATAAAGAGACAGGGGAGCCGGTTTACCACGCCATCGTATGGCAATGCCGCAGGACTTCCGACAGGATCGAAAAACTGAAGCAGGATGGGCTGGAAGAAATGGTGATTGACAGGACAGGACTCATCCCCGATGCCTATTTTTCAGGAAGCAAGATCGAATGGATCCTGGATAATGTAAAAGGGGCAAGAGAACGGGCAGAACGGGGGGAGTTGCTGTTTGGAACGGTGGATACCTGGCTGATCTGGAACTTAACCAAGGGCTGTATCCATGTAACGGATTATACCAATGCTTCCAGGACCATGCTTTTTGACATTCACAGGAAATGCTGGGATGAAGAGATCCTTAACTATTTCAGGATCCCGAAGTGCATGCTGCCGGAAGTGAAACCCTCAAGCTGTATATACGGCTACACCTCATCCGATGTAATGGGAGGAAAGATCCCTATTGCAGGAGCAGCAGGAGACCAGCAGGCGGCGTTATTCGGCCAGTGCTGCTTTGAAGCGGGAGAGGTGAAGAACACCTATGGAACCGGCTGTTTCCTTCTTATGAATACAGGAGAAAAGGCGGTGAAGTCCGGGCACGGGCTGCTGACTACCATAGCAGCCAGCGATCAGGGAAGCATCCAGTATGCCCTGGAAGGGAGCGTATTTGTGGCGGGCGCTGCTGTACAGTGGTTAAGGGATGAGATGCGGATGGTCCGTTCCGCCTCCCAGACGGAGGAATACTGCAAGGCTGTGGAAGATACCGGGGGTGTTTACATAGTACCGGCCTTTGCTGGGCTTGGGGGCCCTTATTGGGACCAGTATGCAAGGGGAACCATTGTAGGGGTGACAAGGGGGACCAGCAAGGAGCAGTTTATCAGGGCCACGGTGGAATCCATGGCTTATCAGGTTTACGATCTTATTGAAGCCATGGAGCAGGATTCGGATATCCATTTAAAGCAGTTAAAGGTGGATGGGGGCGCATGTGCCAACAATTTTCTTATGCAGTTCCAGTCTGACTTGCTGAATACGGAGCTTGTAAGACCGGAATGCATTGAAACCACGGCCCTGGGAGCCGCATACTTAGCCGGGCTTGCGGTGGGCTACTGGAAAAACCGGGAAGAGATCAAGGCCAACTGGAAGGCATCCAGGTCCTTTGGCAGCCAGATGGAGGAAGAATACCGGAAAAAGCTGGTAAAGGGCTGGAAGAGAGCGGTAAAATGTGCCCTTTGCTGGTCGGAAGACGAGAAGTAGAACGTGGAGGGGCAGGATTTGGAGGGGACATATTTATTGTTTGGGGGAATTACCTTATCGTATGTGATGATCCAGCTGGAATATATGCTGCGCATCATAGCAGCCGGTCTATTAGGGTTTTTGATAGGCAGTGAAAGAAAAAACCGGAACAAATCGGCTGGAATCCGGACCCACGCCATTGTTGCCATCGGCTCATCTCTTATGATGGTGGTATCGAAATATGGGTTTTCGGACATCCCTGCCAGCGATGGAGCCAGGATTGCGGCCCAGGTGGTAAGCGGCGTGGGATTTTTAGGTGCAGGGGTTATTTTTGTGAGGAATAATCTGGTAAACGGTCTGACAACAGCAGCCGGAATATGGGCTACCGCCGGGGTGGGGCTGGCTCTTGGGGCGGGCCAGTACATTGTAGGCATATTGTCTGCAGTACTCATCATCGTCATGCAGACTCTGACACACAGGATCAGTTATTTTGCCCAGGTGGCTTCCTGCGGCTGCCTGCGGATGACCATTGCCCAAAAAAACGGGGCGGTGAAAAACATGGAAGAGTTTCTGGAAAAGGAAAAGGTAGAGATCGCTTCCGTAAAAATCAATAAGAATAAAAAGGATGAAATCAAGCTGGAATTTGAGGTCATTTATCCTCCCGGCTTTGATAAGGGAGCCTTGTTATCCAAGCTGGCAGAGGAAAACACGGTTATGGCAGTCAGCGAATAGGAAGCTTTGGCAGAAAAATCTTGACAATTCTACCCTGGCTGTGCTAGCATTAAGACAATCAAATAAAAAACCTTTGAGATGAAAGAGTAAGGGAATAATGCGGAGAAATCCGTGTATTTTCCTTACTCTTTTTTATTTGGTTTCTACCATAAGGGAGACCATAAGGGATATGGAGGAAAAAAACATGAAGGTATTGAATTACGATGCAGCGATCATCGGCAGCGGCGTAATCGGCTGTGCGGTAGCAAGGGAGCTTGCCCGCTATGACTTAAGCATCTGTGTCATTGAGAAGGAGGAGGATGTCTGTTCCGGTACGTCAAAGTCCAACAGTGCCATTGTCCATGCAGGACACGATGCGGTGCCTGGTTCCTTAAAGGCCAGATTCAATGTAGAGGGCAACCGTATGATGGGGGAGCTTTCAAAGGAGCTGGATTTCTCATTGATCCGGAACGGCTCACTGGTGCTTTGCTTTTCAGAAGAGGATATGCCGGCTCTTAAGAAGCTTTATGAAAAGGGCGTGAAAAACGGAGTTCCCGGTTTGGCCATCCTTACCGGTGACGAGGTAAGGGCAATGGAACCCAATGTGACGGAGACGGTTGTGGCGGCATTATATGCACCCAGCGGCGGGATCGTCTGCCCCTTTGGACTGACCATCGCACTGGCGGAAAACGCCTGTGACAATGGGGTGGAATTTTTATTTAATACCGAAGTAAAGGAAATTGAAAAGACGGAAAAGGGCTTTGACTTAAAAACCGGGGAGGGGATCATCCATGCAGCTTATGTGGTCAATGCAGCCGGGGTTTATGCTGACCGAATCCATAACATGGTGAGTGAGGAAAAGATCCGCATCAAAGCAAGAAAAGGGGATTACTGCCTGCTGGATAAGGAGGCAGGGAACCATGTATCCCATACCATCTTCCAGCTTCCCGGCAAGATGGGGAAAGGCGTACTGGTGACCCCTACGGTCCACGGCAATTTGCTGACCGGTCCAACGGCAACGGATGTGGAGGATAAGGAATGGGTCGGGACAACGGCTAAGGAGCTGTCGGATATTATGGAGAAGGCGGCCTGGGGAGTAAAGAACATCCCCTTCCGTCAGATCATCACCTCCTTTTCTGGTCTTCGTGCCCATGAGTCTGGGGATGACTTTATCCTGGGAGAGGTTTCCGGTGCCCCTGGTTTCTTTGATGCAGCAGGCATCGAATCACCGGGCCTTACCAGTGCCCCTGCCATTGGCGTTTACATTGCAGAACTGGTTGCCAGGAAAGCGGAGGCTTCCAAAAAGGAGAATTATAAGGGAACCCGGAAAGGGATCCTGGATCCTCAGAAGCTGTCTTTCGATGAAAGAGCGGAACTGATTAAGAAGAACCCTCAATACGGAACGATCATCTGCCGCTGTGAGGGAGTCAGTGAAGGAGAGATTGTGGATGCCATTACCCGGACCCTGGGTGCGGTCTCCTTGGATGGGATCAAGCGCCGTGTACGTGCCGGCATGGGCCGGTGCCAGGCCGGCTTCTGTGCTCCTAAGACCATGGAGATCCTGGCAAGGGAAACCGGCAGGGAGATGGAGGATATCTGCAAGAACAGGCCCGGCTCCAACATAGTAACCGGCCATAAATAAGGAGGACAGTGACATGACAGAGCATGATATAGTAATCATAGGCGGCGGTCCAGCCGGTCTGGCTGCGGCAGTGGCAGCAAAAAAGGCAGGCATTACGGATATAATGATCCTGGAAAGGGAGTCCTGCCTTGGAGGTATTTTAAACCAGTGCATCCATAACGGTTTTGGACTCCATACCTTTCAGGAGGAATTAACAGGCCCGGAATATGCTGCCCGTTATATTGAAATGGCAGATTCGGAGAACATACCGTATAAACTAAATACCATGGTCCTTTCCGTAAATGAAGACAAAGAAGTGACAGTCATCAATAAGGAGGAGGGACTGACAACCATAAAAGCCAGGGCCATTATCCTGGCAATGGGATGCAGGGAGCGTCCCAGAGGTGCCCTTAACATACCGGGCTTCCGGCCGGCAGGAATCTATTCCGCAGGCACTGCCCAGAGGCTGATGAATATTGAAGGCTTCTGCGTGGGAAAGGAAGTGGTGATCTTAGGCTCCGGAGACATCGGCCTTATTATGGCAAGGCGCATGACCCTGGAAGGGGCAAAGGTAAAGGTGGTGGCAGAGCTTATGCCCTATTCCGGCGGCTTAAAGAGAAATATCGTGCAATGCCTGGACGATTATGGGATTCCCCTAAAGCTCAGCCATACGGTGGTAAATATAGAGGGTAAGGATCGGGTGACAGGAGTTACTCTTGCAGAGGTAGATGAAAATCGCAGACCCATTCCAGGTACAGAGGAATATTACGGCTGCGATACCCTTCTCCTTTCCGTGGGCCTGATTCCGGAAAATGAGCTTTCCAGGGAAGCAGGCGTCCGGATGAGCCAGGTAACTTCAGGCCCAGTGGTAGGTGACCAGCTGGAAACCAACCGGCCAGGCATCTTTGCCTGCGGAAATGTGCTTCATGTTCATGACCTGGTGGATTATGTATCCGAGGAAGCGGCTCTTGCAGGAGCAGGCGCTGCTGCTTACGTGAAAGCGGATATGGAAAAAGAGGCGCCTCATGCTGTGGAGCTGGCAGCAGAAAATGGAGTCCGCTATACGGTACCGCAGATGATCGATGTAAAGAACATGAAGGATAAGGTCACGGTCCGTTTCCGGGTATCAGATGTATACAAAGGCCGTTTTATCAGCGTTTATTATGATAATGTAAGGGTTTCCCACAAAAAGAAAATGATCCTGGCTCCCGGCGAGATGGAACAGGTTATATTAAAGAAAGACAGCTTTAAAGATTATCCGGAGCTTAAAAGAATCGTTGTCTGTACGGAGGTGGAATAATATGGAGGCAAGAGAACTGATCTGCATCCGCTGCCCATTGGGCTGCCCGTTGACGGTGCGAATCGAAGGAGACCAGGTGGAGGTGTCAGGAAATTCCTGCAGCCGCGGAGAAGAATACGGCAGGAAAGAGGTTTTAAGCCCCACCAGGGTAGTGACCTCTTCGGTCCGCGTCATAGGCGGTGCCCTGGCAATGGTACCTGTAAAGACAAAGGAAGATATTCCAAAAGACAAGATATTTGCCTGCATGGAGGAAATCCGGAAAATGGAAATATCCGCACCTGTTTCCATAGGAGAGGTTATCATCCCTGACTGTGCCGGTACCGGCGTTTCCATCGTTGCCACAAGGAGCGTTGAAAAGATGTAAATTATTTTTATAGAATAGCCTCGTAAACCATCAGGCTGTCCGGGTTTCTTCAGGCAGCCTTCCGGTTTACGGGGCTGTTTTGCATAAAAACAGGGGAACCTGTGGTAAATTTATCCGGGAAATGGTATACTGGTAAGAGATTTTGGAGAAAGGGTCAAATCCCTTGGGAGGCTGCCGGGTATTTGGCTCTTGCAGCATCTGGCAGAAGCAGGAATGGGGTTATACCTGCCTATGGCTTATTGCTTGCAGATATAAGAAGAAAGAGGGGGTTACATGAAGGTATTTGCACACAGAGGTTACAGCGGAAGGTATCCGGAAAATACCATGCTGGCGTTTCGGAAGGCGGCAGAGACAGGCTGTGACGGGATCGAGCTGGATGTACAGCTTACAAAGGATGGAACGGTGGTGGTGATCCACGATGAAAGCATTGACCGGACCACGGATGGCACCGGTTTTGTGAAGGATCTTACGTATGAGGAGCTGAGAAAATACAATGGGGATGCCGTCTGCGGAGGGATCCATGGATTTGAGCCTGTTCCGTCCTTTGAAGAATACTGCATATGGGCAAAGGATCAGGACCTAATTACTAATATTGAGATCAAGACAGGCGTATATTATTATGAGGGCCTGGAAGAGAAGACCCTGGAGCTTGTTGGCAGATACGGGCTTGAGGATAAGGTCATTTTTTCCTCCTTTAACCATACTTCCATCAGCCGGTTAAAGGAGCTGGCTCCCCAAATCCGGTGCGGCGCGCTTCTTGACCACCCCGGCCTTGGTAATGCAGGATATTACTGTGACAAGTATGATTTCCAATGCTACCATCCGGGAGTAAAGGGATTGACAAAAGATGCTGTGGACAACTGCAGGAGATATGGAATTCAGGTGAATGTGTGGACGGTCAATGACATGGCTGCACTGGAGCAGGTCTATGAATGGGGCTGCGACGGAGTCATCACCAACTTTCCGGAAGTCTGTAAGCGGTGGGTGCAGAGCAAAGAACTGTAGATAATCGATGGCAGGGGTAAGGCCTCCGTTTTTCGGAGACCGCAGCTCCTGCTATCTTGTATGGAAAAAAGAACGTTAAGATTCGCTTTACTTTCTCAGGAAAAGCCGGAAAGGGCAAAAATTGCCTTGACGGTGGGGAAAAGGATTGATAAAGTAGAACGAGATCCATATTTTGTGGGTGCGGAGGAATAGGAATGAAGGCGATTGAACTGCTGGAGTCATCTCCAGTAATTGCAGCGATTAAGGATGATAATGGGTTAAAGCGAAGCTTTGAGTCGGAATGTCAGGTAGTGTTCATTCTGTATGGCAATATCTGCAACATCAGCAGCATAGTGAAGCAAATAAAGGATCATGGAAAAAATGCCATCGTCCATGCGGATCTGGCACAGGGCTTAAGCTCCAGGGAAATTGCGGTTGATTTTATTAAGCAGAATACTTATGCAGATGGAATTATCAGCACGAAGCCGCTTCTTGTAAAACGGGCGGTTGAATTGGGATTGGTTGGAGTTCAGAGAACCTTTATTATTGATTCCCTTGCTATGAGTACGACAAAAAAGCAGATTGATACCTATCATCCGGATCTGGTTGAGATCATGCCCGGGGTCATGCCCAGAGTGCTGAAAGAGATTCGGGCTTATACGGATATTCCTATTATTGCAGGCGGACTGATATCGGATAAAAAGGATATTATGGCGGCTTTTGGCGCAGGTGCGGATGCGATCTCCACCACAAAGGAAGAGCTATGGTTCATGTAAAAGGAGGATGTTATGAAATTAGTTACATACGAGGTTGACCGGAGAAAAGATATTGGGGTAGTGAGTAAGGACGAGATGTGGGTCTTTCCTCTCAGGGCATTTGGTATGGAGTACAAGGAGATGCTGGAGGTTATCAAGGGACTCAGCCAGTCTGAGCTTGATCTTCTGGAGCATGCTTCCGGCCTTGATCCTTATAAAAGCAACATCGTTGGGGCTGCCATGATGAAAGAGGTCAGGCTTTTGGCACCAATCCGGACACCGGAACAGGACATCATCTGTCTGGGGCTTAATTACATGGAACATGCCGAGGAGTCTGCCCGCTTTAAAAAAGAGGAATTTGACGGAAAGCGCCCCAATGCTGTTTATTTTTCCAAGAGAGTGAATGAGGCGGTGAATCCATACGGAGAGATCTTAAGTCACAGCGATATGGTGGACAGCCTGGATTATGAAGCAGAGCTGGGAGTCATCATAGGAAAGGATGCAAAGGATGTGTCACCGGAACGGGCCAAGGAATATATTTTCGGATACACCATCATCAATGACGTCAGCGCCCGCAACGTACAGAATGCCCATAAGCAGTGGTATTTTGGCAAGAGCCTTGACGGTTTTACTCCCATGGGTCCCTGTATTCTGACCGCTAACTCCATATCCTATCCCCCGGAGCTTGGCATTCAGTCCAAGGTAAACGGAGAACTGAGGCAGGACAGCAATACCCGTCTTATGATTTTTAACATTGACCATATTGTCAGCGAACTGTCCAAAGGGATGACCCTCAGGGCAGGAACCATCATTTCCACCGGTACCCCGAAGGGGGTTGGAATGGGGTTTGAACCGCCGAAGTTTCTGGCGGCAGGAGATGAAGTGGAATGCCTGATCGAGGGGATTGGGGCCATTAAAAATAAGGTCGTGTAAGATAATAAATGTATTGGATTTTAAATGCTGCTCCTTCATGGGGCAGCATTTTTTGCAGGTGCGCCCGGCGGGCGTACGTTCCAACGGGTGCAGGTCCCGAATCCGCCCGGCAGTGGAAAGGACACAGGCTGTCTGCTGATGATCACCCGAGTAGGCGGAGAAGGAGCGGATCTTCCAACGGATGTCAGCACCGTGACCTATACGGATAATTCCGGGGAATATAAATTTCCCTTATCCGTGTGTCGGATCAACGGCAGGAAGGGCGGAACCAAAAGATCCCGCCCTTCCTGCCGTAACAGATGGTATTAATAATTTTCCGCTTTTCGTTCAAAATATGCCTTAGGATGAGCACAGGTTGGACAGATTTCCGGAGCCTCCGGTCCTTCATGGATGTAACCGCAGTTGCGGCACTTCCAGCCAAGAGGGGCATCTCCTTTAAAGGTCTTGTCGTTCTTTAAGCTGTCAAGTAGCTTTAAGTAACGTTTTTCATGAGCAGCTTCTACTTTTCCTACGAATTCAAATTTAAGAGCCAGTTCCAAAAAACCTTCTGCCCTGGCATCCTCAGCCATCTTCTTATACATATCGGTCCACTCGTAGTTTTCACCGGCAGCTGCATCTGCTAAGTTTTCTTCCATGGAACCAATGCCATGCAATTCCTTGAACCACATCTTAGCATGCTCTTTTTCCTGGTCGGCTGTTTCCAAGTAAAGGGCGGCCATTTGTTCATAACCGGCCTTTTTGGCTGCAGAGGCATAATATGTATACTTATTTCTTGCCATGGACTCGCCTGCAAAAGCGTCTTTTAAGTTCTGCTCTGTTTTTGTTCCTGCGTATTTGGACATCGTATAAACCCTCCTGATTTGAATTGTGAATGATCTGTACCTTGCAAACAGGGAGCGGAAGAATGGTTCTGCCGCCCCCAATGGATGTATTAACCGAAATATCTTTCCAGTAAGCCCTTGAATGCTTTGCCGTGACGTGCTTCATCCTTTGCCATTTCATGTACGGTGTCATGGATTGCATCTAAGTTTAATGCTTTTGCACGCTTTGCAAGGTCAAATTTACCGGCAGTAGCGCCATTTTCAGCAGCAACCCTTAATTCCAGGTTCTTCTTTGTGCTGGAGGATACGCATTCGCCTAACAGCTCTGCAAATTTTGATGCGTGTTCCGCCTCTTCGAAGGCAGCTTTCTCATAGTACAAGCCGATCTCAGGATAGCCTTCTCTGTGAGCAGCTCTTGACATTGCAAGATACATGCCAACTTCGGTGCATTCGCCTTCAAAGTTAGCTCTTAAATCCATCATAATGTCTTCCGGAGAACCCTGTGCTACCCCAATTTCATGCTCGCAGGCCCAGGACATGCTTTCATCCTGTAACTTGAACTTTTCAGAACCTGCCTTACAGACTGGACAGAACTCCGGAGCTGTCTCCCCTTCGTGAACGTAACCGCATACAGTACAAACCCATTTCTTCATGATCTCATGTCTCCTTTTTATTTTCTAATTTTTTGTTGTTGTTATTTATGGCAATCAATAATAGTAATGATTACTGATATTAATTTAGCACATCTTTCTCCTGGTGTCAAGAGTTATCGATAATTATTTTCAAAACAGCTTTTGCAAGTCCCGTAGAAGTAAATCGTGTGACTGTCCACTGTGCCGGCCGCGTGCTCCTGTGCCAGTTGGTTGATGTTCTCCAAATGGTCAAGAGCCAGGTCGCTGACCTTCCCGCACTTTTTACAAACAAAATGGTAATGGGGTGAGGTATCCGCATCAAAGCGGTCTGCGCCATCTCCGCATGTCAGCTTTTGGATCTCCCCCAGCTCAACCAAAAGGTTTAAATTCCGGTAAACGGTACCAAGGCTGATATTGGGGTATTCTTCGCGGATCAGTGTGTATAGGGCATCTGCAGTGGGATGATCGTGCCTTGCCATTAGACAGGCTTTAATGGATTCCCGTTGACGGCTATACTTTAATGTTTTCATGGCCGCTCCTTTTCTAAAATAATAATTATATTAGTAATTGTTACTATTTAATAATATAAGATTTCCGGCCTTTTGTCAATCCGTAGTTAATATTTGACAGCATATCCATATGTCTTTCGGAATGGTGTTGAATCCTCCAAATGATATACGGTATGTCTTTCTGTAACAAACTATTTATATGCTTTCCCTTGCGATCCGTATGAATTCTTCCGTAGCCCGGGACAGATATCTTCCTTTGTGCCGGCCGAATGCCAGGACGCCGTGGCTGCGCCTGTAATTTAAGGAAAAGTAATGAAGACCAGTTTTTTTTATTGGGGTATCGCCGTTGCTGCCGTTTCCGGACATAAACATTTTAGGGTAAAAAGTGATTCCCATGCCTTTGGCAGCAAGGGCAAGTACGGTTTCAATGTTTTCTGTCTCCAGCAGGATGGAGGGGGTAAGCTGTGCTTCCTCGAAAATCTCATCGGCAATGGTACGCACCCGGTTTCCCTTGTTGATCAGAAGGTAGGGACAATCCTTTAAAAGCTGCACATCTGCATTTTCCCCCAGCACCTTTATCATCTCCTCCTGCCGTCCAGGAAAATACCGGTCCAGGATCTGGTCAGGAACTACAAGAAGGATCTCCTCATCACAGATGGGTACGGTTTCCACATGATCGGCCTTAAAGGGCAGCAGATCAATCATCAGATCAATGGTTCCATGAATCAGGGCAGTGCTTAATTCGGAAGAGTTCCCTTCCACCAGATGGATCTCAATGTTTGGAAACTTTTCCCGGTAGGCGGGAAGGATGGCGGGGAGAAGGAAACGTCCCCTGGTATGGGAGATTCCGATTGATAGCTGTCCAGTGGTAAAATCTTTGATATCGGCCAGCTCCCGGTAAGTTTCATCCTTTAGGTCCAGCATCTGCTTTGCCCGGACCTTTAAGGCACGTCCGGCGTAGGTCAGGGTGAGGGGCATGGTGCGGTTGAAAAGCTGGACATCAAACTCCTTCTCCAAATTGGAAATGTGACTGCTTAAGGACTGCTGGGAGATGTAGAGCCGTTTGGCGGCACGGGTAATATTAAGCTCCTCTGCAACCGCCAGAAAATATTCCAGGTTCAGGAAGTTTATCATAAATAAGCCTCCAGCTTAGGAATATATGGGAGGAGCTTTTGAATGGAACTGTTTACAATAAGCTCTTCCGGAAAATCCACTTCTTTTAGAAGCTCCAAGGCTCTTGTATGGTTCCCCACATCCGCCTCTGTGTGGGCATCGCTGTTAATGATGACGGAGGCCTGGTAGTGCCTGCACAGCTCCAGCATGGTCCTGTAGTTTTCCGCCGCATTGATTCTGGCGCTTAATGGATGAAGGGAACTGGAATTGACCTCCAGAAGGGTATGATTTTCGGCAGCAGCAGAAACAAGGGTGTCGTAATCCACCGGGAAGCGGCTGTCATCAGGGTGGCCGATGATGGGGATTAAGGGATTTTCAATGGCTCCTAAGTAAGCCCTTGTATTTTCTGCGGAAGTTCCGCTTTTGTAGCATGGTTCATGGAGGCTGGCAATGGAGTAGTCCATCTTTTCCAAAAGACCTTTTCTTAAGTCAACCCGTCCCGTGAAATCCAAAATATTAAGTTCCACGCCCATAAGAATAGTTGTACCGTAGATATTACGGGGGATCACCTTAAAATTTATAAAGTAAAACTCGTGGCATGTCCCTGGCATTTTTGGTGCGTGATCCGTAGAGCCCATAAGGGCAATGCCCTTATCAGAGGCAGATCGGGCCATTTCATATAAGGTGTTGTATGCATGTCCGCTGGCTACGGTGTGGGTATGCAGGTCCATTATGTCGTTCATGATTCTTGTCCTTTCTTATCAGCAACTGGTGGATTGCTCCTCCAATGGTAAATATTTCATAGTAAGGAATGTTTTTGTTCCTATTAATATAAATATAACATATTTTTACTTAGAAAACTATAGTAATATCAGGCGGGATGTGATAAATATATAGTTAGATTTTATGCAGAACCAAGTACTTTATGAGTGGAGGAAATTTCAATGAGCGAAGAGATGAAAGCTGCAGATGGAACAGCAGAAGTAATGGAAACCATGGAAGACTATGCCGCAGAGCTGGAAGCATCCTTTAAAAGGGTAAAAGAGGGAGATGTTCTTACCGGGACCGTTATCAGTGTAAACGAGGATATGGTTACGCTGGATTTAAAATATTATGCGGAAGGGGTCATCAGCAAAGAGAATTTAAGCAATGATCCGGAATTTAACCTGTTAAGGGAAATCCAGCCTGGTGATGAGATTACGGCTACAGTCGTAAGCGCCGATGATGGGGAAGGGAATATCGTTCTTTCCAGAAAGCTGGCCAATGACCGGCTGGCATGGGAAAAGCTTGGCTCCATGCTAAGTGACCGAACCATTGCCAGGGTTAAAATCGAAGAGATCGTTAAGGGCGGAGCCGTTGCCTATCTGGAGGGAATCCGGGGATTTATACCGGCATCCAAGCTGGCAGGGGAATATGTAGAGGACTTAGATGAATATAATGGAAAGGTCATTGAAGTCACGGTCATCACCGCAGACGAGGAAAATAAGAAGCTGGTGCTCTCAGGCAGGGAGCCGGCTCTCATGAAGCAAAAGGAAGAAACAAGCAAAAAGATCGAAAAATGCCAGGTAGGGACTGTTATGGAAGGAACCGTGGACAGCTTAAAGGATTACGGCGCATTTATTAACCTGGAAAACGGGCTTTCCGGACTTCTTCACATTTCACAGATCAGCAGCCAGAGGATCAAGCATCCAGGCGTTGTGTTAAAGGAGGGACAGACCGTTAAGGTGAAGATCATATCCATAGCGGATCATAAGATAAGCTTAAGCATGAAGGCTGTCCAGGAGGAAGAGGAAGCTGAGGCTGAGGTCTATGATTACAAGGAGGAAGGTTCTGCTTTTACAGGGCTTTCAGCCCTCTTAAAGGGGTTGAAAATTTAGAAAGTCAGGAAAAGGGATATAAAATGTCAGGTTTCTATGGTATACTATTCCCTGGAAGCAGGGGCTGCCGGGCGATGGGGCTGCCCCTGTCTCACTGACTTGTGCGGAAAATGAGCCGGATGAATATGCCTGCATATTCATAGGGGAGGCCGCAGCAACCGGAAAAAGCCTGCAAAGTGTGTTTTTCCTGGTTGGAGTACGGAGGCGAGAGAGAGGGGGAATGTGGAATGAATATTCCCAAATCATTTAACCAGGTTGATCAGTGGAAATCTGTGATGTTTTTGTATGACTCGGCATTAAAGGAAATCAGTACAAAAATTGAAATACTTAATAATGAGTTTGTGCATATCTACAATTACAACCCCATTGAACACATCAAGTCAAGGCTTAAGACGCCGGACAGCATTGTAAAAAAGCTGAAACGGTATGGCTATGACGTGACGATCGACAATATGGTGGAAAAGTTAAATGATATTGCAGGGATACGGATTATCTGTTCTTTTACATCGGATATTTACCAGATTGCGGAGATGATTACAAAGCAAAGCGATGTTACGGTTCTTTATGTGAAGGATTATATTAAGTATCCAAAACCCAACGGTTATAAAAGCTATCATATGGTGGTTACCATTCCCATCTATCTGACGGATGGGCCGGTGGACACAAAAGTGGAGATTCAGATCAGGACGATTGCCATGGATTTCTGGGCAAGCCTGGAGCATAAGATATATTATAAGTTTGAAGGCAATGCCCCGGCGTATTTGCAGCAGGAGCTGAAGGCTTGCGCTGATGTGGTAAATATGCTGGATGGGAAGATGTTTTCCTTAAACCAGGCGATTCTGGAATTAAGTGAGGCACAGCAGCGGGAGACAGCAGGAGAGGACTTGATGGATGAGGGAGATTTGATTTAATAGATGCAGCCTCAACGTTCCCCTCGCTGAGGCTGCGTTTTCTAATCCTCTTGGCAAAAAGAAGGTTACGACATGGGTACATTAACAAAAGACACCTGGAAGCTCATAAAGCTCAATCAAAAAAATGCGTTTGTTTTCGAATTGCTGTTTCGGCTGGTCACCACGACCCTGTATCTGCTGCTCTTAAACAAAGGCCTTTTATTTGCGTTGAGGATGGCCGGATACAGTTATCTGACTGCCGCCAACATCGGCTATTTCCTGGTAAAGCCATGGACGGTCCTTGTGATGGCAGTCATGGCGGTGGTGGGGATTCTGATCCTTACCCTTGAGACCGGCTGCCTTCTGACCTTGTATGAGGGGGCCTACTACTCCCGGAGGCTGAAGCCCTGGGAGATCCTGGCAGGAGGCTTTTTAAAGCTTGTCCTGGAGATCCGCAGAAAAAATTGGCGGTTAGGGCTTCTGGTTCTGGCAGATTACGTGCTTGTGAATCTGTATCTCATATATCAGATGCTGACCCATGTTAAGCCCCTTAATTTTGTTATATCCGAGATATTAAAAAAGCCTGCGGGAAAGCTGTCCGTTATGCTCCTTCTGTTGCTTTTGCTGGCGGCTGTTATTCCGGGAGTCTATACCTTTCATGGCTGTATGGTGGAACAGAAAAGTTTCAGGGATGGTTATTTCAGAAGCCTGTGGCTGTTAAGGCGCCGGATTTTTAAAGTGGTGGTCCTGTTGTCCGTCTATTATGCGGCAGCTGTGGCAGGACTTTGGCTGGTTTATGCATTCTGCGTGCTGATTGCTGCTGTTGGAGTGACCCTGTTTACCGACAATAACCTGGCCCTGGCTATCCTTCCTGCGGCATGTGACCGGATTGAACTGGTACTGATCTTTTTAACCAGTATGCTCCTGACTCTGGGAAACTACGGGGCATTAAGCGTCCAGTATTTCAGGTTCACCAGCAAGCTTGTAAAAAAATCCAGGATCAGCGATTATTCCGGAGGCAAGTATGGGGACAGGAGGCTGGCAGCCCTGTTTATGGCAGCAGCGGCGGTATTCAGCCTGCTTTCTCTTTTTGGAGTGGTGCGGAACGGTTCTGCAATTACGGCTGATATGCTGAGCATGATTCAGATCACCGCCCACCGGGGCAGCTCCGGTAAAGCTCCTGAAAACACCATGGCAGCCATGGCAAAAGCATTGGATGACCTGGCAGATTATGTAGAAATCGATGTTCAGGAGACAAAGGATGGCGTGGTGGTCCTGGGGCATGATGACAGCTTAAAAAGAGTATCAGGCATCAACCGGCCAATCAGCTTTTATACCTTTGAGGAATTGCAGAAGATTGATGTGGGAACATGGTTTTCCGCCGACTTCCAGGGGGAGCGGATCCCGTCCTTAGAGGAAACCATGGAATTTTGCAAGGGCCGGATCAACATAAACATTGAGATCAAGGACTTGGGAAGCGGCAGCAGGCTGCCGGATAAGGTGGCGGAGCTCATTGATAAACACCAGATGAGGGAACAGTGCGTGGTGACCTCTGTCCGGTTTTCCTATCTGGCCAGAATCAAGGAGCTGGACCCTGAGATCCGTACCGGTTATATCATTTCAGCCGCCTATGGAGACTATTATTCCA
Organism: [Clostridium] saccharolyticum WM1; assembly: GCF_000144625.1. NCBI lineage: Bacteria > Bacillati > Bacillota > Clostridia > Lachnospirales > Lachnospiraceae > Lacrimispora > Lacrimispora saccharolytica. Next base: position 4,426,220 of record NC_014376.1, on the reverse strand, counting down.
GTGATGATATCGACTTCATCAGCCTCCGGTCCAGTTTTGTAAGCGAGCGGCTGGTTGAGGCTGCCCATGAAAAGGGGAAAGCAGTCCATGCATGGACCGTGAACAGCAAAAGTGAGATGGAGCGGATGAAGATGCTTGGAGTTGATAATATTATCACGGACTATCCGGTGATAGCCAGAGAGATCCTCTACCGGGAAGCAGCCACTGAGAGCCTTTTGGAATACTTAAGACTTGTATTAAAATAGCAGACAGGAGAATGGATATGAAGATCGTGTTACAGCGGGTTGCCCATGCGAAAGTCACGGTTTCTGAGCAGCAGACCGGCGCCATTGAAAATGGCTTCCTGCTCCTTCTTGGAGTTTCTGAGACGGATACGGAAGCCATTGCGGATAAAATGGCGGATAAAATATGCAAGCTGAGGATCTTTCCCGATGAAAACGGGAAGACCAACCTTTCCTTAAAGGAGGTTGGCGGAGAGATCCTGGTGGTCAGCCAGTTCACCCTTTATGCGGACTGCAAAAAAGGCAACCGGCCAAGCTTTACGAAGGCGGGGAACCCTCAGCTTGCCAACCATCTTTATGAATACATCGTGAAGCGGTTAAAGTCCTATGGCAACCGGGTTGAGCATGGCAGCTTCGGAGCGGATATGAAGGTAGAGCTTTTAAACGACGGACCGTTCACCCTGGTCCTTGACAGCGAAGAAATCTGTGAAACAACGAATAGAGTAAATTTGGGCAAATGCCCTTAAGTAAATGATGGAGGAATTATAACAATGGAAAAAACAAAAGGACAACAACTGCAGGAAGAACTGACATTTAAATTTCCGCATATCGCCAAGGAGGCACCTTCTCAGCGTGAAGAAGCGGAGATGTTCTGTGAGGGCTATAAAAGGTTCCTGGACAACGGAAAGACCGAGCGGGAATGTGTGAGAGAAGCTGTGGCAATGCTTGAGATGCAGGGATATCGTCCCTTTGAAGAAGGAAAGGACTATCAGGCAGGCAACAAGGTATATTATGTAAACCGCGGCAAGTCTATCATCGCCACTACGTTCGGCAAGGCGGGATTGGAACAGGGAGTGCGCATCAACGGCGCCCACATCGATTCTCCCAGGCTTGACTTAAAACCCAACCCTGCATATGAAAAAAGCGACCTGGCTTATTTTAAGACACATTATTACGGCGGCATCCGCAAATACCAGTGGGGAACGGTACCCTTAGCCATTCACGGGGTGGTAGTAAAGAAAAACGGAGAGATCGTGGAGGTGAATATCGGGGAAAAAGAAGGCGATCCCGTATTCTGCGTGACAGATCTTCTTCCCCATCTGTCAGCGGAGCAGAATGACAGAAAATTAAGGGATGGGTTAAAAGGAGAGGAGCTGAATGTACTCATAGGATCCATTCCGTTTATTGACGAAGCAGAACTTAAAGACCCTGTGAAGCTACTGGCCCTAAAGCTGCTGAACGAGCGCTACGGGATCACAGAGGCAGATTTTTTCCGTGCCGAGATCGAGATGGTACCTGCCCAGAAGGCCTGTGACGTAGGACTGGACCGCAGCATGATCGGCGCTTACGGACAGGATGACAGAGTATGCGCCTATACGGCCCTGATGGCTGAGATCGATGCCAACATGCCGGAATATACCACGGTCACTGTTCTTGCGGATAAAGAGGAAGTGGGCTCCGAGGGAAATACCGGCCTGGATTCGGATTTTGTCCTTCATTACATGGAAGACCTGGCTGCCATGGCCCGTGTTGATGTAAGAAAGGTACTTAGAAACTCCATCTGCTTATCCTCTGATGTAAACGCGGCTTATGATCCCACCTTTGCCCAGGTATACGAGGAGCGTAATTCCTGCTTCTTAAATAAGGGCTGCGTATTGACCAAGTACACCGGCGTCCGGGGAAAATCCGGTTCCAATGATGCAAGCGCGGAGCTGATGGCAAAGGTCATCGCCATGATGGAGCAGGAAGGCGTTTACTGGCAGATCGGAGAGCTTGGGGCCGTGGATCAGGGCGGCGGCGGTACCATTGCCAAATATGTAGCTCATATGGATGTGGATGTAGTGGATTTAGGTGTGCCCATTCTATCCATGCATTCCCCCTTCGAGCTTTCGGCCAAGCTTGATGTATACAATACATACAAAGCATTCCGCGCATTTTACAAATAATGGGGTTGAAGATCCATGGAATTTTTGCTGATAAAAAGCATGCTCCCAAACCATTAAGGAATTTTGAAATTTTTGTTAATTTCGGTAAAAGGCTTTTTTTACCTTGTCCGATATGGTATAACTGACTGGAAGCAATTTTATTATCAACGATTAAAAATAGAAAGAAAAAGGATTGTATGATGAAGAAAATTTTTAAAATTTGTATGTGCGGTATGCTTGCCGCCGCCCTTATTTCCGGTTGTGGTAAAAAGCCTGCAGCAAAGCCGGCTGAGACAGGGACGGAAGCGGCAGAAGCAACCGAATCAGCGGCACAGGAAACTCTGGCTGTGGAGGATCTGACGGGAATGGATAACGGAACCGTCACCCTTGGAGAATACAAGGGAATTGAAGTGTCCAAGGATTCCGTGGAGGTCACCGATGACGAAGTGAACCAGGCGGTTCAGAGCGATTTATCCGCTCATGCAAAGGATGCAGAGGTAGACCGGGCGGTCCAGAATGGTGACGTAGTCAACATTGACTATGTAGGTACAAAGGATGGCGTTGCATTTGACGGCGGCACTGCTCAGGGCTATGACTTGACCATTGGCTCCGGCCAGTTTATCGAAGGCTTTGAGGAAGGTCTTGTTGGAGCAAAAAAGGGGGACAAGAAGACCTTAAATCTTACCTTTCCGGAAGGCTACCAGAATGCAGACCTGGCAGGAAAAGCGGTTGTATTTGACGTTACAGTCAATGCCGTTAAGGAAGAGCAGGTCCCGGAATTAAACGATGCATTTGTTCAGGAAAATACGTCCTTTAAGACCGTAGCTGAATACAAAGAAGATAAAATGCAGACTCTTTTAAAGAATAAGAGTGATGAAGCAGAGCAGAAGATGAAGAGTGATATTTATACAGCCATTTTAAATGCTTCCAAGGTAGAACCGAAGCAGGAGGCCGTCGATGCCAACTTCAACAACTTGATTGCCAGATATTCAAACCAGGCAGCCGCTTACGGAATGGATTTTAAAACCTTTGTGGGGGCTTTTTCCGGAATGGGAGAGGAAGAATTTAAAGAAATCTTAAAGACCCAGGCAGAAGCCACCGTAGAGCAGAGACTGGTGGTCAGTGCAATTGCGGAGAAAGAGGGAATCCAGATTACCGATGAGGACCGCAAGGAAGTAGCAGACCAGATGGGCTATGAGAGCGTAGATAAAATGATTGAGACCGCAGGCCAGTTTGATGTGGATGATTATATTATGAACAATAAGGTAATGGATTTCCTAACAGAAAAAGCAGTTATTAAATAAATTTCACGAAAGCAAAGAGCAGTGCGAAACAGGGCATCAATCCATTTGCGTCGTGCTTGCACGTAAGCGAATGGGTTAATGTCCTGTTTCATAGGGCGGATGCCCGTGACCGGTAAAGCGGTAAGCTTCGCCGGCTGCACTGCGGATTCTATGAGGAGGAGGAACCTTTATGCAGCTTTTAAAGGACAGAATACGGAAGGATGGAAAGATTAAGTCCGGTGATGTACTGAAAGTGGACAGCTTTTTGAATCACCAGATGGATATTAAGCTGTTCGTAGAGATCGGAAAGGAGTTTAAGAGACGCTTTGCCGATTATGAAGTCAATAAGATCCTGACAATTGAGGCTTCCGGCATTGGAATTGCCTGTATCGTGGCTCAATATTTCAACGTTCCTGTGGTATTTGCAAAGAAATCCAAGACTAAGAACATAGCAGGCGACGTTTATACTACCCCGGTGGAGTCCTTTACCCACGGAAGGACCTATGACATCATGGTTTCCAAGGAGTTTCTGGGAGCCGGTGACAAGGTATTGCTTATTGATGATTTCCTGGCCAACGGAAAAGCCCTGGAAGGCCTGGCTGCCATTGTAAAGGATTCCGGTGCTAAGCTGGTGGGCGCGGGAATTGTGATCGAAAAAGGCTTCCAGCCCGGAGGGGACCGGTTAAGGGCAGAAGGAATCCGTGTGGAATCCCTGGCGATTGTGGAAAGTATGGACGAAACCACAGGAACTATTTGCTTTCGGGGTGACCAATGAGTGAAGGAAGAAAGGCCCTGTTTTTCGACATTGACGGTACCCTCTTTTCCGAGGTAAACCGGAATGTGCCGGAAAGTGCCATTCAGGCAGTTGAACGGGCACGGAAAAACGGCCATCTGGTATTTATTAATTCCGGAAGAACCCATTGTCTCATCGGACCCATTGAACCGCTCATTGCAGTGGATGGCTACTGCTGCGGATGCGGTACCCGTATCGTTATAGGCGATAAGGTCCTTTTCTCCGCTGCGATCCCCCATGAACGTGGAATCGAGATCAAAAGAATCATTCGGGATCATGATCTTGATGGGGTATTAGAGGGAACCGAAAGCTGCTATTTCAGAAAAGAAACCTCCCGCTTTCCCCAGTTGGAAGAACTGAAAAAAATCGTAGAACAGGAAGGTAATCTTTCTCCATATGGCTGGGAAGAGGATTGCTACGACTATGATAAGTTCTGCGTATTTGCAGATGAAAAAAGCGATTTAAAAGGCTTTTCCCAAGCCCTGGGTCTGGACTTTGAGATCATTGACCGGGGCAGCGGATTTTATGAATGCATTCCCTCCGGATATTCCAAGGCAACGGCCATTGAGATGATTTTGGAACATTACGGCATTGCCCTTAAGGATGCCTATGTGTTCGGTGACAGCACCAATGACTTATCCATGTTTGAATATGCCAAGAACTGTATTCTTATGGGGCATCATAGTGTGGAGCTGGAGCCTTATGCGACTTTTTATACGAAAAATGTAGAGGATGACGGGGTGGCTTATGCCATGAAAAAGCTGGGACTGATATAATTTCCGGAATCTGAGAAGCCTTTGTCAAGAATCCTGCAATAAGGAAACAGACAGATAGGGAGTACCGTCAGGGACTCCCTATCTGTCTGTTTATCTTGCTTTTGAAAATTAACTTATTTTTCGTTCATGGCGGTCAGAATGCTTCTTGCCACGCTCAGCCCGTTGGCAGACGCCTGTTGAAGTCCCCTTGTTACGGAAGCACCGTCACCGATGGCGCGAAGGCCTTCCACGCTGGTCTCAAAATCAGTATTGACTACCACCTTATTGGAGTAGAACTTCACCTCTACACCATACAACAGGGTCTCATCACTGGCAATACCCGGAGTCACCTTGTCCAGGGCGAGAAGCATTTCCTTTATGTCAACCATAATGCGGTGAGGGAATACAAGAGATAAATCGCCTGGAACTGCATCCTTTAAGGTGGGAATCAGATTGTTGCGGCATAAACGCTCCTCTGTGGTACGTCTGCCTCTCTGGAAGTCGCCGAAGGTCTGTACCAGGATCTTGCCGTCACAGAGCATGTTGCTTAGCTGGGCGATCTGTTTGCCGTATTCGATAGGCGTCTTAAAGGGTTTTGTGAAGTTTTTGGATACCAGGATGGCAAAATTGGTGTTGTTTGTCTTATATTCCTGGGATTTGTAAGCATGACCGTTAACCACTGCCAGACCGTTCTCATAGTACTCTGTGGCGACCTCACCGGAAGGGTTGGTACAGAAGGTACGTACTTTATCGTCAAAAGTAGGAGTATGGTAAACAAGCTTGGCCTCATAAAGATTTTTATTTAAAAACTCCATGACCTCATCCCGGACCTCAACCCGGACTCCGATGTCCACGGTTCCTACTTTTGTCTCGATCCCGTGGTTTTTACAGATGTGGCTGAACCAGTCAGAGCCTTCCCGGCCGATGGCAGACACGATTTCCGGCGCATAACAGACTTCTTCCTTGTCCGTGATGACGCCTTTTGCTCTATTATCTTCGATGATGATATCTTTTACCATCGTATGAAACGCCATTTCAACCCCCTGCTCCAATAAATGCTCCTGGAGGCGGGTGTAGATTTTATAGCCTTCTTCCGTTCCCAAATGGCGGATGGGGCATTCGATCAGCTTTAAGTTGGCTCCAATGGCCTTACGGCGGATCTCCTGGATCTCCTTCTGCTTATCAATGCCGTAAACATTGGTATCTGCGCCGAATTTCAAATAAATGTTGTCTGATTCCTTTAACAGCTCCACAGTCTTATCATATCCAAGTATTTCAGGAAGATTTCCGCCGACGTCGGGAGATAAGGATAATTTTCCGTCGGAAAATGCCCCGGCTCCGGCAAAGCCTGTGGTGATGGAGCATGGTTTGCAGCCTACGCATGTTTTTGTGGTTCTCTTGGGACAGGTCCGGTTTTCAATCCGGCGGCCCTTTTCGATCATAAGGATCTTAAGGTCCGGTTTTTTCTCGATCAGCTCATAGGCACAGAAAATGCCGGAGGGGCCTGCACCGATGATGATTACATCATAATTTTTTGAAACATCCTTCATGAACATCACTCCTTTTTCCTTTTAACCCTTATAGTCAACTATTATGGTAGTTGGTAGAAACGCTCAACCGATTATGAACTTATATAAGCGCAACAGCTTTATTCTATCATAGTGAATATGGAAATGACAAGAGATATCCATGCTTCGGATGAACTTTTTATATGTATTTTTTAATCATCCGGTTGATCTTATTTCTTACGCCTAGAAAGTAGGCGCTTGATTTTGGATAGATGCTGAAGGTGATGGGATGGGATAAATCCTCTTCCAAAAGCCTGATGACAGCTTCTTTTCCAATATGTGATTCCAGCAGCTTTAGTGCCCTGTGATCCTGCTTGGCCTCGCAAAGGACCATAAGGCGTATGGATTCCTCCGGAATGCCATCAGAACCGGGATAAACCAGGAAAGCATCGCCGGAAGGGAAGCTGCCTTCACAATCCGTCACCTCATATGGATTTATGTGGTGACGGGAATGTTCGGAATTATAAAAGTTGAAACCCCAGTGTAGGATTCCCTCCATTCCATATTTATATACCTGCAGGCCGTAAGCCCGGTTTCTGGCTGAGGGCATGGCCATGAAGCGGTTGGATACATCCACGCATTGAGCGGTGCAGTAGTAGCTCCATAGATGTGGAACTTTATGGTCCAGGAAGGGCTCTATATGGTCGGTAGCACAGACCGGGCGTTCGACGATGCCCATTTCATAGAAGGAATAGTCGGACAGGGCATCTAAAAGTTTGCAGTCCTTTAAATGGGGCATAACAGATTCCCTGGCAAGGGCATATGATTCCAGATGATCTTTTTCCGGCTCGTCGGAAATATGGAAAAAAGTATTTTCAAGAATCCCAAGACGATCCAATTCCTCCTTTAAGGCAGGAAGGAACTGATCCAGGAATGCGGTGTATGCCCCGGTGGAAGGAGTATCCCATCCAAAGAGCCTGATTTCTTCTCCGCCCCGTGTGACCATGATCTTGGGAGCGTGGTAAGCACCCCACTGGGTAAATAAGTGGGCCATTTCGAAATACCGGATCCCTGCCATTTTGCAGATCTTAACCCAACGTTCCAGGCGGGAGAAGTCAAAGAGATACCGTTCTCTTTCCTGACGGATGGAGACAAGCTGGATGGTGGTGCGTTCCCCGCCTACCGCAGTATCCAGGGGCGGTGTGAAAATGGGGGTGAGAATCATATTCATTCCCCTGTTTCCATAAAGGAAAATAAATTTTTCCAGAATACTCCAATGCATCTCGGAGAAGATAGGAACCTTGTAATAATCCGCAAGACAGTCTCCGTGAAACCATTCCGTATGTAAAAGGTCCTGAGCCGGAAGGGGGACGGGGATCACTTCCATATCAGTGCTGACTAAGGCGGCTTCCCTGCTGCGGCTGTCCATCAGGGAGATGGTGACCGGATAGGTTCCTCCAGGAATAAAATCAGGAATGGCGACATCGATCCACAGGCTCTGCCAGTGGCCGGGGACCAGAACCAGACTGTTATCCTCAAGATCCCTAAGAAGGTCCGGATAAAGTCCCGGGGCATGGCTTATGTAATTGCTGTCCCGCTTTTCATGGGCAGGGTAAGAGGAGGGTACGTTAAGCACCTGACGGATCCGGATGCTTTCTTTTAAATCCGAGGTTACCTGAACCCGAAAGGTTTCCTTTCTCAGACCTCTCAAACAGCAGGCAGCCTGAAAGGAGACGACTTCTCCGTAAAGGCCGCTGAAGCGGCAGCACTCCGGTGAGAATACAGGCTCCACATGGGGAAAAACCTTTTCCAGGGAGCTTAATACGATCATTTGGCAAGTACCGGAACATGGTTCCATAAGATTCTCCTTTCCGTTATCAACCCTTCACGCCGCTTAAGGCAATGCCTTCCACAAATTGTTTCTGTAAGAACACATACAGAATAAACGGGAAGAGAAAGGTCAAGGTAGAGCCGGCCATAACCAGGCCGTAATTGGTGCTGAAATGACCTTTTAACAGGGACAGGGCCAGGGTCAAAGTCTGCATTTCGGAAGAAGTGGCAATGACCAGGGGCCAAATAAAGTCATTCCAGGAGGAAATGAAGGTGAATACCACCAGGGAAATGAGCACCGGCTTGATTAAGGGAATGACGATCCCTGTAAAGATCCACAGCTCGGGGCACCCATCCACCTTGGCGGCCTCTATGAGCTCATCGGGCACGCCTTTCATGAACTGGCGGATCAGGAACACGCCGAAAGCGTTAATGATAACCACGATCAGGGCAAAATAGGTGTTTAAAAGCCCAAGCTGTTTCATGATGATAAAGACCGGTATCAAAGTCACCTGCCCGGGAACCATGAGAGTAGCCAGATACAGGCTGAAAATCTTTTCCTTTCCCGGAAACTCCTTTTTTTCAAAACCATAAGCCGCCATGGAGGAGATCAGGCAGTTAAACATGCAGGAAAGACCGGAAACAAGAATGCTGTTTCTTAAAGCAGAAAAGAAATTGGTATTGGAAAACACCCTGCGGTAATTGGTAAAATCCAGGCTTATCTCTGATAAGGAAAAGGTCAGGCTTTTGGATTGGGTAAAGGACAGCAGCGCCATATAAAGGAAAGGGAATACCGCTGTAAGGGCGAACAGGCCCAATACCGCTGCAAGTACTATGGTACAGAGCGTAACGTTTTGATTTTTCATGCCAAATTCTCCTTTTCTGCAAATAACCGTTTCTGGACCGCTGAAAGCAGGATGACAATGAGAAACAGGAGGAAGGCAGCGGAGCTGGCGTAGCCCATGCTGTATTCTTTAAAAGCCGCATTGTATATGGTCAGCACCAGGGTCACCGTAGAACGGCCCGGGCCGCCGCCGGTCATAGCGTATACAATATCAAATACCTGGAACGACCAGATGGTCCCCAAAGTCACCACCAGATAGATGATGGGCTTTAATCCCGGAACTGTGATAAATAAAAACTGCTGGATCCTGGTGGCGCCATCCACCTCCGCAGCCTCATAAAGAGAACCGGAGATATCCATAATACCTGCATAAAAGATCACCATAAAATAGCCAACGTTCTTCCAGACAGAGACCGCACACACGCTGAGCAGTGCAGTCTGTGTGGTGCCCAGCCAGTTGACGGCAGGGATCTTAATCAAGGCCAGGATCTGATTGATAATGCCGCTGTCCGTGGATAACAGGAAGGACCATAAGGTTCCCACCAGGATGGCCGATGAAATGACCGGAATGAACATGGCACTGCGCAGCAGCCCGCCGTACCGCAAAAAGCGGCGGCGGAAGCATGCTGCGATTACAGCAGCAATTCCCATGGACAGAAGAGTCTGTACAGGAACGACAACAAAGGTATAGACCAGGGTATTTTTAAGGGAGGACCGGACAAAAGGGTCCTGGGCCAGCCTGAAATAATTTTTAAGGCCGGTAAATTCCGGTGCCTGAAGAATGTTATATTTGGTAAAGCTGAAATACAGGCACATGAAAATCGGTATGACCGAGAAAACCATGAGAAGGATAAAGCTCGGCAGTATGTACAGATAGCCCTGCAAAGCTTCTTTTGTTTTACTCTTCATATCAGGCTCCTTACTGGTCTAAGATGGTTTCCGCATAAGTTGAGGTATCTTTCAGTGCCTCTTCCGGACTTAATTCATCAAGCATCATCAGCTGCAGATTCTTATACAAAGTGTCATAAATCTTAAAGGAGCCGGCGACTACGGGAAGTGTATGGAAATAGGCGGTATCGTTTTTATACATATCTTCAAATTTGGGGTTGTCATTATATGCCTCATCCTTTGTAATCGGCGGCATGCTGTACAGCTTGGTATGGAACTGCTCCATGACCTTTGCGCTGGTCATCAGCTTCATGGCCCTTGCAGCAAGCTCCTTATTCTGGCTGCTGCTTAAAAGTACCAGTGCATCGGCTGCACAGAAGGTGCCTCCTGTTTTATTTACAAGAGAGGTGCTGTAATCCCAATTTATCCCTGCCTTGTCCAGGTCGCTGCTTAAGGTGCTTCCAATAGCGGCCATGGCAACCTTGCCCGCGATGAAGGCATCCTTTACATCGGATTCGGTCATGGAAGTTGAGGAATCAGGAAGAATGCCGTACTTGAATTTTAAGTCATATAAAAACTGGGCGGCCTCCAGCGCCTCAGGCGTATCCAGGGTCAGGGTCTTGCCGTCCTCAGAGAAGATGCTGCCGCCGCTCTGCCACAGATAAGGATAGAAGATGGAGTTCAGGCCTCCGATGGAGGTTTCCGCCCACTGCTGCTGAAAGGGCTGCACGTCCGGAGAATCGTTTTTGATCTTTGTGGCATACTGGATGAATTCATCCCAGGTCTTTGGCGGTGCGGTAAAGCCGGAAGCGTTCAAAATATCCATATTACAGAATAAAACGCTTGGATTGCCAACAACAATGGGAAGGGTATATTGTACGCCGTTAATGGTTCCCTTATCAAAATAAATATAGTTTTCCTTTTCCGCATCCGTAAAGTAATTGGTCAGCGGCTCTAAAGCGCCCATGTCAATAAAATCGCTGAGCATTTCCGAATACATGTATCCAATGTCCGGTCCCTGCCCGGCGGTGATGGCAGTCAGGTATTTTTCTTCATAATTGCTCCATGGAACAACTTCAATTTCAATCTTTGCACCGGTTTCTTCCGTTAAGGGCTTTAACTGCTCTTCCCAGAAAGCCTGGTCGGAAATATCCTCTGTGCCAAAGGGGGGCATCCAGATTTTTAAGGTCTTCCCGGAAGCGGATTCCTGATTTTTAGCAGAACCGGGATTGGATGTGCCGCATCCGGTGACCGCTGCCGCTGCAAGAAGGGTGGATAGAAGCAGTGCGCATACGTTTCTTTTTTTCATAAGACTCTCTCCTTTTTTGGGGGTGTTGTGCAAAAGGGCACTAAGATTATTTATCTCAGCCCCCTTGCGGTTAGTGTTATGATAATGAATAAAAAAGAAAAAGTCAATACAACTTGCACAAAAAAATCAATAAAAAACATCTTAAATTTAGATATATTAACTATTTTTGCGCTTCCGAGGATAAAATTAACTTTTTTTGCATTCCTAATCGGCGGTAAATTTCCCCGGAGTCACGTTTTCATATTTTTTAAATACCCGGATAAAGCTGATATCGCTTGAAAAGCCCACTTTAATGGCAACGCCTTTAATGTTTAAGCTGTCGGTCTGCAACATTTTCTTCGCCTCCTCGATCCGGAAGCGGTTGATATATTCCACAATGCCCATCTGGCATTCCCTCTTAAACAGCCTGGAAACATAAGAATTGGATAATCCGAGTTCATTGGCAATGGTATTCAGACTTAAGGTAGGATCGCTGTAATTCTTTTCAATAAAGGATTTGATCCGTGGGATGGAAAAGGCCTTATCCTGGTCCGGCGTTTCCTTTCCGTCGATCAGACGGCTTAATAAATCCAGGATAATGGTCCTGTAATCCCTGGATATACTGGTATCAGAATAATAATTGGATTCCCCCTCCTGCCCTTCCTGCTTTAAGGCATCCAAAAGCTGGTTTAAGATTCCGTAAATCCGGTATTTTAAAGTCACCGGGTCGGCCTTGCCAAGGTACTGGTCAAAGAGCAGATCCGTCATATTCAAAGCACTGCTGTAATCCTTTGAAAGAATATTCTTCTGAAATTCGGACATGATTTTACTGTTTTCTTCATACAGGATCAAATCCCGGTCTTCTCCGGCTGCCAGGGCTTCCCGGTAGCTGTAGAGAATCTTTGACGGGTTGTCATAGAATGTTCCGGCAGTGCAGGTAAGGCCCCCGGTTTCCAGGTTACTTGGAGAAGTCAGCAGTTCCAGGATGCGCCCGATAGATTCCTGCATTCCGGTTTCCGTTCCCTCCATGTTCAGAATAACGTGGAGTTTGTCCTGAAAATAAGAATGATACACGGCGCAATCCGGTGATTTAACAGATTCCAGAACATTTTCCAGGCTCTTCAGGGCGTTTTCCCCAATGCCGTCTCTGCCTGATATTACAATGACGCAGAACCATGGATTTTCAAAGGTGATTCCATAGACGTCAGCCATAATGCCCACGGTCTGCTCATCCGGGTAACCGCAGGAGAGGAGATTTTTTACAAAGGAGGATTTGATAATACGCATCTGCCCGTCCAAAAGCTCCATGGAGCTTTCATTCTGTTCCATTAACTCATCAATCCGTTTTCGGATAAAGGCATAAACATCGGTTTCCTCCGAGGCACCATTTTCCTTTAAGTGCCGCAGCAGGCTTAACATGGGGCGGCTGTTTCTGGATGCAAGATATAGAGAAGCAAGAGTTCCGCCTGCCAGGCAGAGGAAGAGGGTAATCAAAAGGATCCGATTGATCACGTTTAAGATGCCCAGCACTTCGGCCTTGTCCATAATAAGCAGGTAATGATAGCCTGTGGGTTGGGAAGAACGGGCCACTAAGTAGCGGCTTCCCTCAAAATATCCGTTTTTTAACTGTTCCAGGGGGCGGGAAAAAGCCAGCTCCACCAGACATTCATTTCCGGAGAAGGTATATAGCTTTCCGCTTTCGGTTAGAATAGCGGCCAGCTGATGCCGGTCCTTGTTGGCCCGTTTTAGAATGGCCTGCATTTCGTTCCGGTCAATGGTAATGATCAGGTATATTTCCTTGTTTTTCTGTTCCTGGTAAAGAGTCTTGATATAAAATAAATCCTCTTCCCCGTGAAGGTTTGCTGTAAAGAATCCCTGCTTGTTGGGAGGTGTTACGGCGTTCAGCCAGTCTGAAAAACCGCTTTTATCCAGGTGGTTGCCTAAGAGGTAGTAGAGGCCGGCCGGATAGCTTCCTCTTGTACCTACGATATAGCCTCTGTCCGGATAATAGACGCATAGATCCTTGATGACCGCGTTGGCTGTTTTTAAGGACTTCATATTATCTACGAATTCATAAGCAGAATGGGACTTAAAGGCCTGCCGGTTATCAAGGGAATCAAGGGGAAGCTTTAAATTTGCCCTGTAAATAAAATCGGATGCCAGCTTTTGAATGGAAGTCAGATCGCTGTCAAGAGTCTGGCCAAGGAAATCAATGGAATAATTGCTGCTGCGGGCGGCTTCTTTTTTAATGGTTACACTGATCCAGTATAAAAACGGGGCTTCTATCAAGAGGAGAAGCAGGATCAGTATAAGGAATGATTTCAGCCAGATATATTGCAGATTATTATACTTTTTCACGGTATCCCTCTTTCCAATACAAAATTATCCTTATTATAACTGGAAGCATTTTTCTTTTCAACTGTTTAAAAAACAAAAAAGGCAGTGTTTGTAGGATTACAATACATGTGTTACAACTGAATAATTAAAAAGACGGAAATACCATTTCTGTGTTATATTTTAATCGCCAAACCAAAACACAAACAGAAAGAGGTATCTCCGCATGGCTAGTATAACACAAGATATGAGGTTTCGTCTATCACTCCTTAATTATGCCCAAAAACATGGTGTCTCTAAAGCTGCCATCAAGTACAAGACCAACCGGCAGTATATCTACCGCTGGAAACGGCGCTTTGACGGCTCTATTGAATCCCTCAGGGAGCGATCCAGGCGACCTCTTCACCATCCCAACCAGCATTCCTCTGAGGAAATCAAGTTGATTCTGGATATGCGTAAGCGCAATCCTCATGCTGGCCTGGTTGTTTTCTGGGTGAAACTTATGCAGCGGGGGTATTCACGCTCAATTCCAGGCTTATACCGATTCCTCAAAAAGCAGGGTATTATGGCTGTTAAGCCTCCTAACCCTAAGTATATCCCAAAGCCGTACGAACAAATGAATTATCCCGGCCAGCGGCTGCAAGTAGATGTAAAATTCGTTCCCTCTGCCTGCTTAAAGAACAGTCAGGTTATTGGGAAGCATTTTTTTCAATATACAGCCATTGATGAGTATTCCAGGTGGCGTTTTGTAGAAGCCTTTGAGGAACACAACACCTATTCCTCCGCCCAGTTTCTGGATCATCTGGTAAAGGCCTTCCCTGCTCAGATTGAATGCATTCAGACTGACAATGGTACGGAATTTACGAACCGCTTTACCACTCACAGGGAGAAACCAACTCTATTTCAGGTTCATCTGGAACGGTATGGCATAAAGCATAAGCTGATCCGGCCGTTTACTCCCCGGCACAATGGCAAGGTAGAACGGAGTCATCGCAAGGACAATGAGCGTTTCTATGCCACCCATACGTTTTATAGCTTTCAAGATTTCGCTAAGCAACTAAAGCTATACAACAGCAGGAGCTATAACTGCTTTCCCATGCGTCCTTTGGGATGGAAAACTCCGCGGCAAGTACTCATGAATTATTTGGCGGTGAGTGTAACACATGATTGACAAACCTACATTAAAAAACAAAAAAGGCAGTGTTTGCCTTTACATCTTAAGATTGAACTGATAAAATGTAAAGCAGCGTTAGACCCCCGGCATTGGGAAATCTAACGCTTTTCGGGCGTTTGAAACCTCTAAAAAGTCATGAATCGGAACTGTAATTAATATAGACAATAATAAGGAGAATCATCATGTATATCATCGCAGGATTAGGAAACCCCACAAGGGAATATGAAAAGACCAGGCACAATGTAGGGTTTGAGGCTGTGGATATTCTGGCGGACAAACTGGGAGCCAGGGTGACGGAAAAAAAGCACAGGGCATTTTGCGGAACCGGAAGAATCGGACCGGAAAAAGTTATTTTATCAAAACCCCAGACTTTTATGAATTTAAGCGGCGAAAGCATCCGGGCTATGGCGGATTTTTATAAGGTGGAGCCGGACCACATCATCATTATCTGCGATGACATCAACTTAGCAGAGGGCCAGCTAAGGATCCGGACCAAGGGAAGCGCAGGAGGTCACAACGGCTTAAAGAACATCATAAACCATCTGGGAACCCAGGAATTTTCAAGGATCCGGGTGGGAGTGGGAGAAAAACCAAAGGAAATGGATCTGGCGGACTATGTTCTGGGCCGTTTCCCCAGGGAGCAGGAAGGGGTTATGGACCAGGCCTATCAGGATGCGGCAGAGGCTGCCATCATGATGGTCACAGAAGGAGCGGAAGCAGCAATGAATTTTTTTAACAGAAAGAAATAAGGAGATTTCATGAGTGATCTATTTGAAAAACCATTAAGGGAATTAAAGGATTTTGAGGATCTTTCCAGCGATCTGTTAAAAAAGGCCGGCCCTGTTATGGCAAGCGGCTGCATGGATTCCCAGAAAGTCCACCTGATGTATGAAGCGGCAAAGCAGGAAGGCTTTAGGCTGGTGGTCACCTATGACGATACAAGGGCAAGGGAGATCTATGAGGATCTTCGGTTCTTTGAACCGGATGTGTGGCTGTACCCGGCAAGAGATCTTCTGTTTTTCAGTGCAGATATCCATGGAAATTTGCTGACCAAACAGCGGATGACCGTATTCCGGCAGTTAATGGAAAAAACCTCCGGCTGGGTGGTCACCACCTTTGACGGACTTATGGACCACCTTCTCCCGCTTAAGTATTTAAAGGAGCAGGTGCTGTCTGTGGAAGGCGGTCAGACCATTGATGTGGAAGAGTGGAAAAAGCGTCTTATTGAGCTGGGGTATGAACGCATGGGACAGGTGGATGGCATGGGACAGTTCTCCATCCGGGGAGGGATCATTGATGTGTTCCCCTTAACAGAGGAGCTGCCTGTGCGCATAGAGCTGTGGGATGATGAGGTGGACTCTATCAGGACCTTTGATATCGAGAGTCAGAGATCCATAGAGCAGCTGGAAAGCATACGGATCTATCCGGCTACGGAGATGGCTCTGACAGGAGCTCAGATCGAGGAAGGGATCCGTGTTCTTGAAAAGGAAGCCAAAAAATATGAAAAGGATTTACGGGCCCAGTCAAAGATCCAGGAGTCTTCCAGGATCCGTTCCATTGTCTCTGAATTTTTAGAGGGGCTGAAAGATGGATTCAGACAGCATGGACTGGACGGTTATATCCATTATTTCTGCCAGGAGAGCGTGTCTTTTCTGGAGTATTTTCATGGAGAAAATTCTGTGGTATTCCTGGATGAGCCGGAGCGGCTTCGGGAAAAAGGGGAAACTGTAGAAATGGAGTTTCGGGAAAGCATGATCCACCGTCTGGAAAACGGTTACCTTCTTCCGGGACAGACCGGACTTCTTTTCTCCGCGAAGGAAATGCTTGCAAGGGTCCAGACAAAATCTACGGTATATTTGACCGGTCTGGAACAGAAGCTTTCCGGCTTTACGGTAAAGAACCGTTACAGCTTTCAGGTGAAAAATGTAAATACCTATCAAAATGGATTTGAGCTTCTAATAAAGGATTTAACCAGATGGAAAAAGGAAGGATACCGGGTGATCCTTTTATCCGCTTCCAGAACCAGGGCCAGCCGTCTGGCAGGGGATTTAAGGGAATATGATCTGCGGGCTTACTGCCCTGATGAGGGAGGAGAAAGCCAGGAGGTGAAACCAGGAGAAATTCTGGTCACCTTCGGAAACCTTCACCGGGGATTTGAATATTCCATGATAAAATTTATCGTCATCACGGAAGGCGATATGTTCGGAATGGAAAAAAAGAGGCGGAAAAGGAAAAAGTCCTCCTATGAAGGGACTAAAATCCAGAACTTTTCCGATCTTTCCATTGGTGATTACGTGGTTCATGAGGACCATGGTCTTGGAATTTACCGGGGCATTGAAAAAATTGAGCAGGATGGCATCATCAAGGATTACTTAAAAGTGGAGTATGCGGATAACGGAAACTTATATCTTCCTGCCACAAGACTTGACGGAATCCAGAAATACGCCGGTGCGGATGCGAAAAAGCCAAAGCTGAACCGGCTGGGAGGAGAGCAGTGGAACAGAACCAAGACCAGGGTAAAGGGGGCTGTGAAAGAGATTGCGAAGGAGCTGGTGCAGCTCTATGCGGCCAGACAGCAGACCCACGGCTTCCAGTACGGAGAAGATACGGTATGGCAGAAGGAATTTGAAGAGATGTTTCCTTATGAGGAGACGGAGGACCAATGGGATGCCATAGAGTCCACCAAATCAGATATGGAGAGCCGGAAGATCATGGATCGTCTGATCTGCGGTGACGTGGGATACGGAAAGACGGAGATTGCTTTAAGAGCTGCCTTTAAGGCGGTCCAGGATGGAAAGCAGGTGGTCTACCTGGTCCCTACTACCATTCTTGCCCAGCAGCATTATAATACCTTTGCCCAGCGGATGAAGGATTTTCCAGTCCGGGTGGACTTGATGTCCCGTTTCCGAACACCCGGCCAGATGAAAAAAACCCTGGAGGATTTAAAGCGCGGCATGGTGGATATTGTGATCGGAACCCACCGGGTCCTGTCAAAGGATGTGCAGTTTAAGGATCTGGGACTGCTTATCATAGATGAGGAACAGCGTTTCGGCGTGGCTCATAAGGAAAAGATCAAGCAGCTGAAGGAAAATGTGGATGTGCTCACCTTAACGGCAACTCCCATTCCCAGGACCCTGCATATGAGCCTGGTAGGGATCCGGGACATGAGCGTTCTGGAAGAACCTCCCGTGGACCGTATGCCGATACAGACCTATGTCATGGAATATAACGATGAAATGGTGCGGGAGGCCATTCACCGGGAGCTTTCCAGGGGAGGACAGGTTTATTATGTATACAACCGGGTAAGCAACATAGACGAGGTGGCAAACCATATATCCGGACTGGTTCCGGAAGCAGCGGTTACCTTTGCCCACGGGCAGATGCATGAGCATGAGCTGGAACGGATCATGTTTGACTTTGTAAACGGGGAAATCGACGTTCTGGTCTGCACTACCATCATTGAAACCGGCCTAGACATTCCCAATGCCAATACCATGATCATACAGGATGCGGACCACATGGGTCTTTCCCAGCTATACCAGCTTCGGGGGCGGGTGGGCCGCTCCAGCCGCACCTCCTATGCGTTTCTTATGTATAAGAGGGATAAGCTGCTGAAGGAGGAAGCAGAAAAGCGCCTTCAGGCTATCCGGGAATTTACAGAGCTGGGCTCAGGGATCAAAATCGCCATGCGGGATTTAGAGATCCGGGGAGCGGGAAATGTTCTGGGAGCGGAACAGCACGGACATATGGAAGCGGTGGGATATGACCTTTACTGCAAGCTCTTAAATCAGGCCGTTTTAGAGCTGAAAGGACAGAGGAAAGAAGAGGAAAGCTATGAGACCGTGGTGGACTGTGATATAGACGCTTACATCCCCACTTCCTATATTAAGAATGAATATCAGAAGCTTGACATTTACAAACGGATTTCCGGCATTGAGAATGAAGATGAATATATGGATATGCAGGATGAGCTCATGGATCGATTTGGGGATATTCCAAAGCCGGTGGATAACCTGTTAAAGGTAGCCAGCTTAAAAGCCCTGGCCCAAAGTGCCTATGTAACCGAAGTGAACATTAACCGCCAGGAGATCCGCCTGACCATGTATAAGAATGCAAAGCTGAAGGTGGAAGGAATCCCCACGATTATTGACCGGTATAAGGGAGATTTAAAGTTCCAGATGGGAGAAGAACCCAGGTTTTCGTATCTTGACCGGAAGAAGAATCCATCCACCGATGCCATGATCAGCCAGGCAGAGGTGATATTGAAGCAAATGTTGGAGTTGTCTGAAAAAAATTAATAAATGTAAAAATTAACACTTAAAACACAAATAATCCAGTTGATTTTTGTCTATTTTATGATATAATAGTAGTAGAAGAAGGGATTAAGTCCCAGATGCTTTCTTTCCTGCAAATTTTATAGTTCGGAGAAAGGTGGTAGCTATGGACGTTTTAGGTATGTATCTTCTACAGAGAGTATCAAATGAATTGACGATTCAAAAGTATGGTTCTTTTGAAAACCATTTTGTAACACCCATTCCAGATAACGCGGCTGCAAAGGCGGCCCATGAAGGCTATTTATCATCCTCTAAGGAAGTACAACAGCGTGTCAGGCAGGGGGACTTTTAATCTGGACTGCATTGATCCTTGCTTCTTCAAGGAATAAACTAAGAATGATTTAGAAAATCAGGGTTCGACTTTTTTTTAACAGTCGGCCCTGATTTTAAATTTTGGGAAAAATGGCAGACTTAAGTATAATCTGGTGCTTTCGTAGCAAAATAATATCAGTGATATTAAAACGCACAAGATGGAGGAATTTTAATTATGAAAGCAACTGGTATTGTAAGAAGAATTGACGACCTGGGACGCGTGGTGATACCAAAAGAGATCAGAAGGACGCTCCGGTTAAGAGAAGGGACTCCGCTTGAAATATTTACAGACAGGGAAGGAGAAATCATCCTAAAGAAATATTCTCCGATGGTAGAACTTACTGCTTTTGCTTCCCAATATGCAGAAGCCATGGCTCAGACTACCGGACTTACCGTATGTATCAGCGACAGGGATCAGATCATTGCAGTGGCAGGAGGGTCTAAAAAGGAACTTCTCCAGAAAACCATCAGCAAGCAATTAGAGAACCTCATTAACGAGCGCACGGTTGTGGTGGCCGGAAAAGACGATAAGGGCTTTATTCCCCTGTCAGGAGAAACCCTGGAAGGGATAACGGCACAGGTGGTGGCCCCCATTATCTGTGAAGGTGATGCCATCGGGGCTGTGGCCTTATTAAGCAGAGAGCCAAGAGCGCGTTTTGGAGATATGGAAACAAAGCTGGCAACAACGGCAGCAGGATTTTTAGGCCGTCAGATGGAAGGGTAACTGCCGGCCGGCATACATGAATCAGGAGGTGAACAAATATGAAGGTTTTTGTACCAGAGGAAGATGACTACAGCGATGGGGATATCCCGGAAATTGATACGGAGCCATACAAGGATGGATTCTACGTTGAACCACTGCCGGAATCGGAGCGGCCCAGACGGGACGGCCCCGGAGGAAATTAACCAGGTGCTTCTGTAATAATCCAAAAAGATAGGGCTGGGAAAACACGTTTTACTGTTTTTCCCAGTTGCTGCAGCAGGCGCCCATTGATTGTAAAGATATTCTGTTGGGCGTATTGCCCCATAAAAAGAAACGGCAGGAACACTGGTTTTGTGTTCGGGTGCCGTTTCTTTTTTCGAAGGGATCCGTTAATAGATGATCTGGTCTCCGTCCTTGATGCTGTAATTTACTTTAACCCCCAGCTCTTCCATCCATTTCCTGGTCTCCAGGGTTTTCCAGTCTCCGCTTCCGATGCCGCCGCCGTTATCGTTGTTCCACAGCCAGAGGGGACAGGGCCATAGGGCGATCTGAGGTTTTATCATGGCATATACTTCCTTGTTGACGCCGTACTGGCCGTGATGGGACATCTGGACAATGTCGCTTTTTAAATCCTCTGCACTGCGCTGTGCTGCCAGCAGTTCACCGGCTTCCGGTCCCATATCGCCCAGTACCAGGATGCTTACGTTATTTAAGAAAAATTTATAAGCAACAGAGCTGTTATTTACGGAGGTGGCATCCAGAAGATAAGGGTCGTTTAAAACCTTGGCCTTGATCTGCCCCAGCTGGATCTCCTGGTCCTTCTGCACAGTGCGGAGCTTTTCAGCGGGAAGAGCTGCAAAGGCTGATATCAGGCTGTGTACCATATCGTTCCGGGAAGGCTCCACTTTTTCATACCAGGATAAGTCCGCCAGGGAATAATAGATATGATCAATGGTAATCTGGCTGTCCGGGTTTTTCAGAATCTGAACAAGAGCCCCCACATGGTCAGAGTGAGGATGAGTAATAAACCATCCGGATACGTGCCCGCCTTTGGAACGGAGTACTTCCGTTAAGTGGGCGGCATCAATATCCCAGCCGCCGTCAATGACCACAAGGGTTCCGTCCTTGTCCTGCAAAATCATGGAAAGCATCTGCCGGTTGTCGTAATCCGCAAGCAGAGATAAACTGCCGCCGTTAAATATTTTGCTTCCAGGTCCGATATTAAGGGACGGACCAAAGCTCATGCCCCGCATGGTTAAGTCCCCGGCCGAGGGGGCGGGAGTCAGAAGCTCTGTGGTAAATGCTGTAAATACGATGTTTAAAAACAGCACGCAAGCTGCTATTTTTTTCCATATGCTAAAATGTTTCATGGCTACCTCCGGTTTCATTTTAAGTCCCCCTTATTATAATGGAACAAGCTTTTTTTTAACAGGGGGGACAAGCAATTGTCAGAAAATCTTCAGAATTAAAAAAGAAAGTATTCCCATGGTACAGCCAGGATATGGTATAATGAGCGCAGGAGAATGAAGATGAGATTGCCGGCCGGTGTTACAATCATCCCAAAAGGAGGAGAGTCATGTATACTTTCGAGGATTTAGTAAATATTACAAATAAACTGCGGTCCCATGAAGGCTGTCCCTGGGACAGGGAACAGACTTATGAAAGTTTGAAAAAATGCCTGAAAGAGGAAAGCGGAGAGGTTCTGGAAGCCATTGATCATAAGGATATGGAAAATCTTTGTGAAGAGCTGGGGGATGTCCTGTTTCTGGTCATGCTGTACAGCCGGATTGCAAAGGAAGCAGGTGATTTTTCCATAGAGGATGTGGTGAATGGAATCTGTGAAAAAATGATACGCAGGCACCCCCATGTTTTTGGCGAAAAAAAGGATCATTTGCAGCAGGAGGGACAGGCTCTTTGGGATGCAATAAAAAAGCAGGAGAAAGCCCTTCAAAAGTGCGAAAAACCTTGACAAAAACGGGAGAAACAGCTATAAATGATATAGTAATCGTGTTATGCGAAAAATCGTAGCCTGGTGCTACATTCTAGGAGGAAGATATCAATGAACAAAGCAGAGTTAATCGCAGCAGTCGCAGAAAAAGCAGAACTGTCCAAAAAGGATGCGGAGAAGGCAGTAAAGGCTTTGACAGATGTAATATCTGAGGAACTGGTTAAAGGCGAGAAGATCCAGTTGGTTGGTTTTGGTACATTTGAGGTATCTGAAAGAGCGGCTAGAGAAGGAAGGAATCCAAAGAGCGGTGAAGTTATGAACATTCCTGCTTCTAAGACACCAAAATTTAAAGCTGGAAAGGCTTTAAAGGATATGGTGAACGCTTAATTCATGAGGCTGGATAAGTTTCTTAAGGTTTCCCGTCTGATCAAGAGAAGAACAGTAGCGAACGAAGCCTGTGATGCAGGCCGTGTACTTGTCAATGATAAACCTGCGAAAGCTTCCTTAACCATTAAGGAAGGCGATATAATAGAGATCCATTTTGGGACAAGCTCGGTAAAGGTGGAAGTTCTTGATGTGGCGGAAACAGTTAAAAAGGATGAAGCAAAGGAGCTTTACCGATATCTCTAGCTTACAGATTGGATACGTACGATAAATTTCAGTAATATTGGAGCGTGCCTCCTAATATACTTTAGACAGGTATATTAGGAGGTTTTTGTATGGAAGAAAAGATGAATATATGCCCTCATAGGCTGACAATAGAAAACAGGGGCTCCGGTACGATGACAGGAATACGGGAAGTGGTATCCTTTGATGAAAATCAGGTGGTCCTGGATACCGACATGGGGCTTTTGACCCTGAAAGGAAAGGATCTTCACGTCAGCCGCCTGACCCTTGAAAAAGGGGAAGTGGATTTAAACGGCAATATTGAGAGTATTACCTATTCCTCCAATGAAGCACTGCGCAGGTCAGGGGAATCCCTGATTTCCAGGCTGTTTAAATAAAACGGGAAGTCCGGTTCGCCTGAGGGTCACGGGAGGGCTGATTGGTAGCCCGGCTGGCACCTCGCTTAATGACCCTAAGAAAATAATGCCACAGAAGGAGTCATATGAGCGTTCATATTGTTTATGAAGTAAAACTTCTGCTCTACAGCTTTTTAACAGGCGCAGGGCTAATGATCACATATGACCTGTTGCGTATTTTCCGTATTTTTATTCCTCACTCCTATGTGTTTATAGGAATCGAGGACATGATATACTGGGTTTATGCTGCTCTGGTCACGTTTTCCCTGCTGTATGAACAGAATGATGGAGGATTAAGAGGATACGCCGTTGCCGGAGTATTTATAGGAATGTTTTTGTATGATAAAATAATTAGCAGACATTTCCTAAAACTCTTGAAACATTTTCGAAAATATCTTAAAATAAAAATGGATAGCTGTAACCAAAGAAAGAAGCGGCGTCAGAGGTGATTGTATGAACAAAATGGGAAAATCAAGAAGAAAGAGAAAAGATAAATGGGGAAACCGGATGGCTCTTATTGGTATAACCTTTGTTGTGTTCAGCCTTGCCGTGATTGTTACGATTAAAGGAGCCGGATTAAAGGAAAGGGAGCGGGAATATGAGCTCCGTCTGGAGAATCTTCAGGCCCAGGTGGACAAGGAAGAGGAACGTTCCAAGAAATTAGAGGAATACCGGGTCTATGTCCAAACAAAGCAATATATTGAAGAGGTCGCAAAGCAGAAGCTGGGACTGGTGAATCCTGATGAGATTCTTCTGAAGCCGTCGCGGAGACAGTAATTTTCTTCGGGTATCCCTCTATGTCCAGAGAACATGGACAAAAAAGAAGAAAGCTGTCGTACGATTTTTGGTCAGGAGACAGCCATTTTGACAAATATTTCCCTTCGGCCTGTATATAATGTGGTTTAAACCATGATACAGGCAGGAGGGATTTTTGTGTTCAGACGTAAGGCGGCACATCACGATATGGCTGATGTGAATGTATATACAGCAAAGAGATTAAACGACATGGCAAACTCTTTGGGAGAGCTAGCCAGAGCTTGTACAGATGACTTGTCGGCAGAACAGGGACTTACTAAGGAAGACGGCATTGCGGCCCTTCAGACGGCGGCGGCTATGGTATGCGCAGGCTGCAACAAATGCATTGTGTATTCCGGGAAAGAACAGGACAATCAATATTATCTGCAATATCTGGTTCGTGCATTTGAACAAAAAGGGAGTGTGGACTACGGGGACATGCCCCGTTTTTTTCTTGAAACCTGTAAGAGGAAGGATGAGTACATGGCCCATTTAAACAGGGGCCTGGGAAGGGCCACCATGAATCTGGCATGGAAAAACCGTTTTTTGGAAAGCCGTGATGCAGTTATCGTCCAGTTTAAGGAGCTGGCTGTGATCCTGGAGGAATTTTCTCATCAGGTAGAGCATTCCATCGACATCACTCCGGATTGGGAGGATGAAATTAAGCGTGCATTCCGCCGCAACCATATCATCGTAGAAAAAATGCTTATTTTAGAATATGAAAATCATCAGAGAGAAGCATTCCTGACCATGAGAACCTTAAACGGCCGGTGTGTGACCGTAAAGGAAGCTGCGGAGATCCTGGAAAATGCCATAGAGGAAGGGGAATGGACGGTGGCCCCCGACGGCAGGAATTTAGTGACAAAGCAGGCCGACACCATACGGTTTGTTGAAAAGGGAGAATACCGGGTCCTTTACGGAGTAGCCAAGGCGGTGAAAAGCGGAGAAGAGGTATCCGGAGATAATTACACCTTTGGACAAGTTCAGCCCGGACAAGTCATTATGAGCCTGTCAGACGGCATGGGAAGCGGCAGGATTGCCGAAGAGGAGAGCAGGCAGGTCATCGAACTGACCCAAAGGCTTTTGGAAGCCGGCTTTTCAGCCAGGGCGGCTTTAAAGATGGTCAACACGGTCCTTCTTCTGACCGGAATTGCCCAGCATCCGGCAACCCTGGATTTGTGCTGCATTGATTTGAAGACAGGGATCCTGGAAGCCATGAAGCTGGGGGCTGCAGCCACTTATATCCTTAGTGAAAAGGGGGTGGAGCTTTTGGAAGCAGGCGAGGTTCCTATGGGGATCCTGAACCCGGTGGAGCCGGTTCTTCTGTCTAAGAAGCTATGGGATGATAACCGGATCATTATGGTAAGTGACGGAGTGCTGGATGCCCTTCCTGGGGATGATAAGGAGCTGATGCTAAAGGAGTTCATAGCCGGGATGCCGGTTAAAAATCCCCAGGATATGGCAGACAGGGTCCTTTTGTTCGCAAGATCCTTTACCGATCGGGCGGCCGATGACATGACGGTTCTCACTGCCGGGATCTGGAAAAGAAAATAATAATTGCAACAGACATGTTTTATGGGTATATTTATAATATGGAGGGGAGAAAATCAACTAAGGAAGGTGGCTGAATGTACAGAACGATATTGGATTATATCAGACGGAACCGGCTGTTTGCTCCGGGGGACCGCGTCATCGTGGCGCTTTCCGGAGGAGCCGATTCGGTCTGTCTTCTTGTAGTTTTAAATGAACTTAAGGAAGAACTGGGGCTGGAACTGAAGGCGGTCCATGTCCATCACGGCCTAAGAGGGAAAGAGGCGGACCGGGACAGGGATTACTCCAGGGATTTATCGGCAAGGCTGGGAGTGTCTTTTTCCTGCGTTCAGGTAGATGCTGCCCTTTATGCCGGGGAGCATGGAATGTCGGTAGAAGAAGCCGGAAGGCATCTCCGTTACCAGATCTTTGAAAAAGAGAGACTGGATTTTTCCGGAACGAAAATAGCGGTGGCCCATCACAGGGATGACCAGGCGGAGACCATTCTATATAACCTGTTCCGGGGAACCGGGTTAAAGGGGCTTGGAGGAATGCGCCCGCTGCGGGACAGAATTGTCCGTCCCCTGCTGTGTGTTGGAAGAGAGGAAATTCTTGCATATCTGGAGGAAAAAAGGATATCTTATTGTGAGGACTCCACCAACGCCCAGACGGACTATGTGAGAAACCGCATACGGCGCCGGATCCTGCCGGAAATCAGGGAAGAAGTCAACAGGCGGGCAGGAGAAAATATCCTGCATGCGGGGGAAATGGCCGCACAGGCCGATGCATATCTGGAAAAACAAGCCGAAAAAATATTAAAGGCCCGGGGAGTGGGAGAAATGGAAGCGTCCGGCTTAAGGCCAGCCTGTGGTATTGATGCAGCGGTTCTTTTGGCAGAAGATAACATTATAAGAAACTATGTGATCCGGAGGATGATCCGGTCTGTCAATGAATCCATGAAGGATATTACCATGACTCACGTGGAAAGCGCGGCAGCGCTTCTTTTTGGTTCTGACCGCAGACAGGTGGATCTGCCCTGCGGCCTTATTGCTGTGCGTACCAACGGGGAATTGTGGATAAAAAGAAAGGAACAGGAAGAGCCTGTGGATAAGGAACGGGATTTTCTTCTCCCTGAACTGGATTTTAAAACTTTTCCCTACAAAAAAGGCCAGGAAATTCCTAAAAACGGGTATACGAAATGGTTTGATTATGATAAAATCAAATGTGCACTCTCTGTGAGGTATCGGAAAACCGGAGATTACATGACACTGGCCGGAGGCGGCAGAAAAACCATTAAATCATTTATGATTGATGAAAAAATTCCCAAAGACGAACGGGAAAAAATTCCCCTTGTAGCGGAAGGTTCCCATGTCCTCTGGGTCATCGGATACCGGATCAGTGAATACTATAAGATAACAGATGATACCCATACAGTAATACAAATACAGTTTAACGGAGGAAGAAACGATGGATGATAAGATACGTATATTGTTATCAGAAGAAGAGGTGGCAAAAAGAGTAAAAGAAGTCGCAGACCAAATCAGCAGAGATTATAAGGGAAAACCTCTTCACCTGATCTGTATTTTAAAGGGAGGCGTTTTCTTTACCTGTGAGCTTGCTAAGAGGATCGAACTGCCCCTTACCATGGATTTCATGTCCGTATCCAGCTACGGTGCCGGAACGGTATCCAGCGGAATCGTCAAGATCATCAAGGATCTTGATGATCCTATCGAAGGAAAGGATGTATTGATTGTGGAAGATATCATTGATTCCGGCAATACCCTGGCCTATCTGATCGAAGTGTTAAAGCAGAGGAACCCAAACAGCATTGAACTTTGTACCCTTCTTGATAAACCGGAGCGCCGGGTGAAGGATCAGGTCAAGGTAAAATATACCTGTTTTACCGTACCGGATCAGTTTATCATCGGATATGGCCTGGACTTCGATCAGTTATACAGGAATTTACCATATATTGGAGTTATAGAACAGCAATAAGGAGGCAGCATGTTGAAACAACAGCAACCATTCAGAGGTTTGGGATTTTTGCTCCTTCTGGTCATCATGCTTATATTTGCCAGTAGACTGCCCCAAAAGAGTGGGATCATTACCAACCAGGAGCTGATGCAGGCGATTGATAATGGGACCATTACCTCAGCAACCATCAGGCAGAACGACCCGCCCCCAACAGGAAGGATCGAGATGGCCATGACTGACGGTTCATCAAAACAGGCCAATGTGTCTAATGTCATTGAAATTCAGGATCGTTTGGACCGAAATGGAATCACCTATACGGTGGATGCAGTACAAAAGGAGAATTTATTTCTGACCATTACGCTTCCGTTGATCCTGACGGCAGTAGTTTTAGTTTTTTTGTTTATGCTGATGAATGCCAGAGCAGGGGCAGGAAGCGCCAATGCCAAAATGATGAATTTTGGAAGAAGCCGGGCTCATCTTGCAAAAGATGCCAATAAGGTGAACTTCGGTAAGGTAGCAGGGCTGGAAGAGGAAAAAGAGGAGCTGGAAGAAGTGGTCGACTTCTTAAAGAATCCTCAGAAGTATACCAGTGTGGGAGCCCGGATTCCAAAGGGGATCCTTCTTGTGGGACCTCCCGGAACAGGAAAGACCCTTCTTGCCAAGGCAGTGGCAGGAGAGGCAGGAGTGCCGTTTTTCTCCATTTCCGGTTCCGATTTTGTGGAAATGTTTGTAGGTGTGGGTGCATCCCGCGTGAGAGATTTGTTTGAAGAAGGCAAAAAGCATGCCCCATGTATCATATTCATCGATGAGATAGATGCCGTAGCCCGCCGCAGAGGAACGGGTATGGGCGGCGGTCACGATGAGAGAGAGCAGACCTTAAACCAGCTTCTTGTCGAGATGGATGGCTTCGGGATCAATGAAGGTATCATCGTTATGGCGGCTACAAACCGGGTGGATATCCTGGACCCGGCGATCCTGCGTCCCGGTCGTTTTGACCGGAAGGTTGGAGTCGGCAGGCCTGATGTTAAAGGAAGAGAGGAAATCCTTAAAGTCCACTCCAAGGAAAAACCATTGGGAGAAGATGTGGATTTAAGGAGAATTGCACAGACAACGGCTGGATTCACCGGTGCGGATTTAGAGAACCTTATGAATGAGGCCGCTATTTATGCAGCCAGAAACAGTAAGAAATTCATTAACCAGGCGGATGTTGATAAGGCCTTTGTAAAGGTGGGGATCGGAGCTGAAAAAAAGAGCAAGGTAATAACCGAGAAGGAAAAGAGGATCACCGCTTACCACGAAGCAGGCCATGCAATTTTATTCCATCTGCTTCCTGACGAAGGACCGGTGCATACCATTTCCATTATTCCTACGGGTGTGGGAGCAGCCGGATATACCATGCCATTGCCTGAAAATGACCATATGTTCAACACCAGAGGCAAGATGCTTCAGGACATCATGGTGGATTTAGGCGGAAGGATCGCTGAGGAGCTTATATTCGGTGATATCACTACCGGAGCCTCCCAGGATATCAAGCAGGCCACAGCCACGGCCAGAGCCATGGTGACTCAGTATGGAATGTCCGATAAGGTGGGCATGATTAATTATGACAACGATGGTGATGAGGTCTTTATCGGCAGGGATCTGGCTCATGCAAAGAGCTATGGCGGCCAGGTAGCCAATACCATTGACAACGAAGTAAAACGAATCATTGATGAGTGTTATGATAAGGCAAAGGAAATCATCTTAAAGCATGAGGAGATTCTCCATGCCTGCTGTAAGCTGCTCATGGAAAAAGAAAAGATTGGCCAGCAGGAATTCGAAAATCTGTTCTCTGCAGCTGCAGAAGGCTAAAAGCCTTCTGCCGGCTTCAATTGGATAGAAGCGCAGAATCCGGGAAAATATCTAAGTTTTTCTCTGGAATCTGCGCTTTTTTGTGTTTAGTGCGGAGGCAGAGAAAAAATGCATAAAAAATTATAAGTAAAAAAATGATGTTTGTGCACACTTATTTTCTCTGCCGTGGTATAGTAATAATCGTAAACCCCCCCAATACATTATATAGTTTTTGCTACACCCCATAAGAAACGAAATACCTTCTCCGAAAAACGGTCAGCTGCCCCGCTGGCCGTTTTTTCTGCCTTTGTCATAGAAAGGCAGGGTTGTATATTTTGATTCAATCGGATAAAATAGAATGTGTAGACCACGAGAAAGGAAATGAAAATGATATGTGCTTCCAGGCTGAGGCGTTAAATAGAGATGCGTTATTTACCGATGAGACAGAAAGTTTCCGATTCCCGGCAGAACCCGGTATGGGGGATGATGTGATCCTATTTTTTCGGACGGCAAAGGATGATGTGGACCAGGTCTGTTATATTCAGGCAGGATTATGCGGAGAAACAGCCATGGAAAAGGCAGAGTCCGACGGGCTGTTTGATTATTATAAATATAGATTAACGGCAGTGTATGAGAAAATCAGTTATTGCTTTAAGGTGGTGAAGGGCCAGGAGGTCTGTTACTATAACCGTCTGGGCATTTCCGGGGAGAATCAGGAAGGGTTTAATTTTCGTATAGTTCCTGGTTTTTCTACCCCTGACTGGGCAAAGGGAGCCGTTATGTATCAGATCTATGTAGACCGGTTCTGCAACGGAGACAGGACCAATGATGTGGTGGACAGGGAATATGTATACATTGGCCGGCCTGTGTCCCGTGTGGAGGACTGGGAGAAATATCCCAACCAGATGGATGTGGGGTATTTTTACGGCGGTGATCTGCAGGGGGTATGGGATAAGCTGGATTACTTAAAGAACCTGGGAGTCGATGTAATTTATTTTAATCCCATATTTGTATCTCCCTCCAATCATAAGTATGATTGTCAGGACTACGACCACATTGATCCCCATTATGGGGTGATCCTAAAGGATGGAGGGCAGCCGGTGGCACCTGATGCAGAGGATAACCGGTCTGCCACGAAATACATGATCCGGACAACGGATAAGGAGAATTTAGAAGCCAGCAATGATTTTTTTGCCCGGTTTGTGGAAGAAGTACACAAGCGGGGGATGAAAGTGATCCTGGATGGGGTATTTAATCATTGCGGTTCTTTTAATAAATGGCTGGATGGAGAGCGTATTTATGAAATGTCAGGGAGGTACGAGCCGGGAGCCTATGTATCAAAGGACAGTCCTTACCGGACGTTTTTTAAATTTTACGACGGGGAAGCATGGCCCTATAACGGTTCCTATGACGGCTGGTGGGGACATTCCACACTTCCAAAGCTTAATTATGAGGATTCACAGACCCTGTATGAATACATCCTGCGGATCGCCCGGAAATGGGTCTCCCCGCCTTACAAGGTAGACGGATGGCGCCTTGACGTGGCGGCTGATTTAGGCCACAGCAGCGATTACAACCATAAGTTCTGGAGAGATTTCAGAAATGCGGTAAAGGAGGCCAATCCGGAGGCCCTTGTGCTGGCGGAGCACTATGGGGATCCATCCGGCTGGCTTCAGGGGGACCAGTGGGATACGGTTATGAATTACGATGCATTTATGGAGCCGGTGACCTGGTTTCTTACAGGTATGGAAAAGCACAGCGATGAAAGCAACCCCAGTCTGTTTGGAGACGGAGAAAGCTTTTTTAAATCCATGAATTATCATATGAGCCGTATGATGACGGGCTCCATCCAGGCTGCCATGAATGAGCTGTCAAACCATGACCATTCCCGATTTATGACAAGGACCAACCAAAGAGTAGGGAGGACCTCCACGCTGGGCCCGGAGGCTGCTTCCCAGGGCATCCATAATGGGATTTTCCGGGAGGCGGTGATGATCCAGATGACCTGGCCCGGCGCTCCCACCATTTATTATGGGGATGAGGCAGGGGTCTGCGGCTGGACGGACCCGGATAACCGGAGGACTTATCCATGGGGCAGAGAGGATCTGGAACTGATCGAATTTCACCGGTACATGACAGGCCTTCACCATAGCATACCGGCTCTGCGCCTTGGGTCTTTGAAACGGCTTCTGGCCGGGAAGCATCTGATTTCCTATGGGCGTTTTTTGGGTGACAGTATTTGCGTGGTTGCGGTCAATAATTTGACCGAAGAGCGGCAGGTCATGATCCCGGTATGGCAGTTGGGGATGAGGGATGGAGAAACCATGTCCCGTTACATGCTGACCTATGAAAATGGGTATAATGTGGGCAGAATTCCCTATGGAGTAAAGGATGGCCAGGTGCTTGTCTCCATGCCGGGAACCAGCTCCCTTTTACTGGTGGCGGACCGGGATTAGAAATTATATTTTTTATAAAAAAACCTTGATTTTTTAATGCCTCTATGATAAAATAACACTCGCTTGCTTATAAAAAGCATGGGTGGGTTCCCGAGCGGCCAAAGGGGGCAGACTGTAAATCTGTTGTCGACGACTTCGAAGGTTCGAATCCTTCTCCACCCATTTAATACCGTTCGTAAGAAGTGGAACGGTATCAGAGAATGCCGGCGTGGCGGAACTGGCAGACGCACAGGACTTAAAATCCTGCGGGACTTACCTCCCGTACCGGTTCGATTCCGGTCGCCGGCATGATAAAAAGCTGTTGCATGAAGATGCGGCAGCTCTTTTTTAATTCCATAGAAGAAAGAAACAGGGGGCTCCCACTTAGAAACAGGTTACTGGCCACTTGTTCTTCTCTGTTTGTAAAAAATTGCACAAGTTATTGTAAAAAATAGGTAAATACTATATAGTTATCTGAATATTGTCCGATATACCCATTGAACCGCTGTGAGAAGGACCTGCAGGGTATCATTCGGATATGGGAGGATAACTAAATATGAAAAGAAACAATAGGGGAATAAAAAAAGAGCTGGTGACCTTTACAATGGCTTGTATCATTTCCATTGTATTCGTGCTGTCTGCAGGCTCTATTTATCTGACATACGATACCACCAGAAAATCCCTGGCAAAAAGCCTGAAGGAAACTTCGGAGCTGGTTTCAGAAAAAATCACCCAGCAGCTAAAGGAGTATTCCATCATAGCCGAATCCATAGCCCTTTACATGAAAGGTAATTTACAAAAAGATGGAAATATCAACATATTTTTAAGGATCTCATGTTCCCAGTATGGCCTTAATAATATCGATATTATATCCGCTGACGGGCTGTCCATTGTCAATGGAAAATCCTATAAACAGGAAAATACCTATGTGCAGGCAAAAAAGGGGACCCCTTTTCTGTCAGATCCAATGATTCATAAGGACTCCGTTTCCTATGAATATGCGTACCCTTATGATGACCTGGTGATTATTCTGGAATTCCCATATTCTGTTTTTGAGACAATGATCGCTGATACAAAGCTTGGAGATACGG
This sequence comes from [Clostridium] saccharolyticum WM1, assembly GCF_000144625.1. NCBI lineage: Bacteria > Bacillati > Bacillota > Clostridia > Lachnospirales > Lachnospiraceae > Lacrimispora > Lacrimispora saccharolytica. The sequence continues at coordinate 4,393,403 of NC_014376.1, read as the reverse complement.
GGAGTACTTATATTATAAACCGGGATGGAACAAAAGTGGCATATGAAGATTTTTCCCAGGTATTGTCACGGCAAAATAATACGGAGGCTGCAAAAAGCAATCAGGCCGTATACGGAGAGATTGCAAAGCTGGAGGCTGCAATGACCAGAGGGGAAACCGGTTTTGGTTTCTACCAATGGAACGGAGAAAAAAAGTTCGGTTCCTACACTCCCGTAAAAGGTACCAATGGCTGGTCCGTAAATGTAACGGCCTCAGAATCGGAATTTATGTCCGGCGTCATGACTTCCATGTTAAATGCAGTCATTCTGGGTATTGTGTCTTTGATATTAGCAGTCTTTGCCATGCTTCGGATCACCAACCGGATCACAAGACCCATGGGACGGGTAGTTGATGCCATTGACAGGCTGTCTGCCGGAGATCTGGGTGTCGAGCTTAGCCTGGAACGCAGGGATGAAATTGGCAGAATCGGGGAAAAGGTCAATGAAATGGCAGGAACGTACAGAAATATTATCTATGATATATCCCGGTTTTTACAGGAGATTTCCTATGGGAACTTATCCGTCCGAAGCAGCTGCAGATATCCCGGAGAATTTAACGGCATACGCAGTTCCATGGAAATGATCGCAGCCCGCTTAAATGATACCATGATAACGATCCGTTCCTCATCCGAGGAAGTCAATTATAGGGCCGGGCAGGTTTCCGATGTTTCACAGGCCCTTGCTTCCGGGGCAGCCGTACAGGCAGAAACCGTGGAGGAATTAAATGCATCCATTGCAAATGTTTCTGGAAAGGCCGTAAATAATGCGGATCATGTGAAGAAAGCCTGGGATTATGTCAATCAATCCGCATCAATGGTCAAATCAGGAAACCGGCATATGGAGAGTCTTCATGCGACCATGAAAGAAATAAGCCTGTTTTCTGAAAAGATATCCGGGATTACGAAAATGATTGAGGATATTGCGTTCCAGACCAATATTTTAGCCTTAAATGCTGCTGTGGAAGCAGCCCGTGCCGGAGATGCGGGACGGGGATTTGCAGTAGTTGCGGAAGAGGTAAGAAACTTATCGGCCAAATCCGCGGAAGCGGCAAAACAGACGGCCCAGTTGATCGGCCGTACGGGAAAGGCGGTATCCGAGGGAAAGCAGCAGACGGATGAGACGGCGGAAGTCCTTAAGAAGATCTCCGGAAAATCCGCACTTCTGGAACAGGTAATCCAAGAGATCCAAGCCGCTTCCCAGGAGCAGGCCCGGACCATGGAACAGATCAGGGAAGGGCTGTATCAGGTATCGGCTGTCGTTCAGGCGAATGCTGCAACCGCCCAGGAAAGCTCCTCCTCCAGTGAAGAGCTGGCAGCACAGGCCGGAATTTTAAAACAGGAGGTTTCGAAATTCATAATAAACGGGAACCAAAGAACAGATTAGTAAAGTTTTCGTGTCAGCGAGTTGACACCAGGTGGCGGATGACTTAAGATTTAATTAGATATCATTGGAAATAAAATCTACAGGAAAAGGAATATCTGCCATGAGTCCGGAAAATCAAAGACCCCGCGAAGAAGCGATGGAAAAGATAGAAAATCATATTATTGAAAAAAAGTTAAAGCCAGATGATAAACTGCCTTCAGAGCGAGCCATGTGCACCATGTGGAATCTTAACAGGACGACCCTCAGGAGTGCTATCAGGCAGTTGGTCCTGGAAGGAAAGATCTACAGCAAAAATGGTTCCGGGACCTATGTGTCAAGGAAAAAGCTTATGAAAAATCTTCAGGATGTGGAGGGCTTTTATGAGACTGCCTGGAAAGCAGGCAGGGAAGTTTCAACAAAAGTGGTTGCAGTGGAACTATATGAAACAACAAAATCCATCGGGAAAAAGATGGAGCTTCCCCTTGGTCACAAGCTATTGCGCGTGGCCCGCATCCGGCTTCTGGAAGGCCGTCCCGTCATGTATGAGACATCCTATCTGGATTACCAGCGTTTCCCAAAGCTTGAAATGCATATTACAGAAAATGCATCCCTGTATGAAATTCTAAAAAAGGAATATGGCCTGGATATTACAGGAGGCAGGGAGGTGCTGAGCATCGCTTACTGCGATGAAAAGGAAGCACAGGATTTAAGTGTCAGCAAGGGAGAGCCGGTGATCAGCCAATCAGGAGTTGCTGTTGATGAAAACGGAAAAGTATTTGAATACTTTAAATCCATTACCCGCTCAGAATACGTCTGTTTTGCCAGTGAGTTACAACGGCTCTGATATGTTCGGCTTGGAGGTCATGCCAAGGAATTGACCATTGTTACCCTGGGAGAACCGGGTTATATACTGGGAAAGGGTTTTTTTAGTATGGAATGATTCCCTGTAGGGCAGAGGATGCCATGGGATCAGGAGACGGCGGCATCCCAGGTTTTTTAAAGGGTCTTCTGGAGGGAACAGAGATGATAGAACGCTTGAAATGGGTCAACCAATTCCCGTATTATGCTGGAATGCAGGGGAGCCTGGTAAGGAAGGAGATTTTACGTTGAAGAAGCCGACTGAAATAGATTATCAATCGTCCATTTACTTACAGTTAAGGGAAGTGGTCAGAAATAAAATCGAAGAGGGAGAATACCTTCCGGGAACAGCGATACCGTCTGAGAATGCCCTGGCGGAAATGTACGGCATCAACAGGCTGACCGTGCGAAGTGCCATTGATGAGCTGGTAAAGGAAGGTCTTTTGAAACGAGTCCAGGGGAAGGGCGTTTATGTCATGGCACCCATTGAACGGGATCTGGAGGTCCTGGGTGGATTTTCCCAGACAATGGATGATAAAAAAATTCAGCCAAAGAAAAAGATATTACAGAGAGGCCAGCGGCCAGCAGGCCCCAAATATGGGGAAATGTTTCATATGGGCGAAGAGGAAAGCCTGTATTATATTAAACGGCTAGATTTTGCAAACGGAGAGCCTATTGCCATGCAGGAGATTTATATTCCCTATGATCTGGTTCCCAAGGTAGAAGGCATTGATCTTTCGGTATTCAGCATGTTTGAAATTTATAAATTCTATGGCATAAATCCGGTAAGGGCATGGCAGACCCTGGATCTGGTCCAGCTTACCCAGGCGGATGCAAGGCTTCTGGATATTTCCAAAGACCAGACAGTATTCCTTTTTTCCTGCACCACCTATGATGAGGATGAAAGGGTCATAGAGTATTCCAGATCCTATACAAGAGGGGACAAGTGTAATTTTACGGTACATTTTCATAAATAGAAGTGGTGTGCATTTAGCCTATTGAGTTCTCACAGCAGACTTTATGGATATGGTGTCGGATGCCTTATTTCTAAGGCCAGGCAGTGATAGCACATGAAGAAGGGACCGTTTGGGGATGCCCTGTCAGGGTGCCATATAGACGATGTCAGCATATTAAAATAAAAAAAGCCAATCCCGGTTTGGGAAGGCTTTTTTTGTTATGCCTCTGTTTTCCAGAATCCATGAAGATTGCAGTAAGCAAAAGCTGCCTTTGGAGTATCACCTTTTTCCAGTGTAAAGCATGCCATTGGCTGACAATTCGGACTTAAGCTTACCCTCATGACAGTTCCTGCCGTTGTCTGCAAACAGATCCAGGCAATGCTGTGATCCTCAGTCATGGGGTGGAATATGCTGCCGACCTTTATTGTCACATGGTTTCCCTCTGATTCAATAACGGGGACATGCTTTTCTGCAGCGCCGTCTGAAGTATTGGGTTCCAAAACTTCAAATGGTTTTAAGCTGTCCGGAAGTGCGGCATTGGGAGTTCCGGTAATGGATTCCAGAATGATGTTATGGTTTTTGTCAGTTAAGAATACGGGTTCGTTCTTCATGGTGATCCTCCGATCATAAATGATTTCAATTAAAAAACTGCTTCATTTCATTAAACAGAATTCCCAGATGGGCGCCGAAACATGTTGCCAAGTTTTTCCAGCCGTATGCCATGATTTTTGTTTTACAAAGTCCTTCTATTTACGGCACGAATTAACTTAAAATCAAAGATTATAGCAGGATATGGTTGAAGCCGGCCCTTTGACGGCGTATAATGGCTTTACGAAGAAGAGAAAGGAGAGGGACGGTATGATACTCAGTGTCAGCAGGCGGACGGATATTCCGCAGTTTTATCCGGATTGGTTTTTTAACAGACGGAAGGAAGGATACCTTTATGTAAGAAATCCAAGGAACAGCCGTCAGATCAGCCGCATCGACCTTTCTCCGGATCAGGTGGAGTTAATCGTATTCTGGACGAAAAACCCGGAGCCAATGATGAAACGGATCCGGGAGCTGGGAGACACTCCTTTTTACATCCAATTCACGCTGACTGGATATGGGGAGGATGTGGAGCCCGGGCTGCCGGATAAAAGACGAATGATCAATGTGTTCAATAAGACGGCGGAACAGGTGGGAAAGGACCGTATGGTATGGCGTTATGATCCCATATTTCTTAACAGCCGATACAATGAGGAATACCATTTGCGGGCCTTTGAGAAGATCGCCGGGAGTGTATGGGGGTCGGCGGAAAAGGTCGTGATCAGTTTTCTGGACAAGTATGGGAAAACAGAACGAAACATGAGTGGTATCCCGGTAAATGAGTTGAGTGAAGAAGGGATGAAGAAGCTGGGGGGAGGGCTGGCCAGGATTGCAGACGCCTACGGTCTCAGGATTGAGGCATGTGCAGAAAAGATTGATTTAAGTTCTGTGGGAGTGTCCAGGGGAAGCTGCATTGATCCTTTGATGGCAGAACATCTGTTAGGCGGCCCGGTATGCCGGAGAAAGGATAAAAATCAGAGAATGGAATGCGGCTGCCTGGAAAGCATTGAGGTGGGAGCCTATGATACCTGCCTGGCCGGGTGCAGGTACTGCTATGCCAATGACAGCGCGGAAGCAGTGAAGAGGATGTCTGCATTATATAATGCAAATAGTCCCCTGCTTTGCGGAAAGGTGGAAGAGAGAGATAAAATTACGCTGCGGAAAGGAAGGTCCATCCGGGAGTATCCCACACTCCCTTTTCTGTGACCTGGATTATTCTTTATCCTGCTAATGTTTCTATTAATGCCGGAGATCGCGGCGCCGGCCAAATTTTTGAAGCCGGCAGACTGAATGGATAACAAGCTATTTGATATTCATGGGATTGGAGGGTTCTCAATGTACGAATTACATCAGGTAGGTGCTAATAGTTATTATGTTCAAAGTCCGGCAAAGATTGGTATTGTAAAGCTGAACCATACGGAGGTATGTCTTATTGACAGCGGGAGCGATAAGGATGCGGGACGAAAAGTCCGGCAGATATTGGATGCCAATGAATGGCGGCTGACGGCGATTTTTAATACGCATTCCAATGCCGATCATATCGGCGGCAATAAGTATCTGCAAAGCAAGACCGGATGCAGAATTTATGCTCCGGGTATTGAATGTGACTTTACAAATCATACCATCCTGGAACCGTCCTTTTTATACGGCGGATTTCCGCCGACGGACTTGCGGCGCAAATTTCTTATGGCCCAGGAAAGCAGTGCAGAATATCTTACAGAGGCAGTTCTTCCCAAAGGCATGAGCGTTATTCCTCTGCCGGGCCATTTTTTTGATATGGCAGGTTTCCGGGATATGGATGACGTGGTTTATCTGGCGGACTGCTTATCAAGCAAAGAAACACTGGAAAAGTATCAAATCGGGTTCATTTATGATGTATCCTCTTATTTAGAGACCCTGGAAATGGTTAAGAATCTAAAAGCAAAAATTTTTGTGCCTGCTCATGCAGAAGCCACAGACAACATAGCACCATTGGCTCAGACTAACATAGATAAGGTTCATGAAATAGCAGACAGAATACTTGGAATTTGTGAAAACCCTATAAATTTTGAGACGGTCTTACAGCAGCTTTTCAACCATTATGGCCTGGAAATGAACTTTGAACAGTATGCACTTGTGGGGAGTACTGTTCGTTCTTACCTCTCCTGGCTAAAGGATTCGGGGCGGATGGCTGTAATTTTCCATAGCGGACAGCTGCTTTGGAAAACAATCCGGTAAGCCAACTTGGGTTTTTTAACATATTTTAGAAAACTTGTCTTGACAAGAGGAAAGAAATCTTGTAAAATTATCCGTGTTGCAGATGGTTATGCCCAGATAGCTCAGTTGGTAGAGCAGAGGACTGAAAATCCTCGTGTCGCTGGTTCGATTCCGGCTTTGGGCATTGTGCTTTTCAAAGCACTTTTGAAATCTTTTTTGAAATTCCTTGCGGGTGTAGTTCAATGGTAGAACACTAGCCTTCCAAGCTAGATACGTGGGTTCGATTCCCATCACCCGCTTTAAGAGTCTGATTGCGGTCATTGTCTGCTAGAGGCTCTTTTTTTGTATAGTCATTTTGTTTTTATGTTTGGCTCACAGGAAAATGCTAAGACGAAATCATGTCACATTGGGTGGGGCGAATAAAAACGACGATCTTCACAGATTTAAAATATTCTGTTCCCATGGAAGTGCATTTGAAAATTCATGATTCTTTGATTCTCTTGGTCCCCAGACAGCCGGGAGAACCGGCATTTATAACAGAAGCATATCATTTTCATCAAAGCTGAAATCAGGGCCGTAGGCCACCTCCCAGTAATATCCGTCCAGGTCGGAAAAATAGGCGTGATAACCGCCCCAGAACACTTCCTGGGGTTCTTTTTCAACCTTTGCACCTGCCTTTTTGGCAAGTTCCATGATTTGATGTACTTCTTCCCTGCTCTTTGCGTTATAGGCAAGGGTGATTCCGCTAAAGCCGGTTCCAACAGGGGGCGGGTTATGGCTGTTAATATCTTTAGCCAACAAATCCAGCGGAAAAAGCTCAAGCTTTATACCGGCAGACGTATTGAAAAAAATGACTGGGGGCGTATAGCTTGTCTCTTTCGTTTGAAATCCCAGGCCATCCTTATAAAACCTGATAGCCCTTTCCATATCCTTAACACCTAAACAAACAACATTCAACCGATTCATCGTTTTCCTCCTTGTATTTGTATATTGATATGATACCACTTGAAACAGGACATCAGTATGTCATGTTATGGCGGGGAGTCATGGAACCCGGAGGAATTCAAAATCCGCCACTTACAACATGACATACTCTTAAAATGAAAATTGTCAGGGAATAAAAGCAGATTGCTGTTTGCAGATTTTTCATATATAATCGAAGGGGAAAGCGTTTGGGGAGGTGATATTAAGCCTATGGATCAGGATTTTAACGTTAATGAGGCGGAGACCGTAATTACGCCCATAAGATGGTGCCGCTATCTAGTTAATGCCGGTTATGCCACGGTCGCTATGATCATATTGGCGCATATAGTCTGGTACTATGCAGCGAAGAATATTCTTACCGGTCCTCCGGATGTTTATCTTCGCAATTATATTGTGCTGCCTGCCATCGGACTACCGGCTTTGAACCTGCTTGTGGACTACCTTGTCCGTTTGCCCCGTATTCCTCTTTTGTTCAAGGAATACCTGGTGTTGCTTCTTTATACGGCCCTTTCCTTTTATCTTTCTTCCACCCACAGGATTGCCACTGTTTTGCTTGGAACATTCTCCATGTCGGTATTTGCCTCTACAATTTTTGCTGATATTAAAATGACAAGGCGGATCTTTCTGATCAACAGTGCTGCTCTGGTTCTCAGCGGGATCATACTGCTAAAAGGTGGAAATGATAACAGCGGCGTGCTTATGGCAGTATTCGTTTCGTGGGATATTTTATTTTGCTCCTATCTGCTGGCTAAAATTATGATACGGAATGGTCATAATCAATTAAATTCGTTAATGCATTTATACGATCTGAAGGAAAATATGCAGGAACAGTTAAAGCTTGATCCATTTACAGGTCTGTATAACCGGGGAACCTTTGATGCCTGTTTGACCGGAATGGTGGAAGAATGCAGATATGAAAATAGCTGTCTTACCCTTGCGGTTATTGATGTTGATAAATTCAAACGTGTTAATGACGTTTACGGCCATGCCGCTGGCGACCGGGTGCTGCTTCATCTGTCGCAAATTCTCAAAAGCAACCAGACGGAGGATATTAAAGCCTTCCGAATCGGAGGGGAAGAGTTCGCAATCCTGTTGAAAGGCTATCATGTAAAGGAAGCGTATAGGATCTGTGATGAAATGCGGACGATAATGGAATCCTCTTCCCTCAACCAAATTGATAGAAGAATCATCACCTTTAGCTGCGGACTTGCTTGTACGGATATACAGCCCGCCGGTCCTGAGGCGCTTTTAAGAGCCGCCGATGTGGCACTGTATGAAGCCAAGAATAACGGCAGGAACTGCATTGTGATTTATGCCGGCCCATAGGCTTCTGAAATCAGAATAAAACCCATTAGAATTGGGAACCAAAGGCACGTGACTCTGGACCTGGCTTTTAACTGGTTCAGGGTCATTTTTGCTGCTCTAACATGTATTTTGGAAAAGCAGGAGGGGATTGGTTGATCGAAAAACAGGAAATTGACCCTTTGCGTAACAATGTCACTGATAGATTTCCATAAATCCGGTATACTTACTTCAGAGCCAAAAGGAGTCTCAAGGCCCAACTGCCGGGTTAATACCAGGATCGGGATGGGCAGAACGAATATCAAACGTATGGAAAGGAGATAGTGAAATGAGTATATTTGGTTTTTTAACAAACCGATCGGATTTTGCTGTGGGAATGGAACAGGCAAGGAACACCCCCAATGCGGTGCTCCTTGATGTACGTACGGCACAGGAATATACAGGAGGTCATGTTCCTGGCAGCATGAATCTGCCTTTGGATTGTTTGGAATCCATTAAAATTGATAAAAATAATCCTGTTTTTGTCTATTGCCAAAGCGGAGCCCGCAGCGGGCAGGCCTGCCGTTACTTACGGGCCAAAGGCTATACCGTTACAAATATTGGGGGTATCGCTGACTACCGCGGTGCACTGGAAAAAGGGTAAAAAGAGAGATATGCAGCCAAATTAAGAATGCCAGGTATATAAGCCTAATTTCAAAGGTTATCAGGCTTTTGGCTTATAAAATGGTGGATATATTGGGATTATGGACAGGAATGAAAAGGAACATTCTGCAGGGATATAAAGTAATGGAAGAATGGAATAAAAAAAGTGGTGGATATTTCTGCAGTAACTGGTATATCCAGAAAGGCTTGAACCAGTAAACAGATTTGGTCTTGAATTGCACAAAAAAATCAAAAAATTAGTTGCATCCTCTTGCATTTATTTATGACATATGATATAATGCCAGTGTTGTAAGAAATGAATAAAAAATTGTTTTATGCGCGAGTGGCTCAGTTGGTGGAGTACGACCTTGCCAAGGTCGGGGTCGCGGGTTCGAGTCCCGTCTCGCGCTCTTTTTAATAAGTAGCTGGAACCTTGATTTTACAAGGGATTCAAGCTTTTTTTGTTTTATAAAAATGTCTTTTTGGGGGGTAGACCGGGGTAGACATTAAACCGCTAAAGCTTTTTCCATATCGGATTCATTTTCAACACTGGTTTTCCGGTTGAAGCAGTAGTTTTTCAGAGTGGTGCGCTCGTCCTCATGACCGACCTGTTTTCGTATCTCATTGATGTTAATACCGCCATCAAGAAGAGAAGAAATATAGGTTTTCCGTATCTTATGAGTGCTTTTACTGGATATATTGATATGATCGCAGTATTTACGGATACGGGTATCAACGGCTCTTGGATTGATTCGCTTTCCATCATGGATAAACAGGAAGTCATTATCATAGAAACCGTTTTCCTTGTTGGATTCAAGAATCACTTTGATGATACGTCTTGCTTCCTCGGTCAGATAAATCGTGCGGTCACCAGCGGAGGATTTTGTATGCTCCACGGCTTCCCATCTGGCAGGATACCATGACCCGTCTGGACGTTGTCGTTCCTGTTTCTGAACCATTCGCTGAATATGTAGATACTTTCCATCTGAGGAAATATCGGTTTCTTTGATTGCGATAAGTTCCCCTAAGCGTACACCTAATTGAAATGCAAGCGGAATGGCTAAAGCAGAAGTGCAATTTTTTTCCTCAAAGTCTGACCATGCTTCACACTGAATCAATGGACGCTCATTGGTAAGAAATACTTGTGTCCCATCTTCCGGCTGTTTTACTTTCTTTAACAGCTTTTTATCTACAGTGAATTGATTGTAAGGATTAAGAGGAATCAGTTCATGGTCAACGGCATAATCAAGGCACTGACGGATAATCATGGACATGTTATAATATTGGGTTTTAGTCAGCCCCTTATCCCTTACTTTATTCAATGCCCATTCCTTTAAAATAGCTTTTGTAAAGGTTCGGATATCCAGATCAAAGATAGGGTCAGTAGAATAATAAGCGTTCCAGTCATTATCAATTCTTCGGATATAGCTGGTAGCCTTGGTTTCCAGACCTTTAATATTCAGCCATAAAGGATAAATGCTTCTTATGGTGGATAACCGTTCCTGTTCCTTCTGATTTTTTTCGTTCTGTTCCAGTTCCAGATAAAAGTCAATGATTTTACGTTCCAGCTTTTCTTTTGTGGTAGCAGTAACGGGCTTTCGTCCTTTTGGTTTTGTGGAATCAGGTAGATAGGAGAGAAAGGTTCCTTTGTCGTTTGTCCAGATATGGTAAAAGTTTTCAAGGTGCCCTTGTAGTATGGCATTCTCTTTTTTTTGCTGTTTTTTCATGTTATATAATTCGAGAAGCTCTTCTGTATCTAAGTCCATTATATCACATTTAGACAAAAATGTCCATTTGTTTCTAGTTGTATTGCAAGAATCATTGTTAAAATTACACAAAAAATGTACCATCCTTTCGAGATGATACAGCTTGCAGAAGTTTGTTTTTTCGTGTGATTTTTAATAGGTATTTTTAGATGGTAGTCATTCAATGGTTTGTTTTTTCGTATTATGATATATTTGTACATTTATTTTCGTTGCAAGTGTATCAAGAATCATTGTCAATATAGTAAGTTACCGGGATTTTCATTCCCTCCTCCGTTTTAACATAAGGGATTTGTTTCTGCCTGATTGCTTCAAACAAGCTGGATAGTGAAATCCCTCTTACGGCTGCCAATTCTGACGGGGTGAAATATATAATAACTTTTTGCATAAGGTTCCTTTCGTGTCCCCTGACTTTATAATGGAGGAAGCTCCAACTGAATGGGAATAGGGGAAGTGTTTTTAAATGGGGTAGAATCAGGATTGCAGGATTCAAATTCTTTCAGGTGGGGATTCTGCTCCGTGGTAAGATATTCTTCTACGGTGTAATCCTTGTATTGCCCGATCTCATAATAATGCCTTACATGGTTGATACGGGCAAGAAAGGCATTCCATGATTACGGTTCTTCCCTTTGGATATTGGGATATTGTTCCAGTAATGAAATATTGGAAACGATATACACGGTTTCATGGAGACAGACCCGGTTGGCATACCGGCAATTTAGAGTTAAAGGCTGTCCATCACAGAGGGCCAGAATCAGGGAAAAGGGGAGTGCGCTCCGGTATTCATCAAGTAAAAGAACTCTGGTTCTAGCCGTATCATATTTATCCCATATGCCATTCCCTTTATAATCCACAACGGAATAGATTTCACTGGAATGGTGGGATTGGTAAACATATGAAGTCTTTCCTGTCCGGGTTTTTCCATATATATACCAAATATCCATATGACGGTATCCTCTTCCCTTTTCTTCCCAATAGGCTTGGCGGTATTGTTCAATAGCCGGGATACGTAGAGCCATTGAGGAAACAGCTTGAACCACTTCCATGTTAGAAGCTCCGTCCTGTACGAGGGAAATCATTAAATCAATATCATTTCTATGTCCCTGATTTTCCTTTCCATCAATGGGACATTCACAGGATTCATAAAAAGTTTCTATGTGATTCGTAGTTTTCTTTTCGGAATCAAGGTAGGCTCCTTCCTTACGAATGTAGTCTCTGTTATCAATCGAGCTTGAATTGCGAATTACCTCGATATGAGCATTTCCAAAAGTTTTGGAGATTGTATCTGTAATCTGAGCGTGACAAAACTTGGTATACAGGTGGAAATGATGAGTTCCGGATTCTCCGGTCTCATAGCAGAAGCAATAATATTCAGTTTTCCATCTTTGCATAATTTCTTTAATCTTTTCAGAAGTGAACCCCTTGTCAAGTGGGTTGTTACAGGTGATTTGCATACGCCTTGAACGGGTTGACATAATGGCGTTTATTCCTTTCTTCCTTATTTAGTGTATTAAAGTGTTAAAACACATGACACATATGTGCCTAAAGGTTAATACTACACCTTCAGGCATTCAGGGCTTGCCCGCCACGCTCCGCATGGCGGACGCCCTGAAGCAATTCTATCTGTTGACTGCGTTCCATAAGTCCCTATGCATAGCGTCTATATTTTTGGGAAAAGGAACTCTTATTTTTGTCAAGTCAGAATCATTAACAGTAACATAACCGACACCTGTAGGGCAAGTCTCTATGATATCCTTAAAATTTGGCATGAGCATACCTACTGTTTCCTTGCTTGGTGCCTGTAAAAGAACATTATGTGAAAAGCTCTCACGACTGCCGGAACTAAACAAATCTGCCAATGGCTTTTGACATGAAACACAGATATGAATTTGTTTTGCCCTGCTTAAATTTAAAAGTCTAGCCATTTTTAACATAAATTCTTTCTGTACTTTGGACGGTAGGCTTAATAACCATGATGGATATTCGTCTATGTATAGAATTAGCCAGGGATAAGTAGCATTGCACGATAAACGTGTTTCAAAGATGTCGTAAAATTCAAGAAAGCCATCTGTACTGGAATCATGTTTAAAGTAACGTTTGGCTCCCTCTAAGTAGGAGAAGTCAATATTTTTATAATCTAAAATATATATCTGGCATCTTGGTAAATGACGTGCCAACCTGCTTAATAAACCTTGTGCAAGGGTAGTTTTTCCAGATCCTGACGGGCCTGATAATAAGAAACGATATCCGTCTTTCATCATATCCCATTCAATCCAACTGGTAGCTCCGTACTGCCAAAATGTTTCATCTACAAACGGTCGAATGATTCCATTACCGTTATTCATGGTAATCATAATCAACTAACGAGCGCTCTACTGTACTAGTATTAAGTGAATCAATTATTGCACGATCATAGGCAGCCTGCTCTGCATAAATCCTGATGGCTCATATCTGGTGGATACTTGGTATCAGTCGAAAGAAAGCGGTCGATGGTATTATATGGGGAGTGATGGATATATGATTGTAAATACAATAACACCTGATGGATATGCAGTAGGTGCAGACGGTGCTTGGATACAGTGAAAAGCATTAGAATTGACATATAAAATTAAGGGACTTTTCCCTTGAAATAGATTGATCTGAAATTCTATTAATGATTAAATAATTTGAAGAATAAGGGAAATTATAGATGAAGAAATCTATCATGGTTTTATTATTAGCTTTGACATTAACAGTACCCACGATAACTTCCTATGCTGGGGGATGGAACCCATTTGTCAATAGCGCTTTTGAACATAAGAAACATAAAGTGGATACGAACACGTTACCTGGCGGAAAAGATAACCCATGGGCAGAAGATGATTTTTATCAATTTCACAAATATCCGGGGAGAATCGAAGGTACGTGGCAGAAGAGGCAAGATGACTATTACTATGTATTGCCTGATGGCACAGACCTGAAGAATGCTTATGTAGATTACAGATACTTAAGTTGGTCCGGAAAGATGTCAAACGCATTAGAGCCTCGTGCCGTTTTAGCCCTATACAACTACACCGGAGGACAGATGCCATTTATCGACCGCCTGGGATACGACGGACGGACATACAGAGGAGGAGAATTTGCGTGCGATTATATAACTGACATGTATATTGGAAAAGTGAAGAGCAATTACCCAAAAGGGGACGCTATTTTATCTATTTTCGCATGGATGGACTCTGAAATGCCTAGACTGATGCAGTTACCCGAGCGGGACAGAGCTATAGAGATTGCAAAAATGGTATCTTCCAAGATTAATTGCGAGGAAAATGGAACCGATAGCTACCTAAATACATTCTGGTTCGGATTTGAGAATCGGAACATTCACATATTGCTTAGGTTATTCTTAGATAGGGCAGGATTAGTTCATAACAGTTATGAATTATTAGATTTATCAGCTAATAACAATACTTTTATTATCGAGACAGTAATTGATGGTGTAAAATACTACACTGATATTAAAGAATTTCAGTTGACCGGAGACCCCAAGTATTTACTATCAGACTCTTTATGGCCTGAATATGTTGCAAAGCAAGAAGCGTATGAAGAAGCAAGGCGTATCGAAATGGAGAAGTCCAGGAGATACAATGCTATGCTTGATGATTTCCACAAGGCCCACCCTGAGTACGATGGTGGTATTCCTATAGCAAAGCTAAAAGATGATGAGTACATGGCTGAATATAATAAAGCATTTGATGAATTTAAAGCCGAATGGGAAAGAACTCACTAAGATGTGTAATTACAGTAAACAAAAGATTAATGGCAAGCATATTAACAATCGTATTAGCACTTAGCACACTAACAGCACTGGAGAAGAGATCGTGCTAAAATTGAAAGAAATGTAATCAAGCTAGGGGTTTCCGCTATTTTTGTGTGTCTGTCAGCCTGTAGACAGCTTACAAAGCTTTTGATATGAGGTCGTAAGTAAAGGACTGGTGAGTTTAGCCAGTCCTTTACTTTAGAAATGATATGTATACAAAATGCATGTAATCAAGCTGGACAAGGGGAAAACATCTTGTCCAGGCATTACTATTTTGGGGATGGTTTCATTTCTGCTCCAAGCCATCAAGGGCAAGCGTTGTTCCTGCGGAACCCTTGACAGCTTTCCTTTTTAAAGTCTAAATATTAGGGGAGGAGACAGATGTACAGACAGTTTATAAAGTCCATTTTAATTACATATTTTTGGATAAAATAATAGAATAGATGATTTCATAAAAGATGTTATAAAACGTTGATTTTTATTTTTTCCTGCTTTTTGTAAAGTATTACATGAACTTTTATAAAAGTATAGATAATCACCTATAAGTGTGATAAAATCTTTATAAGATTTTAAGCTTTAATCTATTTATAGAAAAATGGGGAATTGGAATGAGCTCTAGTCTTAACTATAATGCAAAAGCTGTAATGAACTATAGGGCTTAGTATACTATTTAAGATTATCAATAATAAGTGAAAATTAAATCAGTTAAGGAGAAATGAATATGAAATCCAGTCAAGAAGAACTACTGTCCTCAATTGAGGAAGGTAGAAATACTCTGCAAACAGACAAATTAGATATGTCGTTTGGTGAGATAATGAGTATGTATGAAAAAGAAGAAATAATTATTAACCCCAGTTTTCAAAGACTATACCGATGGTCAGATTATCAAAAAGCAAGGTTTTTAGAATCAATAATTATTGGAATCCCTATACCCCCAATATTTGTGGCAGAAGATGAAAATGGCCGCTGGGAATTGGTAGATGGTTTACAAAGACTATCCACTATATTGTCTTTTTTTGGTGTATTAAAAACTATGCCTGAAAAAAACAATTGGGTTTTATGTGATGGTGATCTGATAAAAGAATTAGAAGGGTATCATTGTTCTGATCTGCCATATAAAATTCAATTAAATATCAAAAGAGCTTCATGCCGTGTAGAAATTATAAAGTGGAATAGTAAATATGATTTGCGTTTTGAACTATTCAATCGTTTAAACACAGGAGGAGCTCCGTTAACAAATCAAGAGATAAGGAATTCACTATTTAGAGAAACTTCTTCTGTTTTTAATGATTTCTTAAAAGAGCTTGCTTCCAACGAAAGATTTATAAGTATTGTTGATATTACTCAACAACAAAAAAATGAGCTTTATTTGGAAGAATTGGTATTGAGGTTTATGTCTCTTTATGGAGAAGTTTCTGTTCATAAGAGCATCGCTCAGCATATGACAGATTTTATGAAATCAGCAGCAGAAAACAGTAACTTTGATTATGATACTTATCGAAAGATATTTACAAGAACGGTTGATGTTTTGGCACCATTAGGCAAACAAACATTCAAGTATAGTAACAGCCTACTGTTTTCTACGGCCGTTTATGATACTACAATGATAGGAATAGCAGAAAATATAGATTTATATACAGAAGTAGAAACTAGTTCAATCAAAGAAAAAATCAATCAAATAAAAACAAATGATGTTTATCGTAGATTGACAAGATCTGGAGGGAACAACTCTGTTGATAGAGTAAAAAAACGCATTCAGTATTCGAAGCAACTATTTGGAAAGGCTTAAAATAATGTCATTCATTGATGAGATAAATAATGATATAAATTGGAGAATGTCCGAGCTTGCAAGTTTGAAAACAATTCCTTTGCGGTATCGTTTGCCTACAGAACATAAGCAATTATTAATTAAGTATTCTATACCTTCAATGTATGCGTTGTGGGAAGGATTTGTGAAAAGAGCTTTTGGGCTTTATATTAAAGAGATTAATAGCTTAGCAATTCCAATAAATGATGTGGATATTAATTTGTTGACGCATGCTTTATCAAGTATTGACAAATTGAAGTTGGAAAATCCAAGAACAAATTATAAAACAAAGAAAGAGTTTATATCCCTTTATCAAAACACAATATGCCAGCCATTAGTAATTACTGATAAGTTGCCCACAAAGTCGAATATTGATTTTTCTGTGATGAATGAAATATTACAATATTTTAATCTTGAACAATTACCAGATTCATTTAAAACAGGTTTAGGTAAATTTTTAAAATTTAGAAATAGTATTTCACACGGTGATGATTCAATACCCATAACAGTAAAAGACATTGAATTTTTTTCAAAACTTATCATTGATTTGATGACAGAAATCTTACTTATTATCGAAACTGGATATACTCATCAAACATATTTAAAGACCGCGCTATAAAGAATCAAGTAAAAGTAGATGTTTAGCTCCATTTTGCTTAAGTAGAGTTGTGAGACACGTGAATTATAATACAGAATATTGCATAAACAAAAGGGGAATCTGAATCAATTTTGTGTTATCCATAAGATATTATTCTTATGTCAGCAAAATTGAATTACTCATTATGTATATTTAGGAAATATATTAATAAGGGGAAAGTATCTTACTTAAGCGTTTCCGTTTTTGGAATAACTAGAATTTTTTCGGATAGGTCAAGGGCAAGCACTGTTCCTGCGAAACCCTTGACAGCTTTCCTTTTTAAAGTCTAAATATGGGGGTAGAGTATGGGGTAGAGTACAGAAGAGCAACTCTCAAACCTCCTGTATTTACGATGTTTTTAGGGTATTGATAGGGTTCGAGTCCCGTCTCGCGCTCTTAAGAAGACGTAGCATTTATGAGGGTTTCCGGGTTTCGGGAATCCTCATTTAATTTACATAAATAAAAGTACTTAAAGTTTAGCCGTTTGTGGGATATAATTATGGAGCCGGGAATTGGGAAAGAGTGGAACAGGCTAAAAGGTTTGCATTGAAACTGACAAGCGGCTTTTGCGCCTTTGTTACCATAGAAATTATTGTTTTCTCAAGGAATATCATTGAGCTGTTTAGTAAGAATGATGCCTTTGTTATGAAAGTAGGCCAAGAAGCACTTATATTAAATAGTATTGTATTTGTGACATTAGGCTTTCAGTTGGTTTATGGCACCTTCTTTCTGGCGTTGGGAAAATCAAAACAGGGAGGTATTTTAAGCATATGCCGCCAGGGCGTGTTCTTTATCCCCCTCGTCCTTATTTTATCAAGAATCTTCGGTGTTCAGGGTGTGTTATTTGCACAACCTATTGCTGATATTGCAAATGTTCTTCTAACAGGATCTTTTGCTTATGGGATCAATTACAGAATGCAGGTTAATTAGAATTGCTATCATATTTCAAACGATATTCCATGATGAGAGCAATTATATTGGAATTATAAGCGAAAGAACTGAATGTAAGTTATTATTAAAAGCAGACGGGACAGATGAAATGGAGTGCAGCCATTCCATCTGTCCCGCCTGCTTTACCGCCCATAAGATTCATCATGAAAGTGGTTTATATCCAGCTGCTTTTTTATTTCAGCCGTTCCAGTATCTCCAACACCTCCCCAAGACCAGGAATGTGATAATCCGCAAGACTCTGGTCAAAACCGAACCTTTCATCAATAAGGGAAGCCACGGTCATTCCCGCCCCATGTGCCGCCATGATCCCATAGGTGGAATCCTCAACCACCAGGCACTCCCCGGGGGTGCACTGGAGGGCATCGGCTGTGTGGAGATAAATTTCAGGATTAGGCTTGCTTTCCTTAAATTCTTCGCCGCTTACAAGATAGTTAAAATATTCCGTTAACCCGCAGGTGGTTAGCACCTCTTCGATCCCTGCCCGGCTGGTAGAGGATGCCAGTGCCACCAGATAGCCCCTGCTTTGAATCTCCTTTAAGAGCTCGGGGACTTCTTTTCTTAAGATGGAAGGGTAATCCGGCCGGCAATCGACCCATATTCCGGCATACAATTCCTGAAACTCCTGGGAATTAGCATCTTCCCCGATCACTCCGCTGAGTATTTCCTTGGTTCTTTTGGCAGTGGCTCCCACGACAGCAAACAACGCGTCCCTTCTGATATCAGGGTACTTCAGCTTCAGCTTCTCATGCATGTGATTTAAGTACACAATCTCGCTGTCGATTAAAACTCCATCCATGTCAAATATGACTGCTTTTATCATTGGTCAAATTCCTTCCTCTGATTCTTCGGATATATTTACCGGTTCATACCGGTATCTTCCGATCTGTGTTTTTCCGATTTCTATAAGCTCCTCCACCAGTGCGTCAGCTTCCGGTAACTGTCCTGTCATACAGCGCATAGCCAGCTCCACGGCCATGCCTAAGTTTATTCCGTAAAGGACTTTGATCCGTTCGTCTCCAAAGCTTAAGAGCACTGCATTTTTAAATGGTGAGCCTCCCAGGATATCGCACAGCACCAGAATCTGCCCGCAATCCCGGAAACGCTGGAAGGCAGTTTTTAAATTCTCCTTAAGCTGTTCCTCACTGTGATCCTCCTTAAAATCTATAGCAGCTATAAAATCCTGATGGCCTGTAAGAAGTTCCAGTGCGCTTGATATGCCGGTTGCAAATGTTCCATGACCCGTAATAATAATTCCAATCATAATTTCCTCTTTCCTGCCCACGCTTTCTGGGCATAAAGGTATGCCTTTGGCGTTCCTCTTTCCTGCCCACGCTTTCTGGGCATAAAGGTATGCCTTTGGCGTTCCTCTTTCCTGCCCACGCTTTCTGGGCATAAAGGTATGCCTTTGGCGTTCCTCTTTCCTGCCCACGCTTTCCGGGCATAAAGGTATGCCTTTGGCGTTCCTGCATCCATATTTTAATCTCTGTATACAACAAAGTCAAACCGGTGTGTGTTACCTGGATATGTTTCTATGCTGTAGTCTATGGGGCGGTCATACTGGTCGTAAGCGATGCTTTCCAGCATGTGGACCGGAGATCCTCTCTCAATGTGAAACAGCCGTGCCTGAGCGGGATCGATGATTTCCGCCCGTATGGATCTCACCGCCTTTACCGGATAAATGCCATACCCATCCTTCATAATATGATAAAGAGATTCTGTCCCATAATCATGGTTTTCAATTCCAGGGAACAGGTCCATGGGAACAAAATTTTCAATATAGGTAAAAGGGCGTTTGTCCGCATAGCGCATGCGCTCCAGATGAAGGCAGTGCTGCTGAGGCTCTAAACGGAGTTTTTCGTATATCTGTGCATGATAGGGAGCCACTTCCTTCTTTTTTAAATCAGTTCCGGCCTTCATGCCAATCATAGCCAGCTCCTCACTGTAGCTGACAAGCTGCATCAAAAATACTCCCCGGTCTGTATTTGACTTTACAAAGCTTCCGGAGCCCCGTTTCCTCTCCAGCAGCCCAAGTTTGTCCAGTTCCCCGTAAGCCTGCCGGACCACAGGACGGGATATGCTGAATTTGCGGCATATTTCATCTTCCGTGGGCAGCTTTTGTCCGGGAGTCAGGGTTCCGTTTCGGATGGCCTTGATCAGGCAGGCTTTTAGCTGCTCGTACAATGGAACCGGACTGTATTTATCAATTTGTATAAATCCAAACTTCATGATACACCTCCATGGCAGGGAAATCCCATTTGTACAGTATACCATTGGGTGATTTTACCTGCAACGTTATTTTGACGGATATCGTGATGGATATCCGCGGTGCTTGAAACGGCATCAGAAGCCGCCATTTACCATGCAGTTTTCTGCCGCGTAGCGGGCGCCGTCTTCCAGGGCCTTTTTTAAGGATTGTTTCCCCATCCGGCTGCCTTTTTTCCAGCCCTGGCCTGCAAGGCTTATGAGAAAGGCAGTGAGAAAGGCATCACCGGCTCCCATGGTGTCCACCGGCTCCACATGAAAGGCATCCCCTTTTACCATGATCTCCCCATTGGATACAAAGGAGCCTGCCTGGCTCATAGTGAGAAGGACATGCTTTGCGCCCCGGCCGTGGATTTTCCGGCAGAAATGAAAGGCATCCTTTTCCTCCATGGGATGGCAGGAAAACAGGGCAAGGTCCAACCAGGGACATACAAGGGCCAGATACTCATCCGTCCTGTATGTTTCCTTTACAGAAAAATCATAGGTAAGCAAAGCCGGAAGGCGGCCGGCCTTGGAGATTTCAGACTCCATTTTTGCGTTGCAGCAGCTGTGGATGATATGAAAAGCTTCCATATAATTAAGATGGTGGGTGTCCAGAGTCATAGGGCCGGACCAGTTTTCCCCAAGCCTGATTCCGGCAAAGTGATGTTCTCCGCCGGTCACGGTGTAATCACAGCATTTAGTAGTGCTTCCTTTTACTGTTGTGCAGTGGGAAAAATCTACCTTATTCTCCTTAAGTGCCTTGCGGACCACATCTGACAGTTTATCATCAGCCAGATTGCCCAGATAAGCGGACTCAGCGCCCAGCCTGGACGCATGAACGGCTGTATTGACCGCATTTCCGCCGGGATGCATGTCCCTGGTGTTTACGTAATAATCAATTACGTTATCGCCTAAACCGAGAAATTTCATTTCGTTGACTCCTTCCTGTTAATAGCCGCCTTTCCTGTAATACCGTCTGATATCCAGGGAATGGCCGGTAACTGCTTCCATATTTTTACTCACCCGCTGGAGCACGGCTGCCATGATCACGGGGGAAAGCAGGCTTCGGAAGGAAGCACTGATTCCCGGAAGGGCGTAATCTCCTGCGTCAAAGCAGGTTAATTTGTGTGTGTGCTGTCTGGCAAATGCCTTTACCTTTTCATCCAGAAACCTGGTAGGCCCTTCTGTGACCAGAAGTGTTACGCATACATCATCCTCCAATAGCTCAAGGGTACCATGGAAAAATTCCGGCGAGCTTACGGACTTTGTTTTAAGCCACAGGGATTCCTCCAGGGTACACATGGAATAAGAGTATGCCATGGGCCAGAGATCCCCGGAGCCGATCCAGATATGATACGGCTCCCTGCAATATTTTTTTGCATATTCCAGACAGAATGGATCTGCCTGTTTCCGGACCTCCACAAGGGCGGCTGCCAGGTGTTTCAGTTCTTCTGCAAACCTAGGATAGTCCGGGAACGCCCCCTGGTTCCAAAGGAGGCGGCCTATGAGCAGATAAAAAACCAGCTCCTGAGGGCGTCCCTCTCCATAAGTGATGTTAAAATCCGAGAGCTTCTCAAGAGGGGAGTCCGGGACGCCGGTCACAGATACCAGCCGCACTCCTCTCTGCTTTAAGAAACGGGCGGCTTCTACCGTATCCGGAGTATCCCCGGATTTTGAGGTAAGGAATGCAACGGTTTTGTCCGTGATCCGGTTACACCCCATGGCTGTGAAATCCGCTGAGATCATAGAGCCTGTGGGTATGGCGGATTTCTGGTTGATCCACATTTCAAAGGGCTGCATCATGGCCATGGACCCGCCGGAGGAGGTGAAGAATAAAAGGTCAAATCCTTCTTTTGCCAGGGTATCTGAGATTTTTTCGATGGATTCTCTTTGCCTGTATATGATTTCTCCGTTTTTTATCATCTGTTCTTCATTAAAATTAATCATTGCTGATTTCCCTTTCAAATGCGCAGGGGCCATACAGGAGATGGTTGATTCTTCCAGATCTTCCTGTACGGCCCCCGGCAGAATTCTATGTGATTCCTTCCGTGAGTTACATGATTTTAAAGAAAGACAATACGATTGATACCAGAATGATGAATATAATCAGCATCAGCGTATTTACATGCTTTTTCTTAAACAGCCAGTATAGGGTAAATACAAACCCAAGAGGCAGTATGTTGGGCATAATGGAATCGAAGATCGCCTGTATGGATACGCCGCCGGGAGCAACCAGCGTTTCAGCAAAATGAAGAGATACGTAGCTTGGTATCAGACCACCTACTACCATCATACCCAGAATACCGGCGGCCTTTGTAATGGCACTGGCGTTGGAGCTGATTAAATCAACGGCTCCCACACCCATGTTATATCCCATACGGCCGAACCACAGTCTTGATATGGCACCTAAAAACCAGATGGCAATATAAAGGATGGGACCCAGTACAGAGCCTCCGCTGGCAAGGGAACAGCAGATCGCCGCCGATATAGGAAGCAGGGTGAACCAGAAGATAGCGTCTCCCAGCCCTGCAAGAGGACCGAACAAACCGGTTTTAATATTTTTGATCAGGGCTCTGTCCTGGCCGTTTTCTTCCAGGGAAAGGACGAGACCCTGAAGGAAGGTGGCCATATGGGGCTCGGTGTTAATAAAGTCCATGTTGTTTTTCATGGCATCCGCGATTTCTTCCTTCTGGCTGCCGTAAATCTTCTTTAATCCGGGAAGCAATCCAAGGCAGAAGCCTGGAGCCTGCATGCGCTCAAAGCTGAAGCAGGACTGTTCCAGTATGGAAAGCAGGCTCATCTGGTTGATATCTTTTTTTGTTAATTTATTTCTAGATACCGTCATCGTCAGCACCTCCTACCGTTACGGCATTCTTTTTGATGGTTTCATCATTGAGATAACCAATGAATGCAACAGCGATTCCTGCGATAGCTACCGGAAGGATATTGCCCAGCTTTAAGAATGTCATCATTAAAAAGCCAATAAAAAGATATGCCACGTTCTGCTTTTTCAGCATGACAACGAGTAGCAGGGTAAGACCGACTGCAGGAAGCAGGCCGCCGGATATCTCGAACCCGTGAATCAGCCATTCCGGGAACATGTTGACAAATCCTGCGATCTGGGTCTGGAGAGCAAAGGCAGACAGAAATGTGATTAAAGCGTAGATTCCCGCTTTTATTACAATTCCCAGGATAACGATCTGTGTAAATTTCTTCGTATCTGCGTTCTCGCAAGCACGATCCAGAGGACGTAAAAAACCTGCGAACGTGGTGTTGCAGACAATTCCTACCCACTGCGCCAGCAAAGCGAAGGGCAATGACAGACCCAGAGCCGTTTCTGCACTCTGGCCGGTGGTGAATGCGATGACCGTTGTCATCATACCTGCCATAAGGGGATCAGGGGGAACCGTACCGCCTACGGTCAGCAGTCCCAGATAAGAAAGTTCTGCAACAGCACCGGCGGCTAAGCCAACCTGCACATCGCCCAGGATAATTCCGGCGAAAAATGCGACAACGATGGGGCGGAACCAGAAAAAGGCTTCCCAGCAGGCATCACAGGCACAGATAAAGGCCAGTAAGGCCAGCAAAATCCCCTGGATTAAAGTGATTTGCATAAAAAACCCTCCTTTTTATTATGAACCGCAGATGAAACCTGCGGTTTTCATCATCATTGCTGTGGGTTACGAGGCATAAAGCTATGCACACAGAGTTTGGGGTCTGATACTTCTCCATCTCCATGACCCTTAACAAGTGCTTTTACTTTACCTCAAAATCATGCTTCTTATCTCCAGGTGCAATCTGGATATACACATCGATCCCTTTCCCGCGGATCATTCTCAAATCCTCTAAATCCTGTTCGCCCAAATAAACATGAGGCTCATTGGACATCTTTTTCCCCGGTGCCACATGCATATTGCCGATGCAGAGCTTATCAATGGGAACCCCGCCTTCTACCAGTACTCTTGCAGCCTGAGGATTTCGCACTACAATAAATATCTTCTGGCTTGGGGCTGCCTTATGGATGACCTCAATGGTCTTTTGAAGGGTAAAGAACCGGATCCCTACTCCGGTAGAATCTGCGGTCATCTTCATCAGAGATTGCTGAACCGGATCACCGGCAGCTTCATCATCTGCTACTACGATCAGGTTACATCCAATGGCTCCTACCCAGGAGCATCCCACCTGGCCATGTACCAGCCGGTTATCAATCCTTGTTAATAGAATGTTGGGCATACGATTGTCACTCCTTTTAAAATTTTGTCCCCTCTGAAATGTTGTGCTTTTTTTGAAATTCTCACTCAATATTATAAAAAAAATATAAACAATGTATAAATAAATCATAGTCTCAGGAAGAAAGTTTGTCAATATGTAATTACAAATTTTTGTATGTTTTTAATACATTATTGACTATGCTATCAGATATGATATAATTATTGCACAAAATGTCTTCTGTCTCATTTTTACTAAAACAAAAAAGGAGCGGTAACAAAATGAATGAAAAAATCAAAGAAACGATGATGACGTATGTGGAGGAGTCCCCTGAGGTAATGCTTAGAAACATTAAAAACCGGAAAGAGCTGACGGCCCCCCTGATTGCAGAATATGAAAAGGGGGATTACGAAAGCATCTGGATCGTGGCTTCCGGCTCATCCTATAATGGTTCCTACTGCGCCCGCCAGTTTATGAGGAAATATTTAAAATCGGAAGTAAAGATTATATCACCCTTTACCTTTCTTTGCAGTGAACATGACTTTACGGACAGGGATTTTGTTTTTGTTGTTTCCCAAAGCGGATACAGCACCAATTCCATTGATGCCCTGAAGATGATCCGCAAACAGGGACGTGCTTCCATAGGGATAACGGGAAATACCTCCAGTGATATGAAGGATTATGCGGATGTGTTGATTGATTATGGGGTAGGAGTGGAGACCGTAGGATATGTGACAAAGGGTGTGACCTCCTTTGCATTGTTTCTGATGCTGTTTACCCTTGAGGCTGCCGCAAGAAAGGGACTGATGAATGAGAAAGAGGCAGATGCGGTGTGCCGGGAGATGGAGAAGGCCGCCGAGATCCATGAAACAGTCCAAAAGGAAACCATGAAATTTATCCGGGATCATTATAAGGAATTCACCTCCATGACAAACGCTTATGTGTGCGGCTGCGGAGCCAATTACGGTACGGCACTGGAAGGAGCTTTAAAGATTGGTGAAACCGTAAAAATTCCCTCCGTTGCTTATGAATCTGAGGAATTCCTTCATGGACCCAATCTTCAGATGACACCTGGCTACACGGTATTTCTCATTGATGGAGGAAACAGCAGCGGCCGGATCCAGACCATCTTTGAAGCATGCCGGGAGGTAACCGGCAGATCGTTCTTAATAACGAATCAGCCTGGCTGTACCGGGGAAGGGATCTTAAATCTCTCCTTTAAGCTTCCGGAGCTGCTGACTCCGCTGTGCTATCTGCCGTTTTTCCAGATCCTTGCCTATGAAGCCACCACAGCCTTAAACCGTTGGAAGCAGCATCCGTTGTTAAAGAAAATGAAAGATACTGCTGCATGTAAGACAGAAAATTATGAGAGTCCGGATGAGGAATAGTAAAAGCGGCAAAGGAGGCTGTTATGGAAAATACGAACATTAGCCAGAAGGAACTGGCCGCATATTTTGACCATACCCAGCTGAGAGCCTGGGCATCCCATGAAGATTTTGTAAAGCTTTGTGAGGAAAGTATGGAATATGGCTTCCAAATGGTTGCCATTAATCCGGCTCAGGTGGTACGCTGCCGGAAACTGTTAAATGGAAGCCCGGTTCATGTGGGGGCTGCCATAGGATTTCCTTTGGGGCAGACGACCATTGAAGATAAGGTCAACGAAACAAAAACCGCTATTTTAAACGGATCCCATGAGATTGACTATGTGATCAACATTACGGAGCTGAAAGAAAAAAATTACGGTTTTATTGAAAAGGAAATGGCAGAGATCACGGAAGTGTGCAGAAAAAGCAAGGTAATATCAAAAGTGATTTTTGAAAACTGCTATTTGACAGATCAGGAGAAGGAGGAGCTGTGCCGGATCGCACGGAACGTACGTCCCGATTTTATCAAGACATCCACTGGCTTCGGAACCGGCGGAGCTACCTTTGAAGATGTGATGCTGATGAAGCGGCTGGTGGGCGATGAAATCAAAATTAAGGCGGCAGGAGGAGTAAGAACCCTTGATATGGCTTTAAAGATGATAGAGCTTGGAGTCAGCAGGATCGGTTCCACGGCTAGCGTTTCCATTGTGGAAGAGCTTAAAAACCGCATGTAGATCCGGAAGTCCCTTATAAAGTATTTATTCTATTTATGTGGAAAGCTGTTAAGTGAAGGTATCTATCCTTAGTTCCTTAACAGCTTTTTTGCGCTCTTTGATAAAGATATTGAAAACCAGGCATTGCAATTAACGCTGGAAAATATTATAATACGGAAATGCAAAATTCGAAAGCCGATATACCAAGGAGGCACACATGGTACCTGTTAAAAACATATTGAAAATATTTACCGGTGATTTAAAGCGCATAGCGCTTAATCCGGTGGCCGTTATTATCTCACTGGGCCTTATGCTGATTCCGGCCTTATACGCATGGTTTAACATTGCTGCAAGCTGGGATCCCTATGCAAATACAAAGGGACTTAAGGTCGCGGTTGTAAATCAGGATAAAGGAGCTTCCATTGACAATTTATTTGACACGGATATTGATGATTCTTCCTTTAATATCGGTGAAATGATACTTGATGAGCTGAGAAAGAACGAGCAGATCGGCTGGCAGTTCGTCAATAAGGAGGAAGCCATAGATGGGGTGGAAGCCGGGAAATATTATGCGGCAGTCATTGTTCCGGAAGATTTCAGCCAGAAAATTTCAAGCGTTCTTACCTCTCACATTGAGCGCCCAATGCTTCAGTATTATGTAAACGAGAAGAAGAATGCCATTGCCACTAAAATTACCGGCAAAGGGGTGGAGAGCGTTCAGCAGCAGATCAACGAGACATTTATTAATTCCACCTCAAGGGTGGTTGGGAAAATCCTGAACAAATATTCCGATGGCTGGGATACAAATAAGGAAACAGACAGAAACGATGCCGTCAGTTCGCTTACGGATGTAAAGGCGGATTTGAATCAGCTTGTGGATACCATTACCATGCTTCAGTCCACCCTTCGCACCGTCAACAGCTTAAATGACGGAATGAAGGGAACTCTTCCTGATGTAAGCAAACTGATTGATTCAGGAGGGAAATCCGCTGAAAGCGCAAAAACCCTCATCGATTCCTCCAGAGGCTTTTCCGATACAATGACCGGAGGCCTTAAGGATACTTTGGATCAAATTATGCAGATAGAGGAATCGGTGTACGAATCCTTCCAGGTGATCGGCAGGCTTACGGATGCATCCGCAGACGGGGGATTGGATGCATTAAAAGCCATGGAAAATCTGGTCTCGGGGAGCATCAGCCAGTGCAGCAGTGTAAACAGAATGTTAGGAGAGATCAACCAGAAGCTGCCCGTTCCCTTAAAGGAGGTAACAGACCTTCAGCAGCAGCTTACCAATACTGTTAAACAGCAGCAGGATCTGGCCAGGAAGCTGCAGTCTGCCCAGCAGACCGTGAAGCAGACGAAAAGACTGCCGGATAACATGAAGGAAGACATCGGCAATTCTCTTGATACCGCTTACAATTCCATATCAGACATACTTGATTTTTATAACGGTAAGGTGGAGATCCCCCTAAAGGACGGCCTTGATAAGACTTATGATACTTTGGGAGCCACTTCGGGGGCTTTGGACAGCATTGGAAGCATGGTGGGCCAGATGGATACCACCCTTACCAGCGTAACGGCTTCATCCCAGAGTCTGATTGAGGCTTTGGACAGCGCTGTCAGCCTGATGAACAGGAGTCAGGACCGGGTGGATGATATGATTGACGGTGTGAATAAGCTGGCGGATAATAAGCAGTTAAACAAAATCATGGAAATCATGAAAAATGACCCGGAGCAGCTCAGTGATTTCCTTAAGATGCCCACGGATATGGTTACCAACAAGATTTACCCGGTAGAAAATTATGGTTCTGCCATGGCTCCCTTCTATACGATTCTGGCCATCTGGGTGGGAGGACTTATTTTGGCGGCACTGGTAAAGAGCAAGGTGGAAGTAAGCAGATCCCAGGGGCTTAAGCTGTATGAAACCTATTTTGGAAGGTATCTAACCTTTATGCTGTTTGGAATCGCCCAGGCCCTGGTAGTATCCCTGGGAGATTTGTATATGCTGAAGATCCAGTGCCTTTACCCGGGGAAATTCGTGTTGGCAGCCGTTGCTGCCAGCATTGTATTCACCAATATCATTTATGCCATGACAGTTTCCTTTGGAGACGTGGGCAAGGCCATTGTGGTTGTTTTCATGGTTATTCAGGTGGCAGGTTCCGGCGGTACCTTCCCCATACAGGTGACACCACGGTTTTTCCAGCTGGTGAACCCTTTGCTTCCCTTTACCCATCTCATAAATGCCATGAGAGAGTGTGTGGGCGGAATCTATGGGAATGCCTATTGGAGAGATATTGGAAACGTGCTGGTCTATATTCCCCTATCACTGCTGATTGGAATCGTATTGCGGAAGAAGGTGCTGAAACTAAATGAATTTTTTGAAGAAAAACTCAGCCAGACAGGAATTATGTAAGAAGAGACAGGAAAAGAAGCTGCCGGATATGAAACGGCGGCTGGCGTGGTTGGGTGCTTTGGCACTGGCATTCATTGTTCTGGGGGCATTGGCATGGCACTTTCTTCCTATGCATTATGCCAGATTTTATCTGACCCGATCAGCTCTGCAGACCAGGGGATGTCTGATGGATTTATGGGGCAAGGAACTGAAAGAGGAAGGGACTGATGAAACTGTCTTAAAGCTGGTGGCGGATGAAGTGGAATGGAATGGTCATTCGGTTCTGGTACTGCCGGGTGGGTTCGGTATCTCCTGGGAGGAACAAAGGAATGAGGAAAATACCTTTGCCCAGGGAAGCCTTGACGTATATTTTCTTGGAGCCATAAGAGATGGGATCCATTACTGGGCGGATCAGGAAAATGCGGTAATTTCCGTACCGGGAATCACAGGAGCAGCCATAAGGACCAGCCAGGAGGCGTTGAAAAAGAACATAGGTTTTTCCATTGCTCCGGAAGACCGGATTAAGTTAAAAGACCGGATGAAGACCTTAAAAAACGATACGGTCCATATGATGAACCAAAGCCGGATGGAATTTGCGGGAAGGAATGAGAATAACGTAACCATTCAGGCGTTGGTACCCTCCGCCCTTTTTGATGCTTACCTGGACCAAATCGCAGATCTTCTGGAAGATGGTCCTGGAAAGGATACGAAAGAATGGGCGGAGATGCTGAGGGAACGGAAAACCCAGGGAGATACCCAGGAGATTTTGTTTACCATTGACAAACAGTTACATATAACGGAGATCCGCATAGAGGGCCTGGCTGATATGAGCCTGCTGCTGGAACCTCATGACGGGCTTTCCATGAAAAGCCGGGTAAGCCTTGATGGTAGGGAGCTTGATGTTAATGCAAGAATCTATTCCGGCAATGGCCAGGCAGGGAAAAGGACTTTTCAGATACCGGAGCTTGCCATCACTTACCATAATGAAAGGTTCCGCCTGAGATTGAAGCTGAGCGGAGGCTATGAAGGCGGTAAACGTTCTTCTGAGGTGCTGGATTATGGAAAGCTGTCCGAAAACGGAGAAAATTCAGACGGTGAAGTACTGCAGCAGCAAAAGGATGAATTTCTTAAAAGAGCCGGACAGCTGGGACTGGACTTTTATAAGTAAATAAAAAAATCTATTGACAAATACAACTGTAACTTTTATAATAACAGTAAAGGTACTGAAACTTATAAGGTTACAGTTTTCCCACAGGCAATAATCCAAAAAACGGGGATATTTCATGCAATAATGATAAAACTATCAATAAAGGTCCGTTAGCCGGAACCCTTTCATGGACGGTTATGATATGATGCATCGGCATATCCGGGATGCAGGGAATTGCTGTGAATAATGAATAAAGGCGCTTTTTGCAGATACACAAAAAGCAGGTTAAGAAGGAGGAACATGATATGGCAGTAATTACATTGACACAGGAGAATTTTGAATCGGAAGTAGTAAAGAGCAGCGGCATTGCGCTGGTGGATTTCTGGGCGACCTGGTGCGGCCCCTGTAAGATGTTTGCACCTGTAATCGAAGAAATTGCAGAAGGAAATTTTCCGGACGTAAAGGTAGGAAAAGTAGACGTGGACCAGCAGCCGGATCTGGCAGGGCAGTTTAAGGTCATGAGCATTCCGACTCTTGTACTTTTCAAGGATGGAAAGGCAGCAGCTACATCCGTAGGAGTGAAATCCAAAAAAGAAGTTCTGGAAATGATTGAGAAGTTAAGATAAATATACAGGAATGGACCACGGGTTATCCGGATTCTCGGATGGCCGGTGGTCTCTTTTTTTGTGAATCATGAGCCAAACGGGTATGTCTGAATATTCATGCCGGGAATGCAGATTCTATGTTCCAGCTTTTTACTGCTTTCGGATGCTGCCATTTTCGTATATTATAGATTACATAAGTTGTTGTTGACATTCCCCTATACAGGAAGGATTATACTAAGTTCATCGGTACAAGAAAGCTCTTAAATGTAACATTTATCGAACAATGGACACTTAGACAAAGGCATATGCTAATGGGGGGGTTCTATGGAAGAAAAGAAATTATACTCAATCGGGGAAGTGAGTAAGATATGCAATATTTCAACAAAAGCCCTGCGGTTTTATGATAAAATCGGGATCATATCTCCTGATATGATCTGCAAGGAAAACAGTTACCGGTATTATAACAAGGAAACGCTTCTCACAGTTCCGGTGGTGAAATATTACAAACAAATGGGGTTTAAGCTGGAAGAAATGCAGGGCCTGGTGGAAGGCAATACTTATTATTATCTGGAACAGAATTTCCGCAACAAGATCGACCAGCTGCGCCTTCAGGAGCAACAGATTCATAACAGTTATATTGCAGTGAAAGACTGGTATGAGCTGATACAGGAAGCCAGGCTGGTGCTCCAGAATGATGTTCATGATGTTGCGGTAAAATATATACAGCCTGCTACATTTTGTGGCATGGACCAGGAGTTTGATTATAATTATATGGAATCCATCATTAATATCCAATGGACCAACCACTTAGAATCCGTGGGGAATGAGATTACAGGACCGGTAATTTTAAAGTTCGAATCATTTGAAGATAAAATGGCAGGAAGATGCCGCCGTGTCAGGATCATGCAGCAGGCCATCCATCCTTGCAGGGACTGTTTAAACAGGCAGACCTATGGAGGGTTTATGGCAGCATCGGTGTATCATATCGGAAAGCATGAGACCATTGATGAAGAGTATGAGAAAGTACTTAACTGGGCGGCAAAAAAAGGCTATCAATGCGGAAAAGAAAGCTTTGAACGGTATGTGGTGGATTACTGGACCACCCGAAGTCCCGATGAGTTTGTTTCAGAAATCATTATTCCTATATACAGAGAATAAGGGAGCATGTTGAATCGGCGGGCCTCCCTGGTACATCAGCCTTACGGGATGCTGTACCAGGGGGCCTTTTTTGCTTCCGGTTTTACGGCTAATATGATGCAAAATGCAAAAATCAGTAAAACTATACTTAATCCGGTTATCTGCTCCCAATATTTGGAGCATAAAAAAGATTAAAAACCGATTGACATTCCCCATAGGGGGAAGACCTATACTAAATGCATAGAAAAACACAAACCGATTCAGCAAAATTAGTAACATTAACTGTCGCGATGTGTTTTCTAGCGTTTTCAGCTGAACGTAAAGAAAAAAGCAGAGAAACAGGCCAACATGAATTTTGTGCAGTATTCAAATGGGGAAGGAAAACTTAATGACGGAAGCACGTAAAAAATTTAAAGCAATTGGCATATCAACAGGCCTGGTGTCCGGACTGATGTATGGGTTATATACCACATTCGTTTTGATCGCCGGATATTACAAGCCGCTTGCCGGGGCAGTGGGATTGTTTGCTGCTCCCTATGTAACCTCAGGCCTGAATGATTTATTTGCAGGTCTATGGCTGACCGCTTATAACGTAAAGACCGGAAGGATCCGGGAAATCGGAAGAAGCATAAGCCTGTTCCCGGGAAAAATTATCCTGATCGGCTCTCTGGTGGGCGGACCCATAGCAAGCGGTGCTTATCTCATGGGACTTGCCATGGCAGGAGCCTATGCCATACCCATCTCCGCCATGTACATTCTCTTTGGAGCATTGTTTGCAAGGATTTTCTTGAAACAGAAAATCGTTCCCAGAGTCGGCATTGGAATGGTGATCTGTGTGGTGGGAGCCATTGTCATTAACTGGGTAAAGCCGGAAGGCAGCACGAATTTTACCCTTGGGATCATCTGCGCGTTTGTTGCAGCCATCGGGTGGGCTTTGGAAGGCGTGTTTGCGGCTTACGGAAGCGCCATGCTGGATACCGATGTGGTGATCAACATCCGCCAGCTTTTATCCGGTATTGTAGATTTGTTTGTTATTTTGCCGATAGCAGGAGGCATGGGACTTTTAAAAGGCACTCTTTTTTCCCTGCCGCCGGTTATGTGGCTGGCGGTTGCCGGATTTTGCGCCGCAGTATCCTATTTGTGCTGGTATAAATCCAACAGCACGGTGGGCTGTGCCATGGGTATGTCATTGAATATTACCTACGCATTCTGGGGGGTGCTGTTTTGTATTCTGTTTTTGAAACAGCCTGTGACTCCCACCATAATCATTGGTTCCATTATTATCATACTGGGTGCGGTTTTAGTATCCGTAGACCCATTTGAACTGCTCATGAAAAAGGAGGAAGTAAACAATGAAATTTGATGCATTAGGAATGATTGAAACAAAGGGCCTGATCGGTTCTATCGAAGCTGCAGATGCAATGGTAAAGGCAGCAAACGTAACTCTGGTAGGAAAAGAATTTGTAGGCGGCGGTCTTGTTACCGTTATGGTAAGAGGCGACGTAGGTGCTGTAAAGGCAGCTACTGATGCAGGCGCGGCAGCAGCCCAGAGAGTTGGAGAACTGGTTTCCGTTCACGTAATCCCTCGTCCTCACGCAGAGGTTGAAATCATTCTTCCAAAAGACAAGAAGGAGAGTAAATAATGAGTAACCTAGGAATGACATCTGCATCTGCGGATGGACAAATGGCGGCAATCAACAAAAAATTCAGGACAACCGGAATGACAACCGGTGCATTATCCGGACTTACCTACGGGATCTATACCGTTCTTGTGCTGGTAGCAGGGTATTATGAACCTCTTGTCAGTGCGGCAGGACTTTTGGCAGGACCATACGTGTGCTCCGGCTTAAATGATCTTTTCGCTGGAATCTGGCTGACTGCTTATAATGCAAAGAGCGGCCGTATCCGTGAGATGGGAAGAAGTCTTAACACATTCCCTGGTAAAATGATCGTCGTCGGATCTCTTCTGGGCGGTCCCATAGCGAATGGCGCATATCTGGTAGGCCTGGCCATGGCCGGTGCCTATGCGATTCCGATTTCCGCATTGTGCAGTTTGTTCGGAGCTATTTTTGCATGGATCTTCTTAAAACAGAAAATTACCAAGAGAGTCATGATGGGAATGCTGGTATGCGTAGCCGGTGCCATCATCATCAACTGGACAAAGCCGGAAGGCAGTGACAACTTTACCCTTGGAATTATTTTCTCCTTTATTGCGGCAATCTGCTGGGCTTTGGAAGGTGTATTTGCCACTTACGGCGGAGCCATGATCGATACGGATGTGGCAGTAAACTTACGCCAGCTGATTTCCGGTGTTGTGGATTTATTCGTAATCCTGCCTATCGTCGGCGGCATGGGTCTTCTGGGCGGAACCCTTTTTGCAGGAATTCCGGCAATCTGGCTTGCAGTATCCGGCTTAAGTGCCGCAGTGTCATTCCTCTGCTGGTATAAGAGCAACTCTACGGTGGGCTGTGCCGTGGGAATGTCCTTAAATGTAACCTATGCGTTCTGGGGAGTTTTCTTCTGTATCCTGTTTTTGGGACAGGCAGTAACCCCTACGATTGTAATCGGCTCTATTGTAATCGTGTTCGGTGCGATTCTGGTAACCATGAATCCGCTGGATTTATTCAGGAAAGGGGAATAAAGAAATGCTATTACCTGCAAGAACAGCAGTCTTAAATTATTTATACGGGGTGAAAAATGCGGATATCAGCCAGATCATGGAGGCTTTAAAGCCCCTTTACGGCAAAGAACGGCAGTTTACCAAGGATCGTTATCTGGATCATGTCATGTCTTTGGAAGCAAACGGCATGGTCAGCTTATGTGGCTATGATCTGGACCAAAATGGGGAACTGCGCATGTGTTATGAAATTAACGATGACGGAAGAAGCGCAGTTGACAAATACGTGGATAAGAAATACCGCAAATAAAAAAGTGGAGGTTTACAACGGTGAGATATTACGGAGATGAAGCGTTAGGGCTTGTAGAGACAGTCGGACTGGTTCCGGCACTGGAAGCGGCAGACAAAATGCTTAAGGCAGCGGATGTAGAATTGATTTCCTATGAAAACGTAGGTTCCACCCTGGTGACCATCATGGTAAAGGGTGATGTGGCAGCGGTACGTTCCTCTGTGGATGCAGGCGCAGAAGCAGCAGCAGCCATCGGCAAGATGACCGCAAAGAACGTGATGCCCAGACCGATCAAAGAGGTCGGAGACATTGTGTCCGTGCACGATATTGACGCATAGAGAAAGGAAAACAGGATATGGAAAGATATGAAGCCATAGGTGCGATAGAAACATTTGGTCTGGTATTTGTTCTCGAAGCGGCTGATGCAATGTGCAAAGCGGCAGATGTGGAACTGGTGGGTTATGAAAATGTAGCTTCCGGTTATATTTCTGTTCTGGTAAGGGGGGACGTAGGAGCCTGCAAGACGGCAGTGGAAGCCGGAATCAAGGCAGTAAAGGATATGGGAACGGAAGTTTACAGCTCCGTTGTCATTCCAAGACCTCATCCCCATCTTGAAAAAATCATCAGACGCTATGCCTTAATCACTGCTCCTGTACAGGAATAGCAGGCATCCCGGATGAAGGGAGAATCAAAAATGAGTTTTGTAGATAAAGACCTGCTCTCTATCCAGGAGGCAAGGATTTTAATGGAAGGTGCACGGGAAGCCAGAAAGACCATGCTTACCTTTCCACAGAAAACGCTTGATTCCATTACCTGCACCCTTGCGGCAGCGGCAAAGGGAATGGCAGAGGAGCTGGCAGTCATGTCCGCAGAAGAAACCGGATATGGACGTTACCAGGATAAGTACGTGAAAAACACCTTTATCTGCAATTTCCTGCTAAAACGGTTAAAGGATATGAGGTGCATCGGAATCCTGGAAGAAGACTCCCGGTCAAAGACCATGAAGGTGGGCGTTCCTGTGGGGGTGATTGCTGCCCTGACTCCGGCAGTCAGCCCGGTTTCCACCGCAATTTATAACGTGCTGCTTGCCGTCAAATCCGGCAATCCCATCGTGATCGCGCCTCATGAAAGGGCGGCGAAGGTAACTGGCAGGCTCCTTGAACGGCTTATGGAAGAAGGAAAATCCTGCGGTCTTCCGGAAGGAGCCATCGGATATTTAAAGACAGTGACAAAGGCAGGAACCCTGGAGCTGATCCGTCACCCGGCAGCCGCTATGGTGGTCAACACCGGAGTTCCTGAGCTGAACCGGGAGGCAGCAGAAAGCGGAAAACCTTATATTTACGGCGGTACAGGAAACGGACCGGTCTTTGTGGAACGGACTGCCGATGTAAGACAGGCAGTAGAGGATATCATTGCCAGCCGCACCTTTGATTGCGGAATCGTGTCTGGGGCCGAACAGTATATGGTAGTGGATAGCCTCATTGCAGCAGAAGTAAAAGCCGAGATGCTTAAGAACGGCGCCTATTTTATGAATGGGGAAGAGGAGAAAAAGCTGATGGAACTCCTCTGCCTGGAAAGCGGGAAGGCGGATACGGAGATTATGGGAAGACCGGCAGCAGAGCTTGCGGACCGGGCAGGATTTTCAGTGCCTGGGACAACGACTGTGCTGGTTTCTGAGCAGAAGTATATTTCTGAGAAGAATCCCTTTGCAAAAGAGCTTTTGTGTCCCGTTTTGGCTTATTACATCGAAAATGACTGGATGCACGCCTGTGAAAAATGCATGAGCCTTCTGGTAAATGAAAGCCATGGACATACCCTGGTGATCCATTCCAGGGATGAAGAAGTCATACGCCAGTTTGCCTTAAAGAAGCCGGTGGGCAGAGTTCTTGTTAATACCCCTGCCACTTTGGGCAGCATGGGAGCTACCACCAACCTGTTTCCGGCCATGACCTTAGGGAGCATTACGGCCGGCGCCGGAATTACGGCAGATAACGTTTCCCCCATGAACTTTATTTACATACGGAACGTGGGATATGGCGTCCGGGGAGCCAGAGAGTTCCTTGGGGCAGCAGAGAAAGCTTCGGGCGGATATGGGAAAGCCCCGGATCCGAAGGGACACTGCGAAGATGCCAAAACGCTCCTGAAACAGATTTTGGAAGTCTTATCCAAAGAGCTGGATGATAAGTGTTGAAAGAAATGCGTCTTTCAACCTAGATTTTGTGAATCAACTGGATATGCAAGCATATCCCCTTGATTCATTAGGCGGCAAATAATTGAAAGAGAGGGAAATCAGATTGGATATTCGTGAATTTTCAAATAAATTTGTGGAAGCAACGAAGAACATGACACCGGAAGAAAGAGCTTCCCTGATGAAAATGTTTGAAACTGTTTCCGATGAAATCAACAAAAAAGAGTCTTCATCTCAGGCTGCAGCATGCTGTGAGGGAGGTACAGAGGTACCGGAAGGGATCACTCCAAGACTTCAGAAATTAAAAGATAATTACTTAACCCATAAGCCATCCATTACAACCTACCGCGCGCGGGCCATTACCAAGATCGCAAAAGAAAATCCTGGTATGCCTAAGATCATGCTTCGTGCAAAATGCTTCCGTTACTGCTGTGAAACAGCACCCCTGGTCATTCAGGACAACGAGCTTATCGTAGGCGCACCCTGCGGCGCTCCCCGTGCAGGTGCATTCTCCCCGGATATCGCCTGGAGATGGATGGTAGATGAAATCGATACCATCGGAACCCGTCCTCAGGATCCGTTCTATATTTCCGAAGAAGACAAGAAAATCATGAAAGAAGAGCTGTTCCCATACTGGGCAGGAAAATCGGTTGATGAATATTGTGAGGACCAGTACCGGGAAGCCGGGGTATGGGAATTATCCGGGGAATCCTTTGTATCTGACTGCTCCTACCATGCCATCAACGGCGGCGGTGACTCCAACCCGGGCTATGATGTGATTCTTATGAAGAAGGGCATGCTGGACATTCAGCAGGAAGCCAAGGATCATTTAAAAGAACTGGATTATGAGAATCCGGATGATATTGAAAAGATTTATTTTTACAAATCCATTATCGATACCACAGAAGGCGTTATGATCTATGCAAAAAGGCTTTCTGAGTATGCAGCGGAGCTTGCGGCAAAGGAAACCAATCCAAAGCGTAAGGAAGAGCTGTTAAAGATCTCAGAAGTAAATGCTTACGTTCCTGCTCACAAGCCCAGAACCTTCTGGGAAGCGATCCAGGCCGTATGGACCATTGAATCCCTCCTTGTAGTGGAAGAGAACCAGACCGGTATGTCCATCGGACGTGTGGATCAGTATATGTATCCATTCTACAAAGACGATATCGAATCCGGCCGGATGAATGATTACCAGGCATTTGAGCTTGCCGGCTGCATGCTGATCAAAATGTCTGAGATGATGTGGATCACCAGCGAAGGCGGTTCCAAATTCTTTGCAGGCTACCAGCCGTTCGTAAACATGTGCGTAGGCGGTGTGACCCGCAGCGGACATGATGCCACCAATGATTTAACTTACTTGCTTATGGATGCCGTCCGTCATGTAAAGATTTACCAGCCGTCTCTTGCATGCCGTATCCACAACAAGTCCCCGAAAAAGTACATGAAAAAGATCGTGGATGTGGTTCGTTCCGGTATGGGATTCCCGGCTTGCCATTTTGACGACGCCCACATCAAGATGATGCTTGCAAAAGGCGTATCCATTGAAGATGCACGTGATTACTGCCTCATGGGCTGCGTAGAGCCTCAGAAGTCCGGCCGACTGTATCAGTGGACCTCCACTGCTTATACCCAGTGGCCCATCTGCATCGAGCTTGTTTTAAACCACGGCGCTCCTTTATGGTATGGCAAGCAGGTTTGCCCGGATATGGGTGACTTAAGCAATTTCAAAACTTATGAAGAGTTTGAAGCTGCCGTAAAAGAAGAGATCAAATACATTACAAAGTGGACCGATGTTGCCACCGTAATTTCCCAGCGGGTTCACAGAGACTTAGCTCCAAAGCCGCTCATGTCCATTATGTACGAAGGCTGTATGGAAAAGGCAAAGGATGTATCTGCAGGCGGCGCCATGTACAACTTCGGACCTGGTGTGGTATGGTCTGGTCTTGCTACCTATGCAGACTCCATGGCAGCCATCAAGAAGCTTGTATTCGAAGAGAAAAAATATACACTGGAGCAGTTAAACCAGGCTTTAAAGGCTGACTTTGTGGGATATGACCAGATCCGCACCGATTGCCTCAATGCTCCGAAATACGGAAATGATGATGATTATGCAGATTTAATTGCTGCTGACCTGGTTGACTTTACAGAGCATGAACACAGGAAATATAAAACCTTATACTCTGTATTAAGCCATGGTACCTTATCCATTTCCAATAACACTCCATTCGGACAGATGACAGGCGCCTCTGCCAACGGCCGTAACGCATGGCTGCCTCTTTCCGACGGAATCAGCCCGACCCAGGGTGCAGATTTCAAGGGTCCTACTGCAATCATCAAGTCCGTATCCAAGATGTCCAATGACAGCATGAACATTGGTATGGTTCATAACTTTAAGATCATGGCAGGACTTTTAGATACTCCGGAAGGGGAAGAAAGCCTGATCACCCTCCTTCGTACGGCCTGTATGTTTGGAAACGGCGAGATGCAGTTTAACTATCTGGACAACGATACCTTAGTTGAGGCCCAGAAGCATCCGGAGCTGTACCGCGACTTAATCGTCCGTGTAGCCGGCTATAGTGCATTCTTTGTCGAGTTATGCAAGGATGTACAGGATGAGATCATAAGCAGAACCATGCTGACACATTTCTAAAAGAAAACGGAGAACAATCACAATGGACCATGGAACTACAGGAGAGATCGAACGGAAAGCGTTTATCTTTAACGTGCAGAAGTACAACATGTATGACGGGCCGGGAATCAGAACCCTGGTATTCTTTAAAGGCTGTCCCCTCCGGTGTAAATGGTGCTCCAATCCAGAAGGAA
Organism: [Clostridium] saccharolyticum WM1; assembly: GCF_000144625.1. Lineage (NCBI taxonomy): Bacteria > Bacillati > Bacillota > Clostridia > Lachnospirales > Lachnospiraceae > Lacrimispora > Lacrimispora saccharolytica. The sequence continues at coordinate 4,353,795 of NC_014376.1, read as the reverse complement.
TGGTACGGAAATTCCAGGTGATGTATAAGCAGAATTCCTGTGTAAGCTGCGGGGCGTGCGCCGATGTGTGCCCCGTAGGAATCCATGTGATATCCAAAGTGACGGGAAAACATGAAATCCAGCGGGAAAAGGACTGCATCGGATGCATGAAGTGCAAGAATGTCTGCCCCAATGCAGCGCTGACCATTGCCGGAGAAGTTAAGACCATTTCAGAACTGCTTAAAATTGTGGAAGAGGATGCTGCCTTTTATGACATTTCAGGCGGCGGCGTGACTCTTGGCGGGGGTGAAGTGACCGCCCAGCCGGAAGCAGCTTTAAATCTGTTAATGGCCTGCAAGAAAGAAGGAATCAATACAGCGATTGAGACCTGCGGTTATACCAATACGGAAACCATTTTAAGAATTGGGGAGTATGTGGACTTATTTCTGTTTGATATCAAGCATATGGACCCCGTCCGCCACAATGAACTGGTGGGCGTGAACAATGAGCAGATTCTTACCAACTTAAAGGAACTGCTTCACCGCCGTTTCAATGTGAAGGTCCGCATGCCTATGCTGAAGGGGATCAATGACAGCCGGGAAGAGATCGATGAGGTCATTAAATTCCTGATGCCCTTCCGTGATTATAAGAACTTTAAGGGAATTGACTTACTTCCGTACCATAAGCTGGGCGTGAACAAATACAATCAGCTTGATATGAAATACCCCATTGAAGGTGATCCAAGCTTAAGCATGGAGGATTTAGACCGGATTGAAGGGTGGATGAAGGATTATCAGTTCCCGGTCACTGTGGTGAAGCACTGAGAAAGGGGAAGAGGCCATGATTGAGACGCAGCGTGTCATAGAGGAATCCGTCCCGGGCAAGCAGGTGACCATCGCCCACGTGATCGCATCTCCCATACCGGAGGTGTATGAATGCCTTGGCATCGATAAAATGGGAGCCATCGGAATTCTCACTCTGTCCCCGTTTGAGACCTCCATCCTTGCAGCGGATATTGCGGCAAAGGCGGCAGACGTGGAAATCGGTTTTTTAGACCGTTTTACAGGCTCTGTGATCATCACAGGGGATGTGGACAGCGTGGAAACTGCCTTGTCAGCGGTATGTGATACCTTAAAGCGGGGGCTGGGTTATATGGTGCCCCCGGTAACAAAAACATGAGAAAAAAGCGGATCATGATCATCGGTCCCGGCGGCAGCGGGAAAACCTCCCTGGCCAACGTTATAAACGGTCTCGCCGGTCCGGCCAGAAGAACCCAGAACATGGTATATGGGGAAAAAACTCTGGATGTGCCGGGGGTTTATTTAGAGAGTCCCTGGATGCACAAGCATATTATAGCGGCGGCACAGGATGCCTCTCATGTGCTGATGCTGGTAGACCAGTCATCATGCCGGGAAAGTTATCCTCCTGGATTTGCAAAAGTCTTCCGGGTCCCGGTGATCGGCGTGATTACGGGAAACGGAGAAAAACCGGAACATGATGGCTGGTGTATCCGTCAGCTGAAAAAAACCGGGGCAAAGGAGCCTTATTACCATATTAATCTGTCTGAAGGGACCGGAATTCTTGAATTATTGGAAGAATTAAAATAAAAGGAAACACCCTGCGGGTATACCTTTATGCCCAAAAAGCATGGGCAAAATAAGAGGAAACACCCTGCGGGTATACCTTTATGCCCAAAAAGCATGGGCAAAATAAGAGGAAAGGAGGGAAATGTAACGTGGAGCAATTTGTAATGAATACAAAGATATATATGGGATCATCCTGTCTGGATAAAATGAAGGAACTTCCTGTGACCAAGGCTTATATTATCTGTGACCCCTTTATGGCCCAGTCCGGTAAGGTGGACATGATCACAGAGCTTTTGAAGGAAAAGGGGAGCAGCTATGAAGTGTTTTCTGATGTAGTGCCGGATCCGACCATTGAAGTGGTCTCAAAGGCCATCGGCGGAATGAAGTGTTTTGGCCCGGATGCAATCATCGCCTTTGGCGGCGGTTCTGCCATTGATACGGCCAAGGCGGCAAGCCATATTTACAGCCAGATGGGAAATGGAAAGCTATTTTTGATCGCAGTTCCCACAACCAGTGGTACCGGAAGTGAAGTGACCAGTTTTTCCGTGATCTCCGATCCCCAGGCCCAGGCAAAATATCCTCTGCGATCTGACAGCATGGTGCCGGATGCGGCGTTCCTTGATCCCCGGTTTACGGTGTCGGTTCCGCCTCATATTACAGCGGATACGGGAATGGATGTTCTGACTCATGCCCTGGAGGCCTATGTTTCTACCAATGCAGGTGATTTTACCGATGCCTGCGGGGAAAAGGCGGTAAGGCTGGTGTGGAACTACCTGTCACGTACCGTGGAGGACGGAAGCGACATGGAAGCCAGAACTCACATGCACAATGCATCCTGTCTGGCCGGAGTTGCCTTTAACGGAGCTTCCTTAGGGCTTTGCCACAGCATGGCCCATGCTCTTGGCGCACGGTTCCACATTCCTCACGGAAGAAGCAATGCCATCCTGCTTCCCCATGTCATCAGCTACAATGCCGGACTGGAAGACGGGAGTGAACAGAACGCCTGCGCCAGGTATGTGGCAATCGCCAATATGCTTGGAATCGCGGCCGGAACAGATAAGGCCACGGTACACGGCCTGGTGCGTCACATTAAGAATCTGATGAACAAGATCAAAATACCTCAGCAGATTACGGAATTAAACGTTGACAGAAACGAATTTGAGCAGGCCGTTGGGGATATGGCGAAAAAAGCCCTGGCTGACAACTGTACATTAACCAACCCAAGAGTGCCTGCGGCAGAAGAGATTGAAGCCATTTACCGGAAACTGTGTAAGGGGGGCTATTAATGAAATTCATCACGGAAGATGATTTGAGGATTTTATTGAAAAAAGAACCCTTTACCGTCTATGACCTTCCTGGAGGGACCAGACTGACACCAGGAGCCCGCCAGTTTCTGGTGGATAAGAAGATTCCCATAACGGACGATCCCATGATGGCAAAGCCAAAAGGTATAAAACCTGCAGAAAAAAAAGAAGAGGTACAGGAAATAGAAATCTGCCGGGATCATTTCCTCTTAAGAAAGAAAACGCTTCAGGCACAGTTTTTGGAAGTGGGCCTTGAACTGTTAAGCCGGGACGTTCTTCTGGCAGAACAGGTATTTGATCTGGAACGAATGCTTTCCAACCTAAAAAAAGAGGGCAGGGAAGAGGAAACCGGATGGAAACCCTGCACAGGATTTCATGAGGATAACTTACAGGAACCCTTTGAGGATTGCTTTGAAATCACAGGTTTTCATGCACAGTCAGAAAAAGGGAAAGAAATCCTTCTTCTGCACCGTCTGCGCTGCAGTACAAGAGAGCTGGGGGCTGAAGCAGGAGGCGAAAACTTAAACCCGGTCATTAACCGCTTATCGCAGATGATATGTCTGGAATATGGAGGAAAAACATGTCAAAGGAAGAAATAACATTTGATGGCTGCAATGAACTGGTAAGCCGGTTTGAGGCAGTTGTTAAGCAGCCTGTAACGGGTGGCTCCTCTGTTTACTATACCGGAGTTGATCTGGGAACGGCGTGCGTGGTGCTGGTTGTTTTAGATGAACATTACAAACCTGTGGCAGGCGCTTACCGGTATGCAGATGTGGTCCGGGATGGAATGGTAGTGGACTATATCGGTGCCATAAGGATCGTACGGGAGCTGAAGGAAGAGCTGGAGGAAAAGCTGGGCACGGAACTGTATTTTGCAGCAGCAGCCATTCCTCCGGGTACCGACTCCTTAGACGGAGGAGCCATCAAAAACGTGGTCCAGGGAGCCGGATTTGAGATCACAGAGCTTCTGGATGAGCCTACGGCAGCAAACGCTGTTTTAAAAATAAAGAATGGTGCAGTCGTTGACATCGGAGGCGGCACCACCGGGATTTCCATTCTAAAGGATGGAAAAGTGGTGTATGTAGCAGATGAACCGACAGGAGGAACTCATTTTTCCCTGGTGATCTCCGGTGCTTACCAAATGTCCTTTCAGGAGGCAGAGGTTTATAAGCGGAAAGAAGAAAACCATAAAGAACTGCTTCCGGTTTTAAAACCGGTTGTGGAGAAGGTGGCCTCCATCATAAGCCGCCATATCAAAGGACATGATGTACAGGAAATCTATCTGGTAGGCGGTACCTGCTGCCTGACCGGAATCGAGGCAATCATCGAAAAACAGACGGGAATCAGAACACGGAAACCTGAGAACCCAATGTTTGTAACTCCTCTTGGAATCGCATTTTCCTGCACCCGAAAAGAGCTGGCATAAAGGATGTGGACAATATGGAATACCGTATCATTAAATCACCGTCACAGGGAACCATTGATATCTTAAACCGCAGGAAGGGCTCCGGCACCTCCTCCCCCATAGGACCGGTGGACGCAGTAGGACTGATACAGGGCAGGATCATTGAAATGGTTTGTGCTGCTGATGTGGCAGAAAAGGCAGTAGGTGTTACGGTAGAAGATATCAGAGGAAGCTGCCCCCAGAACATGATCATGCTGGCGATTTTTGGCGATACGGCATCAGTAGAGGCAGCTCTGGACGAAATTAAACAAAGAGAAAAGAGAGGGGTGGAAGAATGGTAGCGGCCAGACTGATTGATAACATATGGGCAACCAGAAAAGCGGAGTCCTTAAACGGATATAAATTCATGCTCGCCGAGATCATTGGAGGCACACGGGAAGGGGAACGGCTGATCGTAGCGGATATTATCAGCGCGGGAATCGGTGACCGTGTAATTGTTTCCACCGGATCTTCTGCCAGACGGATGCTGGGAAGCGATGAGGTTCCCGTAGATGCCGTAGTGATCGGGATCATTGATGAGGATTGCCAATTTATATAGAAGGGAAGTGATCATATGAAGCAGTTGATTTGTGCAAAGGATGTAGAAAAGTTAAACGCTGAGGGAAAAAAGGTATTTTACATGGAAAGCGGAAGCATCATCACTCCGTCTGCAAAGGATGCAGCGGATGCCTTTGGTATTAAATTCTGTGATAAGGCAGAGGAGCAGACACTGGCCCCGGCCCCGGCGGCTTTTGCAGGATTGGATATGGACAGCGAGAAAATTTATATGGTACTGAAGACTTTAATGGAAAAGGGATTGTTAAATGACATGTTTAAGCCCTATGATTCAGAGAGCCATGGAAACGGTCTGAAAGTAGTCCGCGGAAGTTCTGTAAAAATGGACGTATTTGATACGGGCGATCCATCCGTCAAAGCTTACTATCAGGAACTGGTAAGCAAGGACGAGTCCCATATCAGTGCAGGTTTCCTTGTAATCGACCATTCCAGCTTTGAATGGGAATTGACCTATGAAGAGATCGATTATGTAATTGAAGGAACCTTAACCGTTACCATTGACGGAAAGACCTACACGGCAAAAGCCGGTGATGTGCTCTTCGTACCGTCCGGTTCCAAAGTAATCTGGGGTTCTCCGGACAAGGCGAGAGTATTTTATGCAACGTATCCGGCAAACTGGGCGGACTTGGTTTAAGGAGGTAAACAATGCAGGCACTTGGCTTTATAGAAACAAAAGGCGTGCTGGCAGCCATTGAGGCGGCAGATGCCATGTTAAAGGCGGCGGACGTGTCTCTTCTGGAAAGGGCCAAAGTCGGCGGAGGTCTCGTAGCTGTTACGGTGACCGGGGATGTGGCGGCAGTGAAGGCAGCAGTGGACGCCGGTGCAGCGGCGGTAGAACGGATAAATAACGCTGTACTAGTAACACGCCATGTGATTGCCAGGCCTCATGAGGAGCTGACGGCTGTGGCCGGCGGAGAAACTCCGGATGAACCGGAAAAGGCATTGGTCCCGGAAATGAAAGAAGAACCGACTGTCATGGAACCGGAAGAGCTTCAGGCAAAGGAGACGGTTTCAGAACCCTCCAATGAACCGGAAGCGGCGGACACCATAAAGCGGGAAACCATAGACTTATGGATGAAGCAGGATGGTCTGGAAGTAACCATGAAGATACTTGAAGACAGGAAGGTAACAGAGCTTAGAACCCTTGCCCGTGAATATCCGGAATTTACCATAGCGGGGCGGGAAATTTCAAAGGCAAATAAAACCCTGCTGCTGGAAGAATTCGGGAAGTATTATGGACAGAATCATTAATGTCAGCAGCCGCGCTCCGGCGCGTGGGTCTGCAAGGCAGACTCTATATTTAAGCGAGCAACGAGCCGAGTGAACATGCTTGCATGATCATTGGGCCACCGCCGCGATAACGAGCGAAACTCGCGGAGCGTGTTTCGTCTCTTTGAAAGGAGAACGGGAACATGGAAAATTTTGATTATGATTTGCGTTCCATCCAGGAAGCAAGGGATTTAGCAAGATGCGGCGAAGCAGCCGCAAAAAAGATTGCCGGATATACGGCAGAACAGATTGACACCATTCTTAAAAGCATGGCAAAGGCAGGAGAAGAACACGCTCTTTGCCTGGCGGAAATGGCTGTGGAAGAGACCGGTTTTGGAAAGGCTATGGACAAGGCATATAAGAATCACGCCGCCTCCACTCTTTTATATGAAGAAATCAAGAATATGAAGACAAGAGGGATTCTTGAGGAGGATACGGTGAATAAAACCATTGATGTGGCAGAGCCGGTCGGACTTGTTATGGGAATCGTTCCCTCCACCAACCCCACCTCCACCGTATTTTTTAAATCCATGATTGCCATTAAATCCGGAAATGCCATTGTCTTTTCGCCTCATCCTTCTGCTGCAAAATGCACCTTAAAGGCGGCAGAGGTCATGCGTGACGCCGCAATGGCAGCAGGCGCACCGGAGGGGATCATCGGCTGTGTAACCATGCCATCCATGGGCTCTACCAACGAGCTGATGAAGTGCAAGGAGGTTTCCGTTATCATTGCAACCGGAGGTCCGGGCATGGTGAAAGCGGCATACAGTGCTGGAAAGCCGGCCATTGGCGTAGGTGCAGGAAACTCCCCGGCTTACATAGAAAAAACGGCTGATGTAAAGCAGGCGGTAAAGACAATCCTTGCAAGCAAGACCTTTGACTATGGTACCATCTGTGCATCCGAGCAGTCCATCATCTGCGAGGAAAGCAACCACGCAGAAGTGGTGGCGGAGTTGAAAAGCCAGGGCGGTTACTTTATGTCAAAGGAAGAAACAGACAAAGTATGCGATCTGTTATTTAAAAACGGCCATAACATGAATGCCAAATTTGTGGGCCGCTCTCCCCAGGTGATTGCACAGGCAGCAGGCATCCAGATCCCGGAGGGAACCAAAGTCCTTATCGGCAAGCAGGAGGGCGTTGGAGAAGGATATCCGTTATCCTATGAAAAGCTGACAACTGTTCTTGGTTTTTACACCGTAAAGAACTGGGAAGAGGCCTGCGGCTTAAGCATCCGTCTGTTACAGAATGGAATCGGGCATACCATGAGCATTCATACCCAGGACAGGGATATGGTTCTTAAATTTGCGGCAAAGCCGGCTTCCAGGATCCTTGTAAACACCGGAGGAAGCCAGGGCGGAACCGGAATCAGCACAGGCCTTCCCATTTCCTTTACATTAGGCTGCGGAACCTGCGGCGGCAGCTCTGTTTCTGAAAACGTAAGCCCGAAGCATCTCCTCAATGTGAAAAAGGTAGCTTTTGGCTTAAAGGATTGTTCCGCCATTGCAGAAGAGGATCCTGCCTTTCTATGGAAGGAAAAATCCCAGGGCGCATCCTTAAGCCCTGCTGAATTTGCCGCTTCCTTTGATAAAAAAGAAGGTTCTCCGGCGGCTTCCGTTCTGGGAGGCTGTGATGACAATGAGAAGCTGGCTGCTCTTGTTAAGGAGATCATACTGGCTATGAAAAGTCAGTAAAGCGCACCAGGAAAGGAGATCAGGAATGGATCAGTATGAAGCGGTAATCAAACTCTTAATGGAAGCCGTAAAAGCGGAATCAGGAACCCATGAGTTCCGCATACCCGTCGGCGTTTCCAACCGCCATGTGCATCTGTCCCAGGAAGACTTGGATACCCTTTTCGGCCAGGGTTACCAATTGACCAAAATGAAGGAACTATCCCAGCCGGGACAGTATGCATGCAAGGAAACAGTCACCGTATGCGGCCCAAAGGGAGCCATTGAAAAGGTCCGTATATTAGGTCCGGTCAGAAAACAGACGCAGGTCGAGGTTCTGGCGGCAGACTGTTTTAAGCTTGGAACAAATTCTCAGCCAAGGATGTCCGGTGAATTAACCGGTACACCGGGGATTACCCTGGTAGGGCCCAAGGGCTCTGTTCAGACCAGGGAAGGCTTAATCATCGCACAGAGACACATTCACATGACACCTCAGGATGCCTTAAATTTCGGTGTCCATGACGGACAGACGGTAAGCATTCAGACAGAAGGGATCCGGGGCGGTATCTTTCATCATACGGCAATCCGCGTAACCGATACATCCAGTCTGGAATGCCATCTGGATACGGAAGAAGCAAATGCCATGGGACTTGGCAGTTCATCATGGGTTACCATTGTAAAATAAGGGAACTATTAAAAATTAATGATATAACAGGAGGATTTTAAAATGAAATACGATGCATTAGGAATGATTGAAACAAAAGGTCTGATTGGATCCATCGAAGCAGCAGATGCTATGGTAAAGGCAGCAAACGTTACCCTCATCGGTAAGGAGTTTGTCGGCGGCGGTCTTGTTACTGTTATGGTAAGAGGTGACGTAGGAGCTGTTAAGGCAGCTACCGATGCGGGTGCAGCAGCAGCTCAGCGTGTAGGCGAGCTGGTATCTGTGCATGTAATTCCACGTCCCCATGCAGAAGTTGAAACAATTCTTCCGGGAACAAGAGAAGCGTAAATAGAATTTGAAAAAGGTCTGGTTTTTACGGGTCACTCGTAAAAACCAGAATTTTTTTTAGGTATTTTTTGTCTAAGTCTTGAAAAACTCTGGAGTTTTTTGGCGTGTCAAGAATTTTTTAATGATTGGTTTCTCAAGAATATACAATTTTTGGTATTATATACATCATCCATAAAAACCCAGATAAATTTCCGTATATAATAGACAAAATAAAAATTTTTAGGTATAATATCAAGTATATGTGCAGGATGCAGAAAGCAGGTGGAAGAATGCGCCATAATAAAAGCGTAATGAGAAGTCTCATGATGGTGACCCAACTGGGGTTAAGCGTCATGGCCCCTGTATTTTTTTGTATTCTTGCCGGTTACTACATTGACCGGTATGCGGGAACAAAGCTGACGTTATTATTTCTGTTTCTTGGATTTCTGGCAGGAGGGTTAAATGCCTATAAGCTGGCAAAGTCCACCCTTGCCATGAATGAAAGGGAAGAACGGGCAGAGGATCAGAAGGCGCACATGGAGCGGCAGGAGGAAGTAAGACCCAAAGTGCATAAGCCGAAGCAGCCGAGCCGGGTGAAGGGACATGACGATGAGAAACTATCGTAGACAGGAGGATTTGTAATGGGGAAGGAAACAAAGAATCTGATGCTTGAGGTTTCAGCCGGAATTGTATTTTTCACTGTGGCAGCTATGGTTGCGGCATGCTTTATGTATCCCAATCGTGCTGTTTTTGCGGGATTGCTTTTGGGAATGGTGATAGCCATGGCCATGTTTTTATCCATGGCTTTGGTCCTTGAACGCTCTATGAAGACGGAGGATCCAAAGACTGTTCAGAAAAGAAGTGTGATCAGCGCAGTTATCCGCTATTTACTGCTTATTGTTATACTGGTAACAGTGATTATCCGGTTTTCCGGCTGGTTCAATCCGGTCGCAGTAGTAATCGGAGTCCTCGGACTCAAGGCTGGAGCATTTTTACAGCCTGCCATCCACAAGATCGCTGTCCGCAGGACAAAGGGAGAGTAATCTCCTTTGCGGTCAAGTGGGATCTCTTAAGAAAGGAGGATTAAGCGTATGGTCGTTGCGAGTGCCAATAATGTGGACTTTATGATCAAAGGCGTTACTAAGTTTCAGGCCTTTGGACAGGAGCTTTGGGTTACAACCACAGAAATAGGCCTTAGCATTGTAACAATCGTAATTTTAATAATAGCTGTGATGGCCAATCGGAAAATGAAACAGGCGACTGAAGTGCCTGGCACCTTCCAGAATATTGTGGAACTTGCCGTGGAGGCGCTTGACAACCTGGTAAACGGTACGATGGGTCACAATGCAAAGAAGTTTGTTAATTATATTGGAACGATATTTATCTTCATATTGTTCTGCAATATTGGCGGCTTATTTGGTCTTAGAACGCCAACAGGTGACTTTGGTGTTACATTCATGCTTGGTGTTTTCACATTCTGCATCGTGCAATACCAGGGAATCAAGAATCATGGAATCGGACATCTGACAAGCATGTTTAAGCCGTTTCCTGTTTTGTTCCCGATTAACTTAATCGGTGAAATTACAAACCCATTATCCCAGGCGCTCCGTTTATTCGGCAACATGATGTCAGGTGTTGTTATTATGGGATTGTGGTATGGGATGATGCCAATTTTTGTAAAGATCGGTATCCCATCATTTTTACATGTATATTGTGACGTATTCTCAGGCTGTATTCAGACCTATGTGTTCTGTATGCTGACTATGGTTTATGTCAATGATAAGATGGATTAAACTTCAATAATATTAAATTCAGGAGGAATTTTTCTATGAACGGTTTTTCAGGACAGGATTTTATCTTAGGCTGCTCAGCAATCGGTGCAGGTCTTGCGATGATCGCAGGTATCGGACCTGGTATTGGACAGGGTATCGCGGCAGGACATGCGGCTGCTGCAGTTGGACGCAACCCTGGTGCAAAATCTGATATTACATCTACCATGCTTTTAGGACAGGCCGTTGCTGAGACAACAGGTCTTTATGGTTTCGCTGTTGCTGCTATCCTTATGTTCTTAAAGCCATTCAGCTAAAGAATGGAATGGCGGGAGACGGATGTCATCCCTCAGAACGGGGAAAGAATAAAGAGCGAGAGGAGGCGAAACCTTGGAACGATTATTGGGATTTGACCCACAGCTGCTTTTCGATTCATTTATAACAGGAGTCAACATATTCATCCTGTTTTTCGCGTTATCCTATATGCTGTTCAATCCGGTACGGGAAGCCCTGGAAAGAAGAAAACAGAAGATTGCGGGAGAATTAAAAAGTGCTGCCGACGATAAGGAAGCTGCACATGCAATGAAGGAAGAATATGAAGCCAGACTTCAGGAAGTGAAGAAAGAGGCAGAAGCAATCTTAGAGGATGCCAGAAAAAGAGCCAAGCAGCGTGAGGCAGAGATTATTGCAGAAGCCAGGGAAGAAGCGGACCGCATTGTAATCCGGGGCAACCGTGAGGTGGAACTGGAAAGAAAGAAAGCGCTTGATGATATGAAGGATCAGATCATATCCATCGCTTCTCTTATGGCCGGTAAGGTCGTGGCTGCTTCCATTGACACTACGGTGCAGAATGCCCTGATTGACGAGACTTTGAAAGAGATGGGTGAGAGCACATGGCAAAGCTAGTATCAAAAGTATACGGCGATGCATTGTTTGAGGAAGCTCTGAATAAGCAGGAAGTAGACGCTTTGTTCGAGGAAGTGAAAGGCCTGCAGATGATTTTGCGCGGGAATCAGTCTTTGACTGAGCTTCTTGATAATCCGAAGATTGTAAAAGAAGAGAAAATCGGCATTATTAAGAATATTTTCGATGGACGCGTATCGGATGATCTGATGGGCTTTCTGGCAGTCATTGTCGACAAAGGCAGACAGAAGGAGATTCCGGCAATCTGTGAATACTTCGTGAATGCTGTCAAGGAATATAAGAAAATCGGCGTGGCCCATGTGACCAGCGCTGTTGAGTTGAACGAGGGGCAGAAGGCCCGTCTCGTGGAAAAATTGCTGAATACCACCCAATATGTGGAATTTGAGATGAATTATCAGGTAGACCCGTCAATTATTGGCGGTATGGTAATCAGAATCGGAGACCGGGTGGTGGATTCCAGCATTAAGACGCAGATTTATGAACTGCGCCGCAGCTTATTGAAGCTGCAGCTGACATGATTTCCCTTTCCCTAATTTTTTAAGAATCGGATATCGTGAATAATCTTAGAAAGAAGGTGCAAACCTTAATGAATTTAAGACCAGAAGAGATCAGTTCTGTCATCAAGGAACAGATTCAAAGATATTCAACGAAACTGGATGTCTCTGATGTCGGTACAGTCATTCAGGTGGCAGACGGTATTGCCCGTATCCATGGCCTTGAAAATGCCATGCAGGGAGAGCTCCTTGAGTTTCCAGGAGATATCTATGGCATGGTGCTCAACCTGGAGGAAGATAACGTAGGTGCGGTTTTACTTGGTACCAGCGCGATCAGCGAGGGTGATACGGTAAAGACTACCGGACGAGTGGTGGAAGTACCTGTAGGCGATGCATTAACAGGCCGTGTTGTAAATGCGTTAGGACAGCCTATTGATGGAAAAGGACCGATCCAGACAGAAAAGTTCCGCAAAATCGAGCGCGTAGCTCACGGAGTTATTGACAGAAAATCAGTAGATACCCCTCTCCAGACCGGTATTAAGGCCATTGATGCCATGATCCCTATCGGAAGAGGACAGCGTGAGCTGATCATCGGTGACCGCCAGACCGGTAAAACGGCGATTGCCCTTGATACCATTATTAACCAGAAGGGCCAGGGGGTCCATTGTATTTATGTGGCCATCGGCCAGAAGGCATCAACGGTTGCTACCATTGTTAAGACACTGGAAGAGTACGGCGCCATGGATTATACCACCATTGTGGTATCCACAGCTTCCGATTTAGCTCCGCTTCAGTATATTGCCCCCTATTCCGGGTGTGCCATTGGAGAAGAGTGGATGGAGAACGGCGATGACGTGCTGGTAGTTTACGATGACTTAAGTAAACATGCTGCCGCATACCGTACCCTGTCTCTGTTACTAAAGAGACCGCCGGGCCGTGAGGCTTACCCTGGCGATGTTTTCTATCTCCATTCCAGGCTTTTGGAGAGAGCATCCAGGCTTTCGGAAGAACTGGGAGGCGGTTCTTTGACGGCACTCCCCATTATTGAGACACAGGCAGGTGACGTATCTGCTTATATTCCAACGAATGTAATTTCCATTACAGACGGACAGATTTATCTGGAAACAGAGATGTTTAACTCCGGTTTCCGTCCTGCCATCAATGCAGGCCTTTCCGTATCCCGTGTAGGCGGCTCTGCTCAGATCAAGGCAATGAAAAAGATCGCTGCTCCTATCCGTGTGGAACTGGCGCAGTACCGTGAGCTTGCAAGCTTTGCTCAGTTTGGTTCTGAGCTTGATAAGGAGACCGCAGAGCAGCTTGCCCAGGGCGAGAGGATCAGAGAGGTATTAAAGCAGGGCCAGTATCAGCCGATTCCGGTTGAATATCAGATCATCATTATCTTTGCTGCCACCAAAAAGCTTCTCCTGGATATTCCTACCGGAAAAATCCTTGATTTTGAAAAGGCTTTGACCAGCTTCATTGACAGCAAATACTCTGAAATTCCTGCAAGTATCCGGGAGACGAAGCAGATCACGCCTGAGACAGAGGAATTGCTGGTAAAGGCAATTAACGAATGCAAAGCAGGAGTTTTTTAAAGGCAGGTGAACAATCATGGCATCCATTAGGGATATCAAACGAAGAAGAGACAGTATTTCCAGTACCGAACAGATTACGAAGGCCATGAAGCTCATATCTACTGTTAAGCTGCAGAAGTCCAAAGCAAAGGCAGAGGAATCCAAACCCTATTACGACATGATGTATGATACCATTGGTTCCATGCTGCGCAAATCCGGCAGCATTGAGCATAAGTATTTAAAAGCAGGCGATTCTAAGAGGAAGGCAGTCATTGTCATTACCTCCAACCGCGGGCTGGCAGGTGGCTATAACAACAACATTGCCAAGCTGGTGAATGGAGATGAAAGGCTTACGCCGGAACTCACAGATATCTACGCCATCGGGCGGAAGGGGAAGGAGTCACTGGCGAGAAAAGGATATACCATTGTACAGGATTATTCCGAGGTGATCAATGAGCCCATCTACAGAGATGCGGCCGATATTACCATGGAGCTTCTGGACGCCTTTGGACAGAACCGGATAGGTGAAATATATCTGGCTTATACTTCTTTTAAGAATACTGTAACCCAAATACCAACTCTTAAAAAGCTTCTCCCTGTTGAATTAAAAGAGGGAAGTGAAAAGACGGATCTGACTTTAATGAATTACGAGCCCAATGAGGATGAGGTATTGGATTCCATTATTCCAAAGTATATGAGCAGCCTGATTTATGGCGCACTGCTGGAGGCCGTTGCAAGTGAAAACGGAGCCAGAATGACAGCCATGGATTCTGCGACCAACAATGCGGAAGAGATGATAGAAGAACTTGGACTGGCTTATAACCGGGCAAGACAGGGTTCCATAACCCAGGAGCTTACCGAGATCATAGCCGGAGCCAATGCAATTTCGTAGGCATATTTTTCTTAATGAAAGCAAGCGGGAGCGCAGCTTGAATTTAGAAAAATAGCCGTTCGCTGAGCCGCAGGGCGAAGCGAACTTCCATGGCAGACTTCTTAATGAAAGCAAGCGGGAGCAAGCGGGAACGCAGCTTAAATTTGGAAAAGAGAGAAATATAAAAAGAAGGAGAAACAAGATGGCAGGACAAAATATTGGTAAGATCACCCAGATCATCGGTGCCGTACTGGATATCAAGTTCAGCCAGGGCAAGCTGCCGGATATCAATGAGGCGATTGATATCACAACTAAGGATGGCGGCAGACTGGTTGTCGAAGTATCCCAGCATATTGGCGATGATACAGTAAGATGTATCGCCATGGGGACCACCGATGGACTGGTACGTGGTATGGACGCTGTAGCTACCGGCGCTCCGATTACTGTACCGGTTGGAGAGGAGACTCTGGGACGTATCTTTAACGTTCTGGGTGATCCAATCGATAATAAACCGGCACCGGAAGTAAAAGAGCATTTTCCGATTCACAGACCGGCTCCTAACTTTGAGGAGCAGTCAACGGAAACGGAGGTTCTGGAAACCGGAATCAAGGTTGTCGACCTTCTCTGCCCTTATCAAAAGGGTGGTAAGATCGGCCTTTTCGGTGGTGCAGGTGTAGGTAAAACCGTATTAATTCAGGAGCTGATCCGTAACATCGCCACAGAACACGGCGGATATTCCGTATTTACCGGCGTTGGCGAGCGCACCCGTGAAGGAAATGACCTTTATCACGAGATGCAGGAATCAGGCGTTATCAATAAAACAACCATGGTATTCGGTCAGATGAACGAGCCGCCGGGAGCCCGTATGAGAGTGGGGCTTACAGGCCTTACCATGGCTGAGTATTTCCGTGACCAGGGTGGTAAGGATGTGCTGTTGTTCATTGACAACATTTTCCGTTTTACACAGGCAGGTTCCGAGGTTTCCGCTTTGCTTGGACGTATGCCCTCAGCAGTAGGCTATCAGCCGACCCTTCAGACCGAAATGGGCGCTCTTCAGGAAAGAATCACTTCCACGAAGAACGGATCCATCACATCGGTTCAGGCAGTTTACGTTCCGGCTGATGACCTTACGGACCCGGCTCCGGCCAACACATTCGCCCATCTGGATGCGACCACGGTTCTTGACCGTTCCATCGTGGAGCTGGGTATTTATCCGGCGGTTGATCCCCTTGGATCTACATCGAGAATCCTTGATCCCCGTATCGTAGGTGAGGAACATTACCGTGTTGCGCGAGGGGTTCAGGAAGTGCTTCAAAAGTATAAAGAGCTTCAGGATATCATTGCCATGTTAGGTATGGATGAACTTTCTGAGGAAGATAAAATCACGGTAGCCCGCGCAAGAAAGATCCAAAGGTTCCTGTCTCAGCCGTTCTTCGTTGCAGGACAGTTTACCGGACTGGAAGGCCGTTATGTGCCGCTTTCTGATACCATTCAGGGCTTTAAGGAGATACTGGAAGGAAAGCATGATGATATTCCGGAAAGCTATTTCTTGAATGCAGGCAGCATTGAGGACGTTCTTGCCCGTGTGAAAAAATAGGGGGTGGGAATATGGCTGATTTATTCAAACTGCATATCATCACTCCGGAACGGAAGTTTTACGAGGGTGAGGCTTCCATGGTGGAGCTTACTACCACGGAAGGGGATATCGGTGTATACCGGAATCACATCCCAATAACCGCCATTGTTGCTCCTGGAGTTTTAAAGATCCACCAGGAGGACGGAGTGAAGGAAGCAGCCCTGATGTCTGGTTTTATTGAGGTTTTACCGGAAAAGATCGTCATAATGGCGGAAGTTGTGGAATGGCCCGGAGAAATCGATGTAAACCGTGCAGAGGAGGCTAAAATCCGTGCAGAACGCCGCTTGAAAGAGCAGAGCGGAGAGATCGATATCATAAGAGCAGAAACAGCTTTAAAAAAGGCTCTTATAAGGCTTTCACTTACAAAGTAAGGAAAAAGGGATTTGGACCATATCTAACAGGTTCAGGTCTCTTTTTTATTTCCGGTACATAATGCTGTGAAAGGCAGGAGAATCATGGAGACTGACAGGGGCGGAAGATAAAGTTTATTATTAATCTCCGGCGGGCTTTTGAATGGAGGACAAATTCCTGAATCTATGGATTAAGCCTATCTTTTGTGATATACTATTAGTCAGATAAAACGAACAGGGAGATAGTGTAATGAAAAAGACATCATTAGTAATTATGGCAGCAGGCATTGGAAGCCGGTTCGGCGGAGGAATCAAGCAGCTGGAGCCTGTAGGACCAAGCGGTGAGATTATTATGGACTATTCTATTTATGATGCTCTGAAAGCCGGATTTGACAAAGTTGTATTCATCATAAGAAAGGATCTGGAGCAGGATTTTAAAGAAATCATCGGAAAGAGAATCGAGAAGATTGTTCCTGTAGAGTACGCTTTTCAGGAGCTTGATGACCTGCCGGCAAGTTATACAAAGCCGGAAGCCAGAACCAAGCCCTGGGGAACCGGACAGGCTCTGTTATGTGCAAAAGATGTGATCCATGAACCGTTTGCAGTGATCAATGCAGATGACTATTATGGAAAAGAAGGCTTTATAAAGATCCATGAGTATCTGGTAAATGAGATGGACCCAGGGGCAAAGCCTTTTGATATTTGTATGGGAGGATTTATTCTGGGCAACACCTTAAGTGAAAATGGAGGCGTAACCCGTGGCGTTTGCCGGGTGGATGAAAATGGGATACTTATAGGGGTAACAGAAACCTATGAGATCCGGCAGCAGGAAGACCGGGCAGAAGGCCGCAGTGAGGAAGGCGGGGAAGTGGTGATTCCTTTGAACCAGAATGTGTCCATGAATATGTGGGGGCTGTCCCCGGCGTTTCTTGAGGAACTGGAGAGAGGTTTTCCGGAGTTTTTAGACAGTATAAAAGAAGGGGATGTGAAAACAGAATACCTGCTTCCTAAGATTATAGATCAGCTTGTCCATTCCCAAAAAGCACAGGTAAGAGTCCTTGAAACAAAGGACCGGTGGTTTGGCGTAACATATAAAGAAGACAAGCCTGCTGTTGCGGCGGCAATCAGGAAGCTGGTTTCAGAAGGAGTGTATCCGGAGCGCCTTTTCCATATCGATTCATAAGGATCAGCGGTTTTCTGACCGGCATGCCATCAGAAAGCCGTTTTTTCCTTTCATGGGTTCCTGCACATTTTCTGTATTTTTGCATAAAATGGTTTTGT